>JBGAWE010000028.1:0-28457 GCA_044227705.1 Saprospiraceae bacterium
GCCGGATTTGTTTTCCACAAATCGACAGCGTTCGTTGGCCGTTGGCGGCCCGCCGTCGGATTTTTGCCCTCGAAAAAAACACACCGGAAGTATTGGAACAAGTTCAACAACATATCGAAGCCCTCGTCTTCGCCGCCCCGCAGCCCATCCCGATGGGTGAGATACAGTCCGTTTTGCAGGAGGTCTTCCAGCCCGAAATCTCGGAGGAAGAAATCAACGCCGCCATCGAGGCTTCGATGCAGAAGTATCGCGCGGCCGATTTCCCGTTTGAAATCGTGGAGATTGCGGGCGGCTTTCACTTCATGACGAAGGGCGCGTTCCACCCCTCCGTCGCCGTCCACCTGCGGCAGACGACGAAGAAGCGGCTCTCGCAGGCGGCCCTCGAGACGCTCGCCATCGTCGCCTACAAGCAGCCGGTGAGCAAGTCGGAGCTGGAGCAAATCCGGGGCGTCGATTGCAACTATGCCATGCAAAAACTGTTGGAAAAGGAGCTTGTCGCCATCACCGGCCGCAGCGAGGGGCCGGGCAGGCCGCTGCTCTACGGCACCTCGGCCAAGTTCATGGACTACCTTGGCATCCGCAGCTTGGCCGACCTCCCGAAGCCGAAGGACTTCAAAGAAGCGGAGAGCGAGGTCGGCGAGCCAATCGACAACTGACTTTTGAGAACATGGAAAACATGACCGCGCCTCCGCTCGTCAACCGCGTCGCCCAGAGCGGCCTCGTCACCATCAACTTGGAGGACTTTTTCCCGCAGGCCGAAATCGTCGGCCTCGACCTGGCGGGCTGGCTTTTTCGCGGCCTCATCCTGCGGGAAAAGGACTTCCGCGAGTCGCTCAAAAGCCACGACTGGAGCCAATACGAGGGTAAAAACCTTGCCGTCCACTGCTCCGCCGACGCCATCATCCCGATGTGGGCGTGGATGCTCGTCGCTTCGGCAGCCGCCCCGTTCGCCGCCGACATTTATCAGGGGACGCCGGAGGAAATGGTGAAGCACCATTTTTCAAAGACGATGGCTGGTTTCAAAACTGAAAAGTTCGAGGGCAAGCGCCTCGTCATAAAGGGCTGCAGCGACCGGCCGGTGCCGGCCTCGGCCTACCTCGAACTGACGCGGCTCCTGCAGCCCGTCGCCCTTTCCATCATGTTCGGGGAGCCTTGCTCGACGGTGCCGGTTTTCAAAAAAGCGCGGGATTGATACCTTCGCACCAATCTTCGGCCCCATAGCTCAGTTGGTCAGAGCAGCAGACTCATAATCCGAAGGTCACAGGTTCAAGCCCTGTTGGGGCCACACTATCAGCTCAAAAGGTTAAAGCCAAAAGGCAAAAGGTCGGGTTCGACGCTTTTGCCTTTTGCCTTTTGCTTTTTGGGCCTATGACCGACAGCGGGACTCGAGGGTTCATTGCCTTAAAACCCGTTTCCCCAAAACGCCCCGCTCGGTTTCGACCCTGACGAAATAGATGCCCGGCGGCAGATCGGAGAGTGAGAAGCCCCTGTCCGAGGTTGTTTTCACCACCTGCCCGGCGGCGTCGGCGACGGTTGTCAGCAGCGTCTCCGTGTCGGTTTCGATGGAGATGTTCCCGTCAAAATCCGAGCGGATGGCAATCTGGCCATCGACCCTTTTTTCCAAAAAAGCGAGGGTCGAAAACTCGGCCCGCCCGTCCAAGTTGTTGATTTTCAACCGGTAATAAGCTGACTGGGTAAAATCGTCGTCGAGGAACCGGTACTCCGACGGGCGGTTGTAGGCCTTGACGGAGCCTGTTTTTTCAAAAAGCCGGCCGTCGGTACTCTTCTCGATGTCAAAGTTTTCGAGGCTGGACTCGGAGGCGGTCTGCCAGTCGAGCTGGGCTCCCATGCCCGGTTTTTCCACCGCGGCAAAGCGCAACAGCTCGAGGGGCAGGGCGGCATTGGCCGTGATGACCACATTGGTGGCGTTGTAGGCGACCACAAAGCTCAAGCCCGTGACAGCCGGGATGCTGACGGTGGCGAACTGCCCGACCCGGCTCCCGCAGGTGAGGATGGTGAACGTGTTGCCGATGGCCGGCGTGAACTCCCAGACCACCTGCAAACTGGCATTGGTGAGGGTCGCGGCACCGCTGATTGCCAGCACGTCGAACGAGCCGGCAGTCGTGCCGTTGATCTCGCACGGGTAGGTGGCGCTTCCCAGGTTGAGGCTCCCGGTGACAGTGAGGGTGCCGGGGCTTTGTCCCGGGGCGAGCGTGGAGCCGGTGCCGTTGGTCCATATGGCCGAGTTTGCGATAGTGCCGGTGCCTTTGACGGAGCCGGAGTTGGTGAGCGTTCCGTTGACTGTGATGGTACCAGTTGCGTTGTTCGTGAGGATCGCGCCCGACTTGTTGTCTAGCGTGCCAAGTATCTTGAGCTTGCCGCTTGCGGCGGTCTGGATGATGCCGCCGCTGAGATTGTTGAGCGTGAAGTCGCTGCCGACGCCGCCGTTGGTCACATTGCCAAAGGTGACAGTCCCTTCATTGGAAACGCTGGTCCCCGATGCCCCCTCGATGCCTTGGTTGACAGCGGCGCTGTTGCCGATTTGGAGGTTGCCGAGATTGGAAAAAACGGACGGCGAGCTGGATTTGTAAATGGCGGCATTGGTGGTCACGTTGTTGATGGTGAGCGTCCCGCTGCTCCCATTGACAAAGGACCCCAAACTCTGGCCAAAGAGGCCAAAACTGCTGATTGGCCCGAGGTTGCCGAGCTGGATGGCACCATCGTTTTGAAAGGTGGAATACTCGCCAAAAAGGATGCCCGTATTGGAGAAGTTGTTTATCTCGATCGTCCCGGTCGCGGTGTTGCTGAAGGAAACAGAGCCTGTCGCATCGATGCCGCTGCCGGAACTGGCTGCGATGTTGCCGAGTTTCAGGCTGCCCGAGTTGGTGACGACGCTCACATCATTGACAAAGTAGGAGAAGTACAGCGCGGAGCCATTTGTGATCCTGTTCACCTCAATCTGGCCGCTCGCAAAATTGTTGATCGTGCAGGGGTTGCAGTAAACGCCTAAGCCTCTGACGGCTGTGGCGTTGCCGATTTGAAAAATGCCGGAATTAGACAAAGCACCGCCGTATTCCATGTACAGGCCGTTGCCGTAAGGGTAGTTCTGCGGCAGGTTGTCGATGGTGCAGGTGGCCCCGGCGGCGTTTGTCATGGTCTTCGGACCCGAGATGTAGATCCCCCTGTCATAAACAGCGGCCAGGTTGCCAATATGGATGGTGCCGTTGTTGGTGAAAGAAATGAGCGACGTCATGCCGTTGCCCGCCGTGCTCCGGTTGACCTCCACCAAACTGGTCGAAAGGGTGGTGAAAGTCCCGGCCTCCAAGTAGATGCCATCGTGATAGATGCTCGCGGTGGCCCCGATTTTGAGCATCCCGGCATTGGAAAATTGGCTGCTGGCACCGGTCATGTACAGGCCGTGGCCCTGGTTGCCGGCCGTGCTGGTCACGTTGTTGATGGTCAGTGTCGCGCCGAGCTGGTTGTAAAACTGGGCCCCGTTGGCCACTTGCAGGCCGTACCGGAAAACGGAGGCTGTGTTCCCGAGGTTGATGGTGCCCTGATTGGTCACGGTCGTCCCCGTTCCGGTCAGTTGCATCCCGTCCTCGGTGGCATTGTTGATGTTCAAGGTGCCGTTGGCGGCGATGGTCAGATCCGCCCCAGCGGACAGGTAGACGCTCTTCGCCACCGCTGTCGTACCGGCCCCGATGGTCGGGTCGTCGCCCGCGTTCAGCAGCACGTTGTCGCCGGAGGTCGGTGCTCCGGCGGGCGACCAGTTGGCGGCCGTCGCCCAGTTGCCGGTGCCGCCGACCCAGTTTTTGGGCGGATGGCAGGCGGCCTCCACTTGCGTCCGGGTGGCACAACCGGTGGCGTTGCCATAGATGGTGGCCGGATTGGTGGGGATGTCGAGGTAGGCACAAATGTTGGGCAGCTCGCAGACCGACAGGCTGGGCTGGTCGGAGATGTAGAGGCCGGTCATGGTCGCGTGGCCGATGTTGCCCAAGCCGGTCAGGTTGGAGAGCGCGCTGTTCCCTTCAATGTAAAGTTGCCCGCCCCCCATCGATGTGAGGGAGTTCAGAGCCGTCAGGTTTGTCAAAACTGGGTTCAGCTGGAGCTTGAGGCCCCCCACCGAGGCCAGCGACGCCAGCCCGGCCAGCGTCGTCAGCGCGCTATTTGAATAAAAGCGCAGCACCCCGCCGACCGACGCGAGCGACCCGAGGCCCGTCAGGTTGGACAGCGAGGGGTTGCTGTAAATCTCAAGCCCGCCGGTGATGGAGCCGACGTTGAGGCCGGTCAGGTTGGCCAGCACGTTGTTCCCCAAGATCTGGACGCTGCCGTTGACGGTCGTCAAGGCCGACAGGCCCGACAGGCTCGTCAAGACGGTGTTCGAGTTGATGGAAAGCCCGGCCACCGATGTGACTGGCCCCAAGCTGGCGATGCTCGTCAGCGACCCGTTACCGCTGATGTCTAGCGACCCAGTGATGGAACTCACCGCGCCCATCCCGGCCGTGCTCGACAGGGCGGCGTTGCTGTTGATGGAAAGATTGCCTCCGATGGTCGCCACCGCGCCCAGTCCGTTCAAATTGGTCAGGGCGTTGTTGTTCTCGATCTTCAATGCCCCCGCAACGGTGGTCAGAGCCGTCGCCCCGGCCAAGGTGGTCATGGCGCTGTTGTAGGTTATCTCCAAGTTGCCGGTGACGGTTGTCAGCGCGGACAGCCCTGTGAGGTTTGCCAATGCCGCGTTGACGTAGATGCGCATCGGGCCGCCGACGGACGTCAGCGCGCTCAACCCGGAGAGGCTCGTCAGGGCCGGGTTGAACTGGATTTCGAGCAGCTGCCCGATGGTGGCCAGTGAGTTTAGCCCCGACAGGCTGGAAAGGGCGTTGTTCGAATTTATCCTGGCGAATCTCGTGACGGTGGTCAGGCCGCCCAGCCCGTTCAGGCTTGCCATGGCGGAATTGCCGGTGATCAAGAGGTCTCTCCCTACTGATGCGATGCCGCCGAGGCCCGTGAGGTTCGTCAAAGATGCATTGTTGGAGATGGCCAAATCGTCCGTGGTCGCGGTGATCCCGTTCAGCCCCGTCAGGTTGGTGAGGGCGTTGTTCGACGTCACTCTGATGGTCGTCACCGGCCCGGTCACCCCGGCCAGTGCGGCGATGCTCGTCAGAGCCGGGTTCGATGAAATTTCCACGCCTCCAGAACTGGCGGCCGCCTCGAGTCCCGACAGGCTAGTCAGGCCGTTCATGGATCCGATTAGAATGAATTGGGTGCTGGTCAGCGCGTTGAACCCCGTGAGGCTCGTCAGCAAGGGGCACGACTGGATGTCGAGCCTGCCGCCGATGGACGTGAGCGACCCCAAGGCCGCCACGCTCGCCAGCACGTTGTTGTTTTTTATTTCCATGCCCGAACCACCGGCGCCCGTGATGGTGCCGAGGGCGTTCAGCCCGGCGAGGCTCGTCAGGGCGGAATTGTTGTTGATCTGCACCGTCGCGCCGACCGAGGCGAGGGCGTTCAGCCCGAGCAGGCTCGTCAGCCCGCTGTTGTTGCGCACATAGAGGTTGCCGCCGACCGTCGTGAGCGCCCCGAGCCCCGTCAGGTTCGCCAGGGCGGTGTTGTTTTGGATGACCAACTGGCCGCCGATGGAGGTCAGTTGGCTCAACCCGTTGAGGTTGGTGATGTTCCCCGGCACGCTTTCGGAGATGGTGATGCCGTAAAGCATGGTGGCGCAGCCCGGATAGTTGGTGGGGAAGGCGTCGATCTGTGCTTGCGTGGTAAAGGCGATGGAGAAACCTGGGCAAGCCGAAAACAGGCGGATCGCCGAAAAAGCAAATAGGAAAATGGTCGAAAATGCTCTTGTCGTCTTTCCCACAGGCCGGTGCAAAGGGCGGTAGGAAACGCGCGCCGCGCAGCACCGGAGGGCGCCGAAAAGGGGGGCGACGGCCAAAAGATGGAAGGAGGCGATTGATTCCATGTTGAAAAAGGGGATGAGAATTCTAAAAATGAGCCACCCGACGGCCGCTCACTTGCCGGGCGTGCAAAAAGCCATCACTTATCGAATGCACCACCGCCGAACAGGGCAGCGAACAGCAGGGGCAGCAATGGCCGCGCCACCAGTTGGGAGGCTTTTTCATCTTCAAAAGATTGACTGTGAGAAAATTGTGGGCGGCGACAATGGGCCGCTTTCTGACGGCAAACCTCTGCTGCCCGCCGCCGCCGCGCAATCCCATGAAAGGGGGACGGGCGGCCCGCGCCTATTTCAAGAACGCCTTCGAGACCGCCTCGCTCAACGAATGGACGTGCAGTTTTTCGTAAATCCTTTTGACGTGCGTCCGCACCGTCTCGATGCTGATGGCCAGCTCCGCGGCCACCATCTTGTAGCTGAAACCTTTGGCCAGCGTCCGCAGGACCTCCGCCTCGCGGTCGGTCAGGGTGTCAAGCTCGGGCCGGGCCGGGCCTTTTTTCAGGCTGGAAAACAGCAGCAGCGCCCGCCGCGCCACCGACGGCGACATCGGTGCGCCGCCCTCGACCGCCTCGCGGATGGATTCGAGGAGCCGGGCGGGCGGCGTTTTTTTCAACAAATAGCCGTTGGCCCCGGCGAGGATGGCGCCCATCACCCGCTCGTCGTCGTCGAAGACGGTCAGCATCAGGGCCTCCACCCCCGGGTGCGATTTTTTGAGCAGCGCGACGCCCGCGATGCCGTCCAGTCGCCCGGCGAGGTCGATGTCCATCAAGACCACGTCGGGGCGCAGCGCGTCGGCCTCCTCGACGACTCGGTCGCAGCTGTCGAAGGTGCCGCACAGCTCGAAGCCGTCGGTGCCGCCGATGAGCGCGGCGAGCGCGCCCCGCATTCCGGGGTTGTCCTCGTAGATGATGGTGCGGATGGGCATGGTCGCGGGTTTTTTGCAAAAATCGGCTTCGGGCGGCGGCTCGGCCAATCCCATGTTCATGGGGCAATCGGCAGGCGTAGCTCCGTCCGGCAGCCCTCGCCGGGCCTTGTCTCGACGAAAAACTTGCCGCCGAGCGCCTCCGCCCGGCTGCGGAGGTTGCGCAGACCGTTGCCGCCGAGCTGTTTTTTCCCCTCTGTTTCGAAAAGGTCGAAGCCCCGCCCGTCGTCGCGGATTTCGAGAAGGAGCTGGCCGCCCTCTTTTTTCAAAAGGACGGAGACCGCGCTCGCCCCGCTGTGCCGCGCCGCGTTCGTCACCACTTCTTTGAAAAAAAGATAGAGGTCGCGCCGCTGCCCCATCGTCGTCCGGATGGTCGAGAGGCCCTCGCTGGCCTTGAAGCGCAGTTCGATGCCCGCGCCTTCGAGCAGCGGCGCGGCGAAGGCGGCCATCCGGGCCACCACGCTGTCGAACGAGTCGTTCTCCGGGCTGATGGCCCAGACGATGTCCGACATCGAGTCGAGCGCCTCGCGGGCCTGTTGGCCGATGCCGTCAAGGCGGTTCTTTTCCGCGCCGTCGCCGCTCGCCGAGCCGCTCAAAATCGAGATGGACGAGAGCGTCGACCCCACCTCGTCGTGCAGATCGCGGGCGATTCGGTAGCGGATGGCCTCTTTTTCGAGCCTTTGGCGAAGCCGCATCTGGAAAAGGGCGCGGACGACCCAGCCCGCCGCCGCGAGGCAGAGGCCGACGAACCACCACGTCCTGTAATACGGCGGCAGCACCTGGAAGCGAAGCACGGCAGGCTCGGCTGAGCGGTAGCCGTCGGCGTTGATGGCCCAGACTTTCAGCGTGTAGCTGCCGGGGTCGAGGTTGGTGTATGTGGCCGAGCGCGCGGCGCCGTCGACGACGGGCCGCTCGTCGAAACCGTCGAGCTGGTGCTCGAACGTGATGCGGTCGGACTGGTAGAAATCGAGGCAGGTGAAGTTGAAATAAAGGATGTTCTCCGAGTGCCTCACCGAGAAGGTGGCCGAGCCGAGGCTGTCCGCGTCGAGGCAGACCGTGCGGCCGAGGGCGCGGAAGCTGGTGAAAATGGGCGTCGCGGCCACTTTTCGCAGCCTTGCCGACGGCCGCCACGTCGAGTAGGCGTTCATGAAACAGGCATGGAACTCGTCGCCGTCGTCGCTCAACAGGCCCCCGATGAGGTTCTGCGGCAGCCCGTCGCGCTCGTCGAACCGCTTGAATCGGCCCTCCTCGGGGAAGAAGGTGAACAGGCCGTTGTCGGAGTTGAGCCACAGGTGGCCGAGCCGGTCCTTGAGGACGGTGCGGACGCGGAGGTTGGTCAGCCCCTCTTTTTCGCCGAAAACCGTCCAGCGGCCGGTGTTTTTTTCGAGCCGACCGAGACCGTTGTTGAGCATGGCCCAGAGGAGCGGCCCATCGTCGAGGGCGGCATCGGTGAATTTTTCGCCGGGTGGCAGGGCGATGCGCTCGGCCCCCTCAAAGCAGCCGCAACCGGCCCGGAAGTTGCCCTGCCCGACGCGGAAAAGCCCGCCCATCGTGCAGGCAATCACCGAGCCGGCCTGGCCTTTTTGAAGGGTGAAAATGCGAGGCAGAGAGTCTTTCAGTGGCAAGAACCGGCCCTCACGCAGCAGGAGCAGACCCAGTTCCGTGTCGTTGGCGACCCATGCCGAGTCCGGCCCGGCGGCGACGGCGTTGCCGACCATCGACCCGCCCGCAAAGCCCGGCTTGAAGACGCGGCCCGTCCCGTCGGGGGCGACGCGCCACAGGCCGTCCCTGCTCGTCACGAGCAGGCTGCCATCGGGGGCAGGGGCCATTTCGCGCATCCGGTTGGCGTTGTCGTCGGGGCTGAACTGGGGCTTTTTGAAGGTGAGCGTTGCCGCGTCGAGGTCGAACAGGCCGCCCGTGTTGCCCAGCAGCCATTTGCGCCCCAGTCGCTCGGGGTTCGACATGACTGCCCGGACGCGGCCGTAGCCGTGCTCTCTGAAAAAGGGGAGGTTTGTCAAAAAGAAGGCCTGCTCGCTCGGGTCGATTTTCATCAGGCCGCCCTCGCCGCCGAGCCAAAGGGTGGAGTCGCGGTCGTTGAAAAGGGAGAGCACCAGTTCGTTCGTCAGGCCGATGGAGGCGGCGTTTTTTTCAAAAAAACTGGCCACCGTGCGGCCCGAGTGCCAGTTGACCAGCTCGATGCCGCCGGTTTCGAGGGCCAGCCAGAAGATGGAGTCGCCCGTCAGGCCGGGGAAGCTGCCCATGCGATAGACCTTTTCGACCGACATCGCCTCTTTTTCAACCGCATCGCGGGGCGAGACGGGGAGCGCCGCCAGCGCGCCCGAGCGCAGGTCGATGCGGAAAAGCGTGTCCCACCGGTTGCAGAACCAGAGGAAGGGCGGCGCGATGAGGTGGCTGTTCGCACGGCGGCCGCCGGAGAGGTCGCGCGTCTGGCCGGTCTTCGGGTCGAAGCAAAGCTCGCCGCCTTGCGCGGCCAGCCAGAGCCGCCCGTCGGGACCGGGTAGGATGCCGCCGACGTTGCGCGTGCCCTCGAATGCGGGGTAGACGACGGGCGCGGCGGCCCCCGGCCGGAACTCGAGCAGGTTCTTCCCGTCGATGAGCCAGACCGTGCCGCTGGCGGCGTCGACGTGGAAATCGGTCTTGTTGCCGCCCCGCTTAATGGAAAGGTAGACGGCCGGGCTTTTCATGCCGGAAAAGACGAATCGGCCGAGGCCCTCGTCGAAGCGGAAAAGCTCGTGCAGCTCGTTCGAGGCCCAGATGTCGCGACCGACGAGCTTGACCTTCGAGACCCAGTTGCGGTTGGGCACCTCGGCCGAGTCCTTTATCGAAAGGCGGAAATTGTCGAAACGCAGGCCGTCGAAGCGGCTAACCCCGTCCTGCGTGCCTGCCCAGAGGAAGCCGTGGCTGTCTTGTGCGATGGAAACAACCTGGTTGTTGGCTAGCCCCTGCCGCGAGGAGAAGGTCTGGAAGCGGATGCCGAGCGCCTCGACCTGTGCGGCGGCCAGCGACGGCAGCAGAAGTGCAAGGAGGAGAGGCGCGACGCTTTTCAAGAATTTGGCTTTTGTGCGGACAAACCTAAACAATGTTCGTCCTCGAAAGCTTCGACGGCCATTTTTCGACCAACTCCTCACCAGTTGAACTCTGCCAGCGCGTCCGAGTCCGGCGAATGGAACCGCCTCTTCGTCTCAATCCTTTCTTTCTGCCTTTCCAAAACCAGTCGCGCCAGCCCGATGTGCGGCGGCTCCGGGGCCGAGGGGTCGAGCGCGGCCACGATTTTTTTCTCCTCGACGTCGTGCCGGTAGAGGAGGCTGAAAAGGAACTCCGTCCGCTCGTTGAGCATCCACTCGATTTGTTGCGAGAGGATTTCGAGCAGCTCTGCCTCCGACTCGGGGGGCCTTTTCGTCTCAATCTCGAAATTGTGAGTGATGATGTCGCGGGCTTCCGTCAGGTTTTCCATCGGTCAGACAATCATGATTTTGGCAAATTT
Source organism: Saprospiraceae bacterium (assembly GCA_044227705.1). Classification (GTDB taxonomy): domain Bacteria; phylum Bacteroidota; class Bacteroidia; order Chitinophagales; family Saprospiraceae; genus JANOQP01. Next base: position 10,387 of record JBGAWE010000028.1, read on the forward strand.
GAGCATGATTTTCCGCTCGCCCTCCACGTCGCCCTCGAAACGGATGGTGGCCACGCGGTTGTCCTTCGCGCCGTCAATGGCGACGACTTTTCCTTCTCCAAATTTGAGGTGAACCACCCGCAGCCCCGCCTCGATTTCCGACGGGTCGCTCGGCCGGAAGTCCGCAGGGTCGATTTTCGGGACAAAGGGCTGCGCCGTCCGCCTCGGCCCCTGCGAGAAGTTGCCCGAGATGGAGGCGCGGGGCGCGGCGGCTTCGGTCGAGCGCGGTCCGAGGGCGTTCAGACCGCCCGCCGCCGTGCGCGGGATTTCAAAATGGTCGGGCGAGATTTCATCCAAAAAGCGGCTCGGCGAGTTCGACCTGACCTGACCGTGCCGCAGGCGGCTGTTCGCGTAGCTGATGGTCAAAAACTGCTTCGCCCGCGTGATGGCGACGTAGAAAAGCCGCCTTTCCTCCTCGATGGCGCCCGGCACGTCCATCGACATGAAGCTCGGGAAGAGGCTCTCTTCCATCCCCGTAACGAAGACCGAGCGGAACTCCAGCCCCTTCGCCGAGTGGACCGACATGAGGGTGACGTGGTCGGGCACGGCGTTCTCGTTGTCGGCGTCGGTCAGCAGCATGATGGTTTGGAGATAGGCGGCGAGGGTCTTTTCGCCCCCGGCGACCTCCGTCGCGTTCGTCTCCTCGTCGCTGTCGGTGAAGTTCGAGATGCCGTCGAGGACGGCGATCAGGTTCTCGAAACGGCTCGTCCCCTCGATGGAGTGGTCGCTTTTGAGGCTGTCGTAAAGCCCCGATTTGCGGGCGATTTCGAGGGCGAGCTGATAGGCCTTCTCCGTCGCCACCCGAGCCGTGAAGCCCTCGATCATTTCTTTGAAAGACTGGATGGCCTGCTTCGTGCGCATCGAGATGTCGGCCTCGAGCAGGCATTCCCAGAGCGGCCGGCCGGACTGGGCGGCGATGGCAGTGATTTTGTCGACGGTCGAGTCGCCGATGCCGCGCACGGGGTTGTTGATGGTTCGCTTGAGGGCCTCCTCGTCGCTGTTGTTGACGACGAGGCGGAGGTAGGCGATAAAGTCCTTTATCTCCTTCCTTTGGTAAAAACTCTGGCCGCCGAAGACGCGGTACGGCACGTTGTAGCCGCGCAGCTTTTCCTCGAAGACGCGGCTCTGCGCGTTCGTCCGGTAGAGGATGGCGATGTCGGAGTTGTGCAGGTGGTGCCGGTTTTTCTGCTCCAAAATGAAGTCGACGACGCGGCGGCCCTCCTCGTCGTCGCTGACGGTCTTCAAAAGTTTGATTTTCGAGTCGTCGGGCTTGTTGGTCCAGATGGTCTTTTTCAGCTGCCGCCGGTTGTGCGAGATGACGTCGTTGGCCGCCGCGACGATGTGCTGCGTGGAGCGGTAGTTCTGTTCCAGCTTGAAAGTTTTCAGCCCGGAAAACTGCTTTTCAAAGTCGATGATGTTGTCGATCGTCGCCCCCCGGAAGGCGTAGATGCTCTGCGCGTCGTCGCCCACGACGCAGACGTTCCGCGGGCTGCCGGGCCACTCGGCAAGCTGCCGGATGATGGCGTATTGCAGGAAATTGGTGTCCTGAAACTCGTCGACCAACAGGTGCTTGAACTTCTGCTGGTACTTCTCCTTCACCCCGTCGGGGTTCAAACGGAACAGCGCGTAGAGCTGGAAAAGCAGGTCGTCGAAGTCCATCGCCCCGGCGGCCTTGCAGCGGGCCATGTATTTTTCGTAAATCTCGATGGTCTGCGGGCGGCGGGCGAGGCGGTCTTGCTCCATCATCTCCTCGTCCGCCCGATAGCCTTTCGGCGATTTCAGATTGCTCTTCGCCGATGAAATCCGGGAGCGGATGGCGTTCGGCGGGTAGACCTGCTTGTCGAGGTGCATCTCCTTGATGATGGCGGAAATCAGGCTCTGCGAGTCGTCGGTGTCATAGATGGTGAATGATTTTGGGAAGCCGATCTTGTCCGCCTCCGACCGCAGAATCCGGGCGAAAACGGAGTGAAACGTGCCCGCCCAAATCTGGTTGGCCTTCGCCCCAACGACTTTTTCGATGCGCTCCTTCATCTCGCGGGCCGACTTGTTGGTGAAAGTCAGCGCGAGGATTTCCCACGGCGCGACGCCGGATTGGATGAGGTGAGCAATCCGATAGGTGAGGACGCGCGTCTTGCCCGACCCTGGCCCGGCGATAATGAGGACGGGGCCGTTGACCTGCTCGCAGGCGGCGCGCTGGATGGGGTTCAGTTCGTCGAGAAAGCTCATGTGTGTTTTGAGAGATGGCGGGCGGCGAAGGTATCCAAAACCGCCACTCGCCTCACCGCCCGACGAGCGTCACGTCGCCTTCCCGAACCTCAATTGAGCCATCGGCCAATTCAATTTCAGCCGACCAGACATAGACCCCCGCCGCGCAGGTTTTCCCTCTGAAAGTGCCGTCCCAGCCAGCCGCCGCGTCGCTGACTTGGAGGTTTTGGGCTGAAAAAACAACCTCGCCCCACCGCGAGCGGATGGCCATCTTGCGGATTTTAAGGTTAATACCACCTCGGGCGAAGGGCTTGAAAACGCCGTCCGCCCCGCCGCCGCCCGGCCGGAAGGCGTTCGGAAAATAGACCGGGATGCCGCGCCGTGCCTTCACTTGAAAGCTCGACTCGGCCCGGCAGCCGTGCCCGTCGAGGGCGGTCAGTTTGAAAAGGGAGGTGGCGACGATTTCCACCTTCGGCTCCCAAACCCCGCGCCCGATGCCCGGCCCCGACCACCAAAAACTGTCGACCGCAAAGTTTGCCGATGGCAAAAACCGGAGGCTGTCGCCCACCAAACCGGCCGTGTCCATGCCCGCCGAGAGGGTCAGCGCGGGCGGCTCGGCAAGGGTCAAAAGGGTGTCGGCCTGGCAACCGGCGGCATCCTCGGTTGTCAATTGGAAGGTTCCGGCTGGGAGGTTTTCAAAATTGGAACTGGAGCTAAAAGGTTGATTTTCAATGGAAAACATCAGCGGCTCGATGCCGCCCGAAATTGAATCAAGGCTGATGGAGCCGTTCTTTTCGCCGAGGCAATTCGGCGCGGCTACCCTCATTTTTTCAAAAACCGGCTGCGCGACGGTCAGCTCCATCGAATCGGCCACCGGGCAGTTTGGGAACGGGACGGAGTTGAATTGAAAAGCCAGCAAGTACCGGCCGGCAATCGAGGCCGTCGCGTCGAACGCACCGCCGGAAATGAAGGCCGTCGAAGCGGGCGGGGCGGCGGCGATTGACCAAACGCCAGGTTCATTTTTGGAAAAATCAACGAGGGGGATGCGGGCATCTGCGCGACAAATGGGGGCCAGCTTGTTCCCCGAAAGCGCGGGGCACTGGCAGTCGACGACCTTTATTTCAACGAAAAAGAGGCTGTCCGGGCAGGCTGCCGTCGGGCGGACGGTGTATGAAAAGGCATAGCTGCCGGGCAGGACGTGGGTAAAATCGAGAAAAGGAAACTGCCCGGCCGCGCCCGAGCTGTCGACGTCCTCCCAAAACCCCGTCGCGTCGCCAGCGAGGACGAGGTTCGAGAAATCGACGAAGACCGCCGCGTTCGGCCCCTCGGGGAGGCAGATTTTGACCTCCGCAGGGCCGACCACCGTGCAGGAATCGACGCAAATGGTCGGATAGTTTTCAAAAAGCAAGTTGCTGGCCGACAAAAAGATGGGCAGGCAACAGGCGAGCCAGCAGGCTGCGTTGCGGGTTTTCTCCATGAAAAAACAAGAAAGGGATTGAGCAAATGGCGGGAGGCGTCGGGCGGGCGGTGAGGCAAATGTAGTTAAGCCGGTTTTTCGCAAGGGGCAAATCGAGGGTCTGTGGATAATTTGCGGGTTTGCCGGGCGGGCAGGCTGCGGAAAAGCTCCGGTGGGCGGACTTTTTAAACTTCGGCGCGGCCAAAAATTTGCCCGACGGGGTTGAAAAGCGGCCTGGCCGTCTACTTTTGCGCTCCGAAACTTTAAAAGTCCAGAAATGAACAAGTTGCAATTCGTCAACGAGCAGGTCACGGCCAAGAGCTACTTCCCCCGTTTCACGCCGGGCGACAACATCATCGTCAACTACAAAATCGTCGAGGGCGACAAGACGCGGGTGCAGGCCTTCAAAGGCGACGTCATCAACATCAAGGGGCACGGTGCCCAGCGCACGTTCACCGTCCGCAAGATGTCGCACGGCGTGGGCGTCGAGCGCGTCTTCCAATTCGGCAACCCCAACATCGACGGCGTGCAGCTTGTCAAAAAGGGCAAGGTGCGCCGCGCCAAGCTCTTCTACCTCCGCGAGCTCGTCGGCAAGAAGGCCCGCATCAAGGAAAAGGCCTATCGCGCCTCTGACTATCTCAACCCCGTCAAGCCGGGCGAAACGGTCGCCGAGACTGTTGCTGCCAACCTTGCCGCCGCCGAGTCGGTTGTCGAGCAGAACATCGTCGAACAAGGCGCTGAGCAGGCCCCCGTCGTGGCTGCCGAGCAGACCACCGACGCGGTCGCCGAGGCTGTTGAAAACTAAATCGCAGAGACACGGACAGGAACGGAGCCTCCTCCTTTCCTTTGCCATAGATTCAGTTTCTCATAGTATGTTTGATTTTCCCCGATTCCGGCTCGTCCGGAATTGGGGTTTTTCTTTTTAATGGCGATTGCTTTTTCGTCAATTGTGGATCGGAGCACCTTCGGCACCACAATTGGCCATTCGCCATTTATCACTGGAAAAATGACATTGACGCTCACCCTCAACCCCGTCGTCGACAAGGCCACAACCGTCGAGCGGCTCGTTGCCGAGCAAAAGATGCGCTGCCCTGCGCCCGCCCTCGCGCCAGGCGGCGGCGGCATCAACGTCTCGCGCGGCATCGCCGAATTGGGCGGCCGGTCGCTCGTCCTGACCTCTGCGGGCGGGGCGAACGGGGAGCTTCTCCGCCAGCTTTTGGGTGAAAAGAAACTGGATTTCGACCTCGTCGAGACGCGGGCGGCGACCCGCGAGAGCTTCCTCGTCACCGACCTTTCGACGAACAGCCAGTACCGGTTCAACCCCGTCGGCGAACCGCTGACGCACGAGGAAGGCGAGCTTTTTTTGAAAAAGATAAAGGCGGCGCGGCCCGACATCCTCGTCGCCTCGGGCAGCCTGCCGCCCGGGTTGGGCGATGGTTTTTATGAAAAAATCGCCCGGCTGGCCAACCGGCTCGGCTCGCGTTTCATCCTCGACACGTCGGGCGAAGCCCTGCGACGGGCGGCCGACGAGGGCGTTTTCCTCCTGAAACCCAACCTCCCCGAACTCTGCGCCCTCGCCGGCGTGGAAAAACTGGAGCTGGACGACGTCGACGACGCGGCCCGCGCCATCATCCACTCGGGCAAGTGCCAAGTGGTCGTCGTCTCGCTCGGCCCGGCGGGCGCGATGCTCGTCACCCGCGACGCGCACGAGCTTATCTCGGCGCCGCCGGTCAAAAAACTGTCGACCGTCGGCGCGGGCGACTCGATGGTCGCGGGCATGGTCTGGGCCGTCGAGGCGGGGCTGGATTTCTCCAAAATGGCCCGCTGGGGCGTCGCTTGCGGCTCGGCGGCGACGATGAACCCCGGTGCCGAGCTTTTCAAAAAGGCCGACGCCGAGCGGCTTTTCGAGTGGATCTGCCGAAAGGGTTAGTGCGGCCAAATCGCGAATCCCCAGCCTCCAATCCCCCTAATTTGGCCGCATGAAATTCCCGCATCCCATCCCCGTCTCGACGCTTTCCGAACAGCTCGGCGCGACCCTCCTCGGCGACGCGACCATCGAGGCGACAGGCATCAATGAAATCCACCAGGTCGAGCCGGGCGACGTGACCTTCAGCGACCACCCGAAGTATTTTGAAAAGAGCCTCCGCTCGGCCGCGACCGTCGTCATCTTGAACGAAAATGTCGAGCCGCCGCCGGGCAAGTGCGTCCTCGTCTGCGCCGACCCGTTTGCCGCTTTTGATGGATTGGTCCGCCGCTTCCGGCCGGGGACGAGGCTGGCCGGGCCACTCGGCCGAGGGGTGGAAATCGACCCGTCGGCCATCATCGAGCCGGGCGCGGTCGTCGCGGATTTTGTCAGAATCGGGAAAAACACGGTCGTCGGGGCCAATTCTTTCATCGGAGAACACACGACGATTGGCGACGACTGCCGCATCGGCCCGAACTCGACCATCGGCGCAGAGGCTTTTTATTTCAAAAAAACACCCGAAGGCAGCTTTCAAAAATGGGCCTGCGGCGGCCGCGCCCTCATCGCCGACCGCGTGGACATCGGCCCAGGGTGCACGGTCGCGCGGGGCGTGACGGGCGATACCGTCATCGGCGAGGGGACGAAAATCGATGCGCAGTGCCACCTCGGCCACGAGGTCAAAATCGGACGAAACTGCCTCCTCGCCGCGCAGGTCGGCATCGCGGGCAACACGGTCGTCGGCGACGGCGTGGTGATTTTCGGGCAGGTCGGCATCGCCCAAAACTTGACCATCGGCGACGGGGCGGTCATCTCGGCGAAGTCCGGTGTTTCCAAAAACCTGGAAGGCGGGCGGGCCTATTTCGGCATCCCGGCGGAGGAGATCCGTGTCAAGCAGCGCGAGCTGGCGGCCCTCCGGCAGCTTCCCGAGCTGTTGAAAAAAGGTTGAACGAGACCTGCTTTTCTCATAAAACAAAAGCTTTTCGGGCAAAAACGGACCGAGGGGTAGCTTCGCCCCCAAAACTGCACTATCCGATGCCCAACAAATCCCGCCTCCTCCTGCTCGCCCTCTGCCTTTGCGGCACCCCGCTTTTCGGGCAGAAGGACACGGCCAAGATCGGCGTCTTCGTCACCAACCTCTATGACTTCAACATCGCCGACGGCAGCTATGTAGCCGAGTTTTGGACGTGGGCCTTGTTCCGCAACGACTCGCTCGACTTCGACAACCGGCAGGAGGTGACGAACTCGAAAAAGAGTGCCTTCTCCAACGGCTCGCGCGAGAAAAAAGGCGGCCTCAACTGGTCGCAGCAGAAGTGTACGACCGCTGTCATCTACGATTGGGACGTGCGCAACTTCCCTTTCGACCGTCAGCGGCTGATGCTCTCCATTGAGGATGCGCTGGCCGACACCTCCGCGCTCGTCTACCTCGCCGACACGGCAAACTCCCGCGTAAACGCGGCGCTCTCGCTCGACGAGTGGGACATCGACGGCTTCACCTCCGAGGCCGGGGCGACCACCTACAACACCACCTACGGCGACCCCGAGCTGGTCGGGTCGAGCGCCTACCCGGTCTTCAAGGCCAGCATCGGGCTGACGCGCAAGCACTGCTGGACACAGTTCTGGAAGCTGGTGACTGGCGTATATGTGGCGTTTCTCATCTCCATCCTCGTGTTCTGGATACAGCCGCCGCAGCTCGACACGCGCATTGGGCTGGCCGTCGGCGGCCTGTTCGCGGCGGTGGGCAACAAGTACATCGTGGAGAACATCGTCCCGACGACGACGCAGACGACGATGATAGACCTCATCCACATGACCACCTTCGCGGCCATCCTGCTCATCGTCTTCGCCACCGTCTACCTTTCGCGGCTCGAGCACATGGGCCAGCCCGAGCGGTCGGCGCGGCTCGAAAAGCGCGCGGCCTGGCTCATCTTGGCGGGCTACGCCGTGCTCAACGTCTTCTTCGTGCTGCACGCGCTGGCACTCAAGGGCCAGAGCGCTTTCCTCTGATTTGGGGTGAAGCCCCCGTCCTTTTTTATGAAAAGCCACCTCTTCCTGCTTTCCGTGCTCCTGCTCTGGGCCTCGGCCGCCCGTTCGCAGAGCGTGCCGGAAGACTCCGCGGTGGCCAAAAAGAACTGGGCCTTCTCCGCCACCGCCAACATCGACGCGGCTTTTGCCTTCGACCTCAACAGGGCCACCTCGCTCACTTCGCCCGGCCTGCGCCACGCCCGCCCGACCCTCGGCTGGGCCAACGCCATCCTGACCGCCACCCGCCGCCGCGCCGAGCTGACGGCCGACCTCATCTACGGCCCGCGCGCCGACTTTTTTTACCCCTACGACGGCCGGGCCGGGCGACTCGTCAACCAGCTTTTCGTGAAATACAGGTTCACAGACCGCCTCGCCCTCTCGGTCGGCAACCTCACCACGACGTTCAACAGCGAGCTGTCGGTGCCCTTCGCGAACTTCACCTACACCAATTCGCTCGTCTACAACGTCATCCCTTCGGGCTACTCGGGCGCGATGGCCGACATCGGGCTGAACGGTAACTGGACGACCAAGCTCGGCCTCCTCGGCGACTCGGGTCGGAAGTGGGAGCCGCACTTCCGGCCGCACGCCCTCCTCTCGCTCAACCGCGAGACGGGCTCGGCCTCCCTCACCTTCGACCTGATTTCGGGCAACGACGGCGACTCGACCCGCTACTCGATGGCCGACTGCTACGCAACCTTCCATATTTCAGAGAAACTCGACCTCGGCGCCCTCGTCCACGCCGCTTCCGACAACCGCTTTGACGGCATCAACTCTACTTGGGCGGGCGCGACCGTTTTCGGCCGCTGCGGCCTTCGCCGTTGGCTCGACCTCGGGGCGCGGGCCGAGTTCTTCGGCGACCCCGACGGCTTTGCCTTCGGCGAGAAGGCCGACCGGGTGGTGGGCGGGGCGGTGTGCCTTAAGTTCAAGTTTTGGAAATTCGCCGTCGCGCCCGAGGTGCGCGTCTTCAAGGCCCGGCGTCCCATCTTTCCCGAAAGGAAATCGGGCGTGGCCGACCACGAGACGGTCTTTTTGGTCGCGGCGATGGCCGAATTTTAAACCCGCTTCAATAAAATGAAACTCGAAGTCTGTGCCGCCAACCTCGCCTCCGCCCTCGCCGCCGAACGGGGCGGGGCCGACCGCATCGAGCTTTGCTCGGCCTTGCCGCTGGGCGGCCTGACGCCTGGGCCTGGGCTTATCGAGGAGGTCGTCGGGCGACTGGGCATCCCGGTTTTTGCGCTCGTCCGGCCGCGCGAGGGCGGGTTCGTCTATTCAAAAGAGGAGGTCAGGCAGATGGTCGCCGACGTCCTTTTTTGCAAAAAAGCAGGCTGCGCGGGCGTGGTCGTCGGCGCGATGACGGGCGACGGACGGCTCGACGAAGTTGTTTTGAGAGAACTTTTCGCCGCCGCCGCCGGGATGGGAATCGTCTGTCACCGCGCCTTTGATTTTGTGAAAGACCCGTCGGCCGCGCTCGAGGTTTTGATTGAAATAGGCTTTTCCCGCGTCCTCACGAGCGGCGGCGCGGCGACGGCGATGGAGGGCAAGTCATTGATTTTCAATCTTTTAAAACAATCAGCCGGACAAATCGAGGTTATGCCCGGCAGCGGCATCCGGCCGTCGAACATCCGCGAGCTGGCGGTGGCGACGGGGGCGCGGTCGTTCCATTTTTCGGCGACGAGGATGGTCGGAAACGTTGTTGCCGAGCTGCCCGGATTGGAAAGCGGTTGGCTGGAGACGGATGAGGAGGTCGTCCGCGCGGCGCGGCTGGCACTGGCCGGGCTGTGATATGGAGGCGCGATGCGTCGCGTCTCTACAGGCCCTTCAGGTCCTGCGGCCGCAGGCCCAGTTTTTTCGTGAAATACATGATCACCGGCACGAGCAGCACGGTCGGCAACAGGAACTGCAAGAGCGGGTGCAGCCATTCGCTCGTCGTGTTGACCAGAAAGGCGGTGTTCGAGGCGATGAAAGCGCCCATCATGCCAGAGACGTGTTTGCGGTACCATAGGCGCGGGTCGGCGTTCGGGCCTTTCGAGATGACGCGCCGGTAGTCGCGGCCGAGCAGCGCGGTGCCGAGGCCGAAGGCGGTGAACAGGATGCCGAGCGTCAGCCCGCCTTCTTTCGTGAAATAGAAAACACCGGTGCCGACCATCGCCAGTCCGGTCAGAAAGGCCGACCATATAATAAAGGTGTCAGCGGGGCCGGGCTGGGCGCGGCGCATCCGAAAACGCATCGAGCGGACGGCCTTCGCCACACCGAGGATGGTGAACAATGCGATTCCCGCGAGGAACTGGAAAAACGGCTTCTCCGGCCGCATGGCAAACCCGAAGAGGGCTGAAAGGCAAACCCACGCCATGCTCCATTGGAAGACCTGCCCGAAGAGGCGGTGCTGGCGCGGCCGCCGGAAGTTGAACCAGATGGCGACCGGGCCGACGACGAGCGTGCCGACCCCGGCGGCGACGTGGAGGATGCGGATGAGGGAGTGGAAGTTGTCCATTTGAGAAGGCAAAAGTTGAAAGACAAAAACTGGGGTCCTCGATTGGCGGCGAAAATTGAGTAGGCGGGCGACGGGCGCGGCTTTTTTTCGACAAAGAGCCGACGGTCGGCGGACGGGCTGCTTTTTTTCAAAAAACCGGGTTCGAGCAGCCCGGCGGCTGCGGAGTTTTTGAGCAGATTTCAATTGTGCGGTTTCGTCAAAACCGTTGATTGTCAGCGAGTTGGCTGCTGTTTCCTTTTTAAAAAAGTCTTGTTTCAAAAAACTTGGCCGTCACGTCAAGGCCGTCCGGCCGATTGCCCTGCGGGTAACACGCAGGCACCTTTGTTGTGACAAACAGGACAACGAAAGCAGGCACGCGATTTATTCCTCTTCACTTTCAACACGCTTTACCAATATGAAAAAGGTCAGCCTTTTCGACAAGTTCTCCCAGAAGGAAACCCTTCCCACCGCGCAGGCCGCTCGGGTCAAAGGCGGCGACGACAAGCGCCCGCCCATCTCGCTTCCTGTTCCGACCCCGATTCCGACGCCCAACGGCATCATCCAAAACCTGCTGTCATAGTCGGTCAAAACCCCACACCGGCCTTTTCAACCTTCAACTTCACATGAACATTTCCACGATGAATAAAGTCAGCCTTCTCGACAAGTTCTCTTCCAAAGAAACCCTTTCCACCCTCCAGGCGGCCCGACTCAAAGGCGGCGACGACAAGCGGCCGCCCCTCGGCCTGCCGAACCCCGGCCCGCGCCCCAACGGCAACCAGACCGCGCTGGGCAACAACAACCAGCAGTGATTGGACCGGGCGACTTGCCCACGAGGCCCCCGGACGGCCTCCCCAAGAAGACGGCCCGGCCTCGCCGCACTCTTTTCGAGGAGGGCGAGTCCGGGCCTTTTTTTGCAACTGCCCCTGAAATTGTTTTGCTGTGATGAAAGACAATCGGAAAAACCTCTTTCTCGCCCTGCTATGTCTGCCCGTCGTGTTGGCGGCGGGGCCGGTGCAGCCGCCGGACAGCCTCGCCCGGCTCGACGTGTACTCGATTCTGGGGAAGGCCTCGCTCCAGTCGATGAAGCACCTCGACCGCGCCCTTGCCATCAACGAGGTGGCCGTCGGCAAAGCAGCCGCCGTGCGCGACTTTACCGGCCTTTTTTACGCCTACCACGAGCGCGGCATCTACTACGAGCTGCACAACCGGCCCGTCAACGCGCTGCCGGAGTACGAGAAGGCCTGCTTTTTCGCTGACAGTTGCGGGGCGAACCGCGACAAGTTCCTCACCTCGATCTACACGGAGCTGGCCATCGTCAACCGGAAGGCGGGTAACTACGGCCGCTGCAAGGAGTGGCACGAAAAAGCCCTCGCCCTCGCCCAAAAAATCGGGAACAAGGAACTTGTCGAGGACAGCTATCACGGCATCGGTTTCCTCTACGAGACGACGGGCGAATGGGAAAAGGCCATCGAGTATTACCAAAAAAGCATCACCGTCGCCGAGGAGCGGCACAGCGCGGAGGGCGTCATCGTCTCGACGCAGAACATTGCCAAGACCCTCCTGCGGGCGGGCAACCGCGTGCTGGCGTTGAAAAAAATCGAGGACGCCTGGCAACTTGCCCTTTCTCGGCCCGACACCATCCGCCGCGCCCACGTCCTCAACGACTACGGGGAGATCCTCGCCGAGATCGGCAGCCTCAACGAGGCGGAGCAGAAGTTCAGGATCTCGCTCGCTGCCTATCAGTCGCTCGGCGACCAGCCGATGATGGGCCGTGCCTACCTCAACATCGGCGACGTATTCACCAAAAAAGGCGACGACTCGACGGCGCTCGACTTTTTCAACAAGAGCCTCGCGCTCAAGGAGGCCGTCCGCCCGGAGGACCTCGTCAACCTCTACGCGCACCTCGGCGAGCATTTCCAGCGGAAAGGCGACATTGAGGAGGCGCAGCGGTACTGGCAGGAATGCCTCGCGCTGGCCGGTCAGTACAGCTTCCGCGACTCGGAGGAGAAGGCGCACCTCGCGCTCTCGAAAATCGCCGACGAGAAGCGGCAGCCCGACCTCGCGTTTTTCCACCTGAAAAAAGCGACGGCCATCGGCGACTCGCTCATCGGCCGCCAAAAGGATCTGCGGATGGCCGAGATGGAGTTCAAGTTCGATGCGGCTCGGGCCGAGGAGAAGCTGCGCCAACTGCGCGAGCAGCGGTCGCGGATGATGCTCTCCGGTGCCATCGCGCTGCTGGCACTGGCGTTCATTTTTCAGTGGGTGCGGAGCCGCGAGAAGGTGCGCTCCAACCGGGTTTTGACCCAAAAGAACATGGAAATCGAGCGGCAGAACAACAAGCTGCAGGAGTCGAACCTCGTGCTGCAACAGTTCGCGTGGGCCTCGGCGCACGACCTGAAGGAGCCGCTGCGCACCATCGGCTCGTTCATCGGCCTCATCCAAAAGAAGCACGGCCACTCGATGCCGCCCGAGGCGGTCGAGTACATGACCTTCGTCAAGGACGGCGCGCACCGCATGAACTCGCTGCTCGGCGACCTTCTCGAATACTCCACGCTCTGCGCCGAGGACGCGCGGACGGGCGAGAACACGCCCCTCGTCCGCGCCCTGCGAGACGTGACCGGCAACCTGCGCGAGACCATCCGCTCGCGCGGAGCGCTTGTTGAGCTGCCGGAGGACGGGCCGGTGCTGGCTATGCAGCGCAGCCACGTCGTGCAGCTCTTCCAAAACCTCGTGTCGAACGCCGTCAAGTTCAGCCCGGAAAGCCCGCACGTCGCCATCCGCTTCATCAAAGAAGCGAGCGGCAACCTTTTGTTCATGGTCCGCGACAACGGCATCGGCATCGACAAGCGGTACGAGGACAAGGTCTTTCAGGTCTTCCACCGCCTCGACAAGAACCGCTTCGAGGGGACGGGAATCGGGCTGGCCATCTGCAAGAACATCGTCGACAAGTACGGCGGCCAAATCTGGTTCGAGAGCGAGGTGGGCGAGGGGACGGTCTTCTTCATCCGCTTCCCGGCCGCGCTCGAGGTGGAGGCGTCGGTAGGCGAGCGGGAGCTGGTGGAAAGTTGAGGCGGTTTGGGCAGGCCGGTTTTTGGTGGTTTTTTTGCAGGGCCGATTGAATGGCTCATCCAGAAACTTGCACGACAATGCCCCTCCGCGTTTTGGCCCTTTTGGCCGGTTTTTTCCTGTTTTTCAATCAAAAACTGGCCGCGCAGGAATCGGCCCCACCCGAGTTCGAACCGATTGACTGGCTGCGCGAGGCCGTTTTTTGGCCTCGGCTGGACAGCATCGGCAACCCCGATTCGCTTTCCGAGGAACAGCTGCGGGCATGGGCCGCGCGGCTCGACCAGCAGGCCGACATCCTCAAGACCGGCTTTGAGCGCGAGCTGAAATACGCGACCTACCGCCGTCAGTCGCTGCACGACGAGCTGGGGCGGATGAAATCCGGGAAGACCGTCTCGGACTCGGTCATGCTTTTCACGACCAACAATTTCCTCAAGTCAAAACAGGCCGAGCGCGACTGGGAAAACCTCGCCGCCCGCGCCCAAAAGGTGGCGAAGAACACCGGCCGCCTCGAAAAAATGCCTGTCGCCGGCCTGCGCCGAGCCATCCCGACGAACGAGGCGGACATCCGGCGGCTCATCGACGACGGGAACGCCGTGAGCGGAAACCGGCCCGCGCCGCCTAGCATCGCGAAACCGGCCGAGCCGACGACTTCCAAACCGACAGAACCGGCGGTTTCAAAACCAGCAGAGCCGATGGTTTCAAAACCGGCCGAGCCGATTGCCCTGACGCCCGTCGACTCGGTTTCGACAAAACCGGCCGAGCCGATTCTCAAGCCTGAAACCGGAAAGCCCGCTGCGAAGCCCGCCCGACCCCGCGCCACCCGGCTGGCCAGCGACTACAAAAAATACAGCCGCGCCGACGACCCGCTTTTCAACCCGCCCGTGCCGAAATGCCGGTTTTCACAGGCAAAAAGGGACGAGTTCACCGGCCAGACGCGGACGGAGGTGGCGGCCGAGCCGTTTTTCACCTTCACCAACTCGTTCATGAAAAGCCACCTCAACAACAAACCGCACATCGTCTGCGACGTGCAGCTCGTCGGCACGTCGGGCGGCGCGAAGTATGTCAACCTGTCGGTTCGGATAAACGAAGGGTCGGCCAAGCGCAGCTTCGGCGGCCTCAACCGGGGCAATCACCTGACCATCAAGTTCATCGACGGCTCGACCATCCAGCTCGAAAACGCCCGTTCCGACGAAGGCGCCGAGCACCCGACGGACAACTACACGGTCTTTTCGGGGATGTTCCTCCTCGACGGCCGAGAGCAGGTCGCCGCGCTCAAAAAGCTGGAGATCGACCGCGTCCGCATCGGCTGGAACACCGGTTTCGAGGACTACGAGGTTTACAACATCGACGTGCTCAAGCGGCAGGCAAACTGCCTTTTTTGAATGGTGAATGGTGAACGGTCAATGGTGAATGCACGGGCGGCTTGGCTGCTGTGGCCGTTGTTGGCGTCCCAGCCAACAACCGTCGCGCAGGTTGTTGGCGGGAACGCCAGCAACGGCCAAATGTGGGCCGGCCAAGACACGATACCGACCGTCGAAATCCGCGCCGAGCGGCTCACCGCCCGGCACAACGGGTTGAAAACCAGCGAGTTGGATTCGGTCGCGCTCCTTTCCTCCATCAATTTGACAGAGGCCTTCGCCGACGGCCGCCTCGGAATCTGGGCCGCGCAGAACGGCCCCGGCGGCCTCGCCACGCTCTCCGCCCGAGGCGCGGGCGGCAGCCGGACGGCGGTCGTGTGGAACGGCCTCCCGCTCCAGTCCGCGATGAACGGCGTTACCGACGGCTCGCTCCTCTCCTTTTTTGAGAACGACAAGATCTCGGTTCAAACGGGCGGGGCCAGCTCGCTCGCCGGATCGGGCAGCATCGGCGGGACGGTCAGTTTGACGGCCGGTTTTCCTCAAAAAACGGGTTGGTCGGGGCACGCCGGTTCGGATGTCGGCAGCTTCGGCTCGTGGCGCGAGGAGGGTGGTGTTTTTTTCAAAAACACACGCGGCAACGGCGGCGGCCTGCGCGGCCAGTTCTCGACGGCATTGAATGATTTCCCTTTCAAAAACACCTCGCGCATCGGCGCACCGACCGTCCGGCAGGTGAACGCCCGGCAGCAAAAGGCCGACCTCCAGCAGTTCAACCAGTTTGTTTTCAACGAAAAAACCGTCGCCACGACGGCCGTTTGGCTGACAGTCAGCGACCGCCAAATCCCGCCGACGATGACCGAGGCCCTGCACGACGACCGGCAGCTCGACACCTCGCTGCGGGCGACGGCCTCCATCCTGCGGCAAATCGACCGGCGGCTCTCGCTGCGGGCGCGGGGCGGGTGGATGTACGAGTCCATCTTCTTCCACTGGTCGGGTGGCGACGAGTTCAGCCGGGCGAAAACCCTTCTCGGCGAGGTGGAAGGTGTCTTTTCAACGGCTCGTTCGACGCTGCGCCTCGGCCTTTTCACCGACCGGCAGACGGCTTCCTCGGACAGCTACGACGGCCGGTTTCGCCGCGTCGACCGGGCGATGTTTCTTTTTCAAACCGTTGATTTTCAAAAAGTTACGGTCAGCCTGACGGGCCGCGCTGCCTTCTCCGACCGGCGGCGCGTCGTGCCGACCGGCTCTGTTGGTTTTGAAAAAAAGGGCGGCGATTCGGGCTTCCGGCCACGCCTCCACCTTTCTCGGAACTACGCGCTGCCGACTTTCAACGACCGTTTCTGGGCGACGGGCGGCAACCCGGATTTGCAGCCCGAGGGAAGTTGGAGCGCGGAGGCGGGGTCTTCTTTTTCTAAAAAGTTTGGAGAGAAAACCGCCTGGCGCGCCGACCTGACCGCCTTCTCGATGTGGGTCGACGACTGGATTCAATGGTCGCCCGAGGCGGGAAACCCCAGTTTTTGGCGGCCGCACAATTTCAAAAAAGTGCGCTCGGCCGGGCTGGAGTTTTCGGCAGGTTTCGACCAAAGACTCCCTCGCGGCTGGCGGCTCTCGCTCGACGGGAACGGGCGGCTCAACCAGCTTCGCAGCCTGAAATTTTATGAAAACAGCCAGCCGGACGGGCCGATTAGGCAGCCGGTCGCGCTTGTCGGCGGGCGGGCCGTCGTGTCGAAAGGGCGGTTGCAGGCGGTATTTTCCCAAAATTTCACGGGCTTCTCGGAGGGGCTTCGGGCGGCGGGCTTCAAAGACTACTCGGTCGGCAGCCTCGCCTTCTTTTTCACAAGACCGTCGCGGGCGGGGACGGCGCGGGCCTTCCTCAAAATCGACAACCTCTGGGGGCGCGACTTTCAGGTGCTGCCTTTTCGGGCGATGCCGGGGCGGAGCTTCCGGGCAGGCGGGCGGGTTTCCTTTTGAATTTTTGGACAAAAAAAACCCGCCATCCGGGTGGGGATGGCGGGCCGTTTTCAATTGGTCTGCCGAGGATGTCAGGCCGTCTCGGCGGTCTTTTCGCACGGGCAGCAGCGGTATTCCTGCGAGTTGGCGAGCAGCTCAATCTGCTTTTTGAGCAGCTCGTTTTCGAGCGATTTCCGCTCGAGGTCGAGCTCGACCGACTTTTTGTACTCCGGCTCTGCGACCTCGCACTCGTCGAGGCAGCCCTTCACGAGCAGGCCGGGCGTCGGGATTTGGATGGTCTGCTCGAACGACAGCTCGGTGCGCGTCTCCTGTTTCACTTCGCGGGTCTTCGCGTCGAGGATGCCGACCTTGATGAGGTCGTCGTCGACGCGGCGCAGGGCAGCCACGCGGACGGACTCCGGTATCGGCTGCGGGGCCGGGGCGGCAATCGAGGCGAACGCCAGCGGCTGCAGCGCGAGGTTGGCGCGGTCGGCGCGGCTGGCGGAGGCCAGTTTCGCGCTGGCGAGGGCGGTCTCCTGCACCTTGAGCCGCCGCTCGCTGCTGGCCAGTACGGCGTCGGGGATGACGGTGAGGTCGCTCGCGGCGGCCTGCACGGGATTGCGCAGCATCCGGGTCTCGCCCGCCGGGTCGATGACGCGGCGGCTGACGGACTCGATGGTGAACTTGACCGTCGACTCCTGATTCAACTGGTAGAAGAAGTAGGTGACCGCGTGGAACTTGTTCTGGTTGGAGAACTCCCGCGAGGCGCTCTCGAAGTGGTCCTCCGATTCGCCCTGGACGTGCGTCCGCTGGTTCACCTCGCCCACCTGCACGGCGCTGACCGAGTGGGTCATCTGCTCCGAGCTGCGGGCCGAGGCGCGGGCGTGCTGGTTCAGCTCGCGCAGGAAGTCGAAGGTGGAGGAGGCGTTGTAGCTGCCCTTCGCGCTGACCGACGGGCCCGCGAAGATGGTCTCAAGGAAGCCGCTCGTCGAGCCGGATGCCGATGCCGAACCCTGGCTCGACGACTTTGTGCTGGTGCGGTCGCTCAACGAGACGTCCGACATGAAATCGGACATCTGCTCCATGAAGAACTGTTCCTCATATTGCTGCTGGTGGCGATAGGAGAGCTTCGATTCGCTGTCGAACGAGAAGCGGCTGCGCCGGTCCTGGGTGAAGAGCCGCACTTTCTCGCCGGGGAAGAGTGTGGTCGTGTGGGCGAGGTTGCCCAGCCGGAGCGGCCCACGGCAGGCCTCGATGACCGCCTTGACGACGACCTCGACGGTCACCTGCCGGTTCTGGACGGTCACGAGCTGCTGGAGCCGGTAGTGGAACTCGAGGCGGTTGCAGTTGCTGCGGTCGCTGGAAATGTCGGGGCAGCACGAGACGCCGTGCTCGGCTGCGGCCTTTGCCATTGTTGCCATTTGGTAATGTAGATTGGTTAAAAAAAAATGAATCGGTTCTGGTCGTTTGGACGGGGGTTGATGCGGGCAGCGGCGGGCGCGTTAACCGGTTTTTTCGAGGTTTTCCTCCCAACAAAAAAAAGCC
>JBGAWE010000029.1:0-28776 GCA_044227705.1 Saprospiraceae bacterium
TCGTCGAGCGCGAGACGAACAACCGGGAGGAGAAGCCGCGCATCGCCGGGGCCTACCTCAACCGGCTGCGCATCGGGATGAAACTGCAGGCAGACCCGACGGTCGTCTTCGCCACGCGCGACTTCGCCTGCAAACGGGTGACGATTGCGCACACCCAATTTGCCTCGCCGTTCAACACCTACATGAACACGGGGCTGCCGCCCGGCCCGATTTCGATGGCCTCCATCCCGAGCATCGACGCGGTCCTTGACGCCGAAAAGCACAAATACCTCTATTTCTGCGCCAAGCCGGACGAGAGCGGGACCCATGCCTTTGCCGAAACTTTGTCGGCGCACATGGAAAACGCGCGGCGGTTTCAGGCCTGGATGAACTCAAAAGGAATCCGATAGACAGTCAAAATAATGGACATCCAACTTTCCAAACTGGCCTGCTCGATGGCCGAATCCGAGACCCTCAAGATGGCCCGAATGGCCCGCGAGCTGCGAGCCGAGGGGAAGAACGTCATCTCCCTCGCGCTAGGCGAGCCGGATTTCGACACGCCGCGACACATCAAAAAGGCCGCCTCGGCCGCGCTCGACGCTGGTTTCACGAAGTACACGCCCGTCGCCGGGCTGCCGGAGTTGACAAAGGCCATCTCGGACAAGTTCAAAAGGGACAACAACCTCAACTACTCGCCCGCCCAAATCGTCGTCTCGAACGGGGCGAAGCAGTCTATCGCCAACCTCGCCCTCGCCCTCCTCGACCCGGGCGACGAGGTGGTGGTTTTTGCTCCGTATTGGGTGAGCTATTGGGAAATTGTCAAAATGGCGGGCGGCGTGCCGGTTCCGGTCAAAGCCGGCGTGAAACAGGACTTCAAGCCGACGGCCAAACAGCTCGCGGCGGCCATCACGCCTCGGACTAAGTTTGTCCTGTTCAGCTCGCCGTGCAACCCTACGGGGACAGTCTTTTCTGAAAAGGACCTGCGGGCCTACGCCGAGGTCGTGAAGCAGCACCCGAACCTGCTCGTGGTGAGCGACGAGATTTACGAGTACATCAATTTCACGGGGAAGCACATCTCCATCGGCTCGCTCGGAATCATCGATGAGCGCGTCGTCACGGTCAACGGTTTCGCCAAAGGTTTTGCGATGACCGGCTGGCGGCTCGGCTACATCGGCGCCCCGAAAGCGGTGGCCGATGCCTGCTCAAAAATTCAGGGGCAGTTCACATCGGGCGCGACCTCGTTTGGGCAAAAAGCCGCCGTCACCGCGCTCACGGCCAGCATGGCCCCGACGAACAAGATGCGCACAGCCTTCAAAAAACGGCGCGACCTGGTCCTCTCGCTCCTCTCCGAAATCCCGGGCATCAAGGTCAACCGGCCGATGGGCGCCTTTTACATTTTCCCCGACATCAGCTCATTCTTCGGCAAAAAATGCGGCGACACCTGCATCGACTCCGCCGACGACTTCTGCGACTTCATCATGCTCAACGCGCACGTCGGGCTGGTGAGCGGTGCTGCCTTTGGCGATTCGGACTGTTTTCGCATCAGCTACGCGGCCTCTGAGGAGGAGCTTCGGGAGGCCATCCGACGGCTGAAAGAATGGTGCGGAAAACTGAAGTGAGCGGGTGGGGTTCCTTGATGATGTGTAAAGGCCGAAGCGTGGTATCGCTTCGGCCTTTCTTTTCCATCAACAGTTAGGCAGAAGAACACCTTCAACGCCTCCATTCCACCGCGTTCGGCGACTTGGTCGGTGCAATCTGTCAACCCAAATTTTCACGCCAGTTCCGACACCTTTATCCATCAGGTGGGGCGAGGGGGGCCTTGGGAGTTGAAATTGCAGGCAACTAAAACCGCTCCGCCGCCCTCGCAATCTCACCTAAAACCTGCTCAACCTCCCGCTTCTGCATCTCTCGCAAGGCACTCGCGCCCGCGGATTTGGACAACTTGTTGCCCAGGCAGTCCAGCAGCAGCGGATGGTGCCAAATCTTCGTGTTGAGGAACCCAGACAAGCCCAGTTTTTCGGCCAAAAAGACCTGCGCGGCCGATGATGCCCGCAAGTCCTCGCCGCGCACGATATGCGTGATGTTGAAATGGACGTCGTCGGCGAGCGAGGCGATTTGATAGGCGGGAACCCCGTCGCGGCGGCGCACCACAAAGTCATGCATCGCAAAACCCGGCGGGGTTTTCACGCGCCACGCCACCTCGGGCGTGTCATGTGCGATGTTTTGCCTGCGGAAAGTCTCGGGATAGTTGTCGCCAAAGGCAGCCAACTCTTTCCGAGACTTGCCGCAGGCGAACAGCGCATCATCGCGCCGGAGGCGCGTCAACATGTCTTCGTACAAATCGCGGCGGCAGGCTTGCGACCAGTTTTTCTCAAAATCATCGGGGCCGCTCGGGCCCTCGTCCCAATCGATTTTTAGCCAATCTAGTGTTCGAAAAATGTCCTCGACATATTCGGGCCGCTTCCTGTCCGCGTCGAGGTCGTCGATTCTCAGCAGGACTTTGCCACCCAGCCGCGAACGGGCGCACCGCCAGTTGAGCCAAAAGTTGAGCGCGTTGCCGATGTGGAGAAAGCCGCTCGGGGTCGGCGCGAGGCGCAGGCGGGGGCTGTCGGGCAGGCTTTCCAAAAAGGCAGAAAAGCTCGTTTTCGAGTTCGATTCCATTGAAAATGCTCAAAAAGGCGGGACGAAGCCGCTGTTGCCGCTCTTCTTTTTCGGGTCGATTTTGGCAGGCGCATCGGCTGGTTCAGCCTGCTTGCGCTCCTCGGGTTTTATTTCTTCGACCGCCTCGCCCTCGGTTTTATAGCTGACGGCAATCTTCCACCCCTTCCCCATCTGCTTGACGACCGGGCCGAGGAAATCGGTCATCAGGCTCTCCGCCCGCTTTTTGGCGTTCTCCAAAATCCCGTCGTCGATGGCCTGCTGGCGGAACTCCTTGCGCAGGGACTCGAACATCTTGTTCATGTCCTCGCCCTTGATGCCCGCGAACCAACCGACGTCGATTTTGTCGACCTGCGGATAGACCTCGTGGCTGACTATCCGCGGCTGCGGGAGGGTTACGATGACGAGCTTTTTGGCCGCGTCGGCCCGCACGTCGAAATACTGGTCGAGCTTGAAGCCGGCCTTTATGTTGGAAATCGCGGTTATCTCGACGTCGGTCTCCGAGATTGAAAAACCCAGGATTTTGTACTGCTGCTGGCGGTTCACGCCCTTCCGGTCGAGCTGTTCGTAGGTGGCCAGTTCGGCTATCTCGCGGCTTATCTTCTCTTTCAAAAGACCTTTCGAGGCGGAGAAATCATAGATGGCAGCCCGCACGGCCAGCCGGTCGGCCATCGGTCGGAGAGCCTCGTTTATGGCGATGTCGCAGGGCGAGGCCACGTCTTTCCCCTTTGCCATGAGCCGCCCGGAGCTGGTCTTCAAAGCGGTCGCGATGATTTGGGTGACGAAAAAGCAGGTGTACTTCCCCGCGACCTCCTGAAAGAGCCGGACTGCGCTGTTCGCGTTGTCCTGATACCAAGTTTGGTAAAGAGAATCTGTCGTGTCTTTTAGCGCGATGAAATCCGCGTAGTAGAGGCTCTTGAGATACTCGTGCTGCCTTTTGTAGAGCGGCTCAAGTTGCCGCCGCGCGCTGTCGGGCAGGGCCATCCGGTTGGCCACGTGGTAGAGCATCGAAACGTTGAAGTTGTAGACAAGCTCGTCGAACTCCTTTTTGTACTTGTCGGGGTTGGTCAGGATCCGGAGCGTGCTCTCCTCGTCGAGGTTGAACTTGAAATCGGCGTCGACATATTTCAGATCGACCGCCTTCGGCGACGCGAGCAGCCCCTCGCCGCCCGCCCAGAGGACTTTGTAGAGAATCACGCCAGCCACGCAAAGCATGGCGAAGAGCAAAAGGCTCTTTCCAAAAGCCATCGGGCCGACTTGGGGAGGAGGAGGGTTGGACATTTTGATGAGGAATTGAGGAGGTTGAAAAATGGAGGAATCGTGGGGCGACGGGCCAAAGTTTTGTAAAAACAGGGCGATTCGAGGAAAAGGTTTTGGCGGCCTGCACCTCTTTGCGGCTGGCTTCGTTTAGGGGCGGCTGTCTACTTTCGCCGCACCGGCTCCAGTTTCTTATTCCCAAATTGCCCACTTTATCTCATTATCAAACCATGCAACTGTTTGAAAATCAGGAGGTTAGAAACCTCGGCAACCTCGAACTGCTGGCCAACCAGGTCGTCGAGGGCTTCATCGTGGGGCTGCACAAGTCGCCTTTCCACGGCTTCTCGGTGGAGTTCGCCGAGCACAGGCTCTACAACCCGGGCGAGTCGACGCGCAACATCGACTGGAAGGTCTTCGCCCGCTCGGAAAAGCTGTTCACCAAGAAATTCGAGGAGGAGACGAACCTGCGCTGCCAAATCGTCATCGACGGCAGCTCGACGATGTTCTTTCCATACGACGAGAAAGACCCGAAGAAATTCCAGCACACCAACAAGCTCGCCTTCTCCGCGCAAGCCGCCGCGAGCCTGATGAACCTGCTCAAAAAGCAGCGCGACGCGTTCGGCCTGACCATCTTCGACGACGACGTGCGCTCGCACACGGGCGCGAAGTCGAGCACCATCCACTACCGCAGCCTCCTCACGCAACTGACGCAACTCATTGAAAACCAACAGCTTGGGCGAAAAACCGGCGCGGCGAAAGCCCTGCACACGGTCGCCGAGAGCGTTCACCGGCGGTCGCTCGTGGTCATCTTTTCCGACATGTTCGAGTCGGCGGAAGACCCCGAAAGCCTCTTTTCCGCGCTTCAACACTTGAAGCACAACAAGCACGAGGTCATCCTTTTCCACGTCGTCGACCGGCGGCACGAGCTGGAGTTCGAGTTCGAGAACCGGCCCTATGTCTTCGTCGACATGGAGACGAACGAGCAGGTCAGGCTGCAGCCGAACCAGGTGAAAAGCTTCTACCGCGAGCAGGTCGGCAAATACAAGGAGGCACTGAAACTGAAATGCCTCCAGTACAAAATCGACTTTGTGGAGGCGGACATCCGCGAGGGGTTCAAGCCGATTTTGCAGCAATACCTTGTGAAAAGGGGCCGGATGGGCGTCTGAAAAAAATCAACAAGAAAACAAGATGGACAACCCGCGCATCCGCAACCTCAACCTCGAAATCCTATCGAAAAACTGGTACGTCCTGCGCAAGGCGACCTTCGACTTCCTCAAAAAGAACGGCCAGTGGCAGACCCAACAGCGCGAGTGCTACGACCGGGGCAACGGCGCCGTCATCCTACTCTACAATAAGCTGTCGCGCACGGTCGTGCTGACGCGCCAGTTCCGCGCGCCGACCTACCTCAACGGCAACTCCTCGGGGATGCTCATCGAGGCCTGCGCCGGACTGCTCGACCTCGACGAACCCGAAACCTGCATCCGCCGCGAGACGGAGGAGGAGACGGGCTATCGCGTCAGTGAGGTTCGGAAGATTTTCGAGGCGTACATGTCGCCCGGCTCGGTGACGGAGAAGCTGCACTTTTTCGTTGCCGAATATTCCGCCGAGCAAAAATCGGGCGACGGCGGCGGCCTCGAACACGACGAGGAGGACATCGAGGTTTTGGAACTGGGATTTGAGGAGGCCCTGCGAATGGTCGAAACCGGCGAAATCCGCGACGGGAAGACCATCATACTCCTCCAATTTGCCCAGATAAACAAGCTCGTCGGATGAAAATCGGCCCCGACATCGCCTCCGCCGACACGCTGCCCGGCAGCTTTTACCACGACCCGCTCCTTTTTGAAAAATCAAAAGAGCGGGTGTTCGCCCGCTCGTGGCAAATCGTCGAGGCCGGCGACAACCTCAAATCGCCCGGCACGGCGCACCCCTTTTTGTTCCTGGAAAAGATGGTCGAGGAGCCGCTGCTTCTCGTCCACGACGACGGCGACGAGCTGCGCTGCCTGTCGAACGTCTGCACCCACCGCGGCAACCTTTTGGTGGAGCATCCCTGTAAGCTCAGCCGCGAGATTGTTTGCAACTACCACGGCCGCCGCTTTGGCCTCGACGGCTGCTTCCGGGCGATGCCG
The DNA here is from genome assembly GCA_044227705.1 of Saprospiraceae bacterium. Lineage (GTDB taxonomy): Bacteria > Bacteroidota > Bacteroidia > Chitinophagales > Saprospiraceae > JANOQP01. The sequence goes on from JBGAWE010000029.1 coordinate 6,021, forward strand.
AAGACGGAGGGCATGGCCGGTTTCCCGTCGAAACGCGACGACTTGGCCCAAATCCCGCTGAAAAAGTGGCGGCAGTTCCATTTCGCGAGCCTCGAACCGGCCTTTCCTTTCGAGGAACTTTTCGGCGGCATGGAGGAAAAAATCGGCTTCCTGCCCGTCGAAGGTTTCATCGCTGACCGGTCTCGCTCGCAGGAATATCTGGTCAAAGCTCACTGGGCTTTGTACTGCGACAACTATCTCGAGGGCTTCCACATCCCCTTCGTCCACCCCGCCCTCGCCGCCGAACTTGATTGGTCGAGCTACCGGGCGGAGCTATTTACGCGCTCGAACGTGCAGGTGGGCATCGGTCGAGGCGGTGAGCATTGCTTTGACCTGCCGCCCGGCCACCCGGATTTTGGGCAAAAAATCTCGGGCTACTACTTCTGGCTCTGGCCGAACCTGATGTTCAACTTCTACCCGTGGGGCCTGTCGCTCAACATCGTCCGGCCGCTCGAGATCGGGCTGACTCGGGTCAGTTTCCGCAGTTTCGTCTTTGACAAATCGAAGCTCGGCCTCGGCGCGGGCGGCGACCTTCATCGGATAGAGATGGAAGACGAGGCCGTGGTCGAGCGCGTGCAAATAGGGACGCGGAGCCGGTTTTATGAAAAGGGCAGGTTTTCGCCGTCGATGGAAACCGGGGTTCACCAGTTCCATCAAATGCTGGCCGAGGCGATGGGTTGAGTTTTACTTTCGCCCGAAACAGTTTCACAAATCATCATGGAAAAGAAAGTCTCCATCATCACCGGCGCGTCGCGCGGCATCGGCAAGGCGGTTGCCTTCAAGCTGGCCAAAGAAGACCACTTCGTCATTCTGCTGGCCCGCAACCGGGAGGAAATCGAGGAAATCGAGTTCCAAATCGACGAGACGGGCGGCAAGGCGCTCTCCATCCCGACCGACGTGGCCGACGAAAAAGAGGTGCAAGCCGCCATCGAACAGGTGATGAAGGACTTCGGCCGCATCGACTCAGTGGTCAACAACGCAGGGCTGGGCATCTTCAAGAACGCGGAGGAAATCACCCTCGGCGAATGGGCGACGGTCATGGAAACGAACGTGAAAGGCACCTTCCTATTGACAAAGGCCGCGCTCCCCTTCATGAAGGCCGCCCGCTCGGGCCACATCGTCGGCATCGCCTCGGACGTCTCGAAGAGGACGTTCAGCGGGGGCAGCCTCTACTGCGCCAGCAAGTACGCGCAGGACGCCTTTCTTGCCTCGGTCCGCAAAGAAGCCAGGCCGTTCGGGGTGAAGGTCAGCGTGATTTACCCCGGTTTGGTCGACACCTATTTCCACGGGCGGCCGGAAGGCGCGTCGCACCAGCAGAACTACCTGCAACCGGCCGACATAGCCTCGGCCGTCGCATACGTCCTCGGCGCGCCGCCCCATGTGGTGGTCGACGAGCTGATGATCCACCCGATTTCGCAGGAATATTGACCCGTAAAGGGGGCCTCGGAATCACCGAACCAGCTTCCTCTCCAGCTCCTCGAGCGAGACGCCCTTCGTCTCCGGCATCATCTTCCAGACGAACAAAAGCTGGAAAACCATCATTGCCGCGAACACGCCGAAGATGGCCGCGCCGCCCAGTTTTCCATTGAAATAGGGAAAAAGACCGGCCACCAATGCCGCGAAGACCCAGTGCGTGGAGCTTCCGAGCGCCGTCCCCCACGACCGGACGCTGTTCGGGAAAATCTCAGAGATGAACACCCAGATGCACGCGCCCTGCCCGATGGCGTGCGAGGCGATGAACGAAAAGAGGAAGACCGGCACCAGCCCACCCGGAATGTTACCCGAAAAGGCGAGCGCGACGCACAGCAGCGAGACGATGTAGCCCACGGACCCGACGTACATCAAAAACCGACGCCCGTAGCGGTCGATGAGCGAAAGGCCGACCATCGTGAAAATCAGGTTGATGACGCCGATGCCGACGGTCGACAAAAGCGCGGTGCTGGCGCCCAGCCCGGCCTCCTCGAAAATCCGCGGGGCGTAGTAGATGACGGCATTTATCCCCGAAAGCTGGTTGAAGAAGGCGAAAAGGAAGGCCAGCACGATGGGCGTGTTGAATTTTCCACCCAAAAAATGGCCGAGGCTCGATCCGTGGTCGCTCGACGGCGCCTGGATCTCGGCGATGCTCTGCTCGACGGTGGCCGGGTTGGCCTCGGCGAGGATGCGGCGGGCGGCCGCGGTGTCGCCCATTTTCACAATCATCCAGCGCGGGCTTTCCGGCACGAACCAGACCATCGCCAAATAGATGACCGACGGCACGGCCATGATGCCGAGCATGAGCCGCCAATTGGACTCCGCGCCGCTCGCGCCGCCGATGAGCCAGTTGGAAAAATAGGCCGCGAGGATGCCCGCCACGAGGCAAAACTGGAACATCGCCGTCAGCCGCCCGCGCCGCTCGGCCGGCGAAATCTCAGCGATGTACATCGGCGCGACAACCGACGACGCGCCCACGCCCACCCCACCGATGAAGCGAAAAAACATCAGCATCTCTACGCTCGAAGCCATCGCCGAGCCGACGCTGCAAATCAAGAACAGCACGCCGATGACGATGAGCACCGGCTTCCGCCCCCACCGCTCTGCCGGGATGCCGCCGAGCACCGACCCGGCGATGGTGCCGTAGAGGCCCATGGCCACCATCTGCCCGACCATCAGATCCGACAGCGACCAAAGGGACTGGATGGCCTTCTCGCCGCCCGAGATGACGGCCGTGTCGAAGCCGAAAAGGAACCCGCCGAGCGAGACGGCGACGGCCCAAAAGAGGAGTTTCGAGTTGTTCATGCCTGAAAAAAGTTGGTTGAAAGTGAGCGTCTGCGGCCAGGGATTTGGCCAGGCCAAACATCCGAACAAATCCGACTCGGGCAAGAGGTCTGTGCGCAAAAAGCCACCGATCCGGCCGGCGGTTTTGAAATAATTGGTTTTGAATGCGCAGTGTGACTTTTTGGCAAAACCCCGTTTGAATGACGCGCAAGCCGCTAACCACCGACACGGGGCAAAACTTTTGAACAAAAACACGGGAACCGGGCGCCTTTCTACATTTGACCCGACAATCACGTCAAACACTTTATTTTAAAACCATTTTTTTTTCTTACGCTATGTCAAATCTAATCGACGCCCTCATGGGCCACGTCACCCCCCAAATCCTCGGCTCGGCCGCCAAGACGCTCGGTGAGAGCGAGGCAGGCATCTCGAAGGCCGTTGGCGGCCTCTTGCCGACCGTCCTCGGCGGCCTCCTATCGAAGTCGACTGACTCGAACGCCTTCGGCGCCATATTCAACCAGTTGGCCGACAGCCGCAACACTGGCTTCCTCGACAACCTCGGCGGCCTCGTCGGCGGCGGCAACCTCGCCCACGGCGATCCGAAGGACATCGCCGGGCGTCTCATGGGCAGCCTCTTCGGCGACAAGACGGGCGGGCTGTTGAGCCTCCTGTCGAACTTCGCGGGCATCAAGTCCAGCTCGACCTCGTCGCTGCTCGGCCTTGTCGGGCCGCTCGTCATGGGCTATTTCTCGAAGAAAATCGCGGCCGACGGCCTCAACGCGAGCGGAGTGGCCAGCCTCCTCGCCGGCCAGAAGAGCAACATCCTCGGCGCGCTGCCTTCGGGAGTGGGCAGCCTGCTCGGCTTCGCCGACATGCCGAAGGCCAACTACGGCGGCTCCGTCCCGACCGGCAACGTCGATGGCGGCTCCGACGGCGGTTTCGGCAAGTGGCTCTGGCCGCTGCTCTTGCTGCTCGGCCTCGGAGGCCTTCTCTACTGGGTCTCGAAAAACGGCTGCTCGAAGCCGCCGGTGCCCGAAATGCCGAAGGTTGAGGTGCCGAAGATGCCCGAAATGCCGAAGGTCGACTCGCTTGTCGACAAGGCAAAGGCGATGTTCAAGAAGACGATTTGCGAGACCGAGCTGAACGTCTCCAGCACCGGCATCGAGGCCGGCCTCGTCCAGTTCATTGAGGACGCGGCGAAGCCGGTTGACAAGACCACTTGGTTCGACTTTGACCGCCTCGTCCTCGAGACGGGCAAGAACACGCTCGACATGGCGAAATCAGAAGACCAGCACAAGAACGTGGCGGCCATCCTCAAGTGCTACCCGAAGGTGAAGCTCAAAGTCGGCGGCTACACCGACAACGTGGGCAAGCCCGAGGCGAACATGAAGCTGTCCATGGCCCGCGCCACGTCGGTCGTCGCGCAGCTCGAGTCGATGGGCATCGCAAAGGGTCGCCTCGTGCCGGAAGGCTACGGCGACCAGCACCCGGTCTGCCCGGCCAACGACACCGAGGAGTGCCGCGCCAAGAACCGTCGCATCAGCGTCCGCGTGATGGAAAAGTGACCTGAAGCTCAGCTTCGGGTTTGAACAGAGGGCGGCGGGGCTTCGGCTTCGCCGCCCTTTTTTCATGCTTTCCAGAAATAGAAATAGAAGTCGTCCGACTCCCGGTGCCAGCCGAGGCGGTCGTAGAGACGCTGCGCCGCGAGGTTGTCGGCGGCGGTTTCGAGGAGGAGGCCTTTGTGGCTTTTCTCTTTCACAAAAGCCTGCGCCCGGCGGAGAAGGGCCTCTCCGACCCCATGCTTTCTGGATTTTTCGTCGACAAAAAGGTCGTTGAGCAGCCACGACCGTTCCATCGAGACTGACGAAAAGATTGGGTAGAGCTGGGTGAAGCCAACTGCCTCGCCATCGTTTGCCTTTGCCAAAAAAATGACCGACTCGCGCAGCCGGAGCCGATCGTTCAAAAAAACCCGGGCAGCGGCGAGATCGCTTTTTTGCCCATAAAACAGACGATACCCGTCGAAAAGCGGGGCCACCACATCGAGGTGTCGGCGGTCGGCGCGAAGGATTTTCATGGCGGTTGGCCGTATTATTTCCCTTCCTCAAATTCGGTTTGGCTCGACTCGGCTCGTTCCCTCGCCCAGTCGGTTTGGGCAAAAACGACGCAGAGGACGCCCGCCAAAATCATCACCAGCTTCAAGAGGAAGCCAAGCACCGGCACTTTTTCTGACTCGACAAAGGACAGGAACGCCCACCGCACCCCCACCAGCGACATGGCCAGCGCAGTGATTCCAAACACGAAGAGCAGGAAGCCAAGAAGCATCAAAAGGCTTTTTTTCATGGAAAAAGGTCAATTTTGACCGGGTTTGAACCCAGACTGGTCGTCGGGCAAAGCTAAAAACGCGGACCGAAACGCCCCTCGCCCGCCTACTTTTGCCCCACCTAACCAACCGCGCGAATGGTCAAAATCATCGAATGCCCACGCGATGCCATGCAGGGCATCCACCGTTTCATCCCAACCGAGGCGAAGACGCGATACGTCCAACATCTCCTCGCCGTCGGCTTCGACTCGCTCGACTTCGGCTCCTTTGTCTCGCCGAAGGCCATCCCGCAGATGCGCGACACGGCAGAGGTGCTCGCAGGGCTTGATTTGTCGAAGACACAATCGCGCCTGCTGGCCATCGTCGCCAACGAGCGCGGCGCGGCGGCGGCCTGCCAGTTCCCCGAAATCAGCTACCTCGGCTACCCTTTTTCGGTTTCGGAAACCTTCCAGTTGAGGAACACGAACGCGACCATAGCGGAGTCCGTCCAACGGGTTTTGGCCATCCAGAACCTCTGCGAAAAGCACGGAAAAAAGCTCGTCCTCTACATCTCGATGGGCTTCGGCAACCCTTACGGCGACCCGTGGAATGTCGACATCGTGCAGAAATGGGTCGACGACCTCGCCGACGACGGCCTGCGCATCTTCTCATTGAGCGACACCATCGGCGTCTCGAACCCCGAGAACATTGCCTATCTTTTTGGAAACCTCGTGCCGAAATATCCCGACGTCGAGTTCGGCGCACACCTGCACACCACGCCGACCACCTGGCTCGAAAAAGTAGAGGCGGCCTACAAGAGCGGTTGCCGCCGCTTCGACGGCGCGCTGCGCGGTTTCGGCGGCTGCCCGATGGCGAAGGACGAGCTGACCGGCAACATGGCTACCGAGAACATCGTAGCCTATCTCGAGGGCATCGGCGAACCGACAGGCCTCGACCGCGAGGCACTGGCCAGCTCACTGGCGATGAGCAATTCCATTTTCTGAAATTAATATTTGAACTCGACGCGCCGGTTTTTCGCCCGGCCCTCGGGCGTTTCGTTCGAGGCCACGGGGCGCGTCCCCCCGAAGCCGGCGGCCGTCAGCCGCTCCGAATCGATTCCATTTTTTGTGAGATAATCGGCCACCGCCTGCGCCCTCTGCTGCGATAGTTCGAGGTTCTTGGCCGCATCGCCGACGTTGTCGGTGTGCCCTTCGATGGTCACGCGGAGGCTCGGGTGGTCGCGAAGGAGGGCGAGCAAGTTGTCCAGTTCGGGCAGCGATTCGGGCAAAATCTCGGGCAGGCTCTGCCGAAACTGGAGGTTTTTCGGCGTGTACTTTTTGATGGTGTCGCGGCTAACGGCTGGCGCCGGGCGGCCAACCGCAGGCACAGGGCGACTCGCTGTCGATGACGCCGGTTTGGTGCCCGGCTTCTTTTCCACAGGTTTTTGGGGCAAAACCGTCGGTTTCGGCTGCTGCGCGGGCTGCGGTTTGGGCTTTTCGGGTTGAGAATAAAACTTCGGCTCGATGGGCTTGTCGTTGTAACCCGCCGCGCCGCCGAGCCAGGGCTTCTCGCTCGGCAACTGCCAGCGGAGGTGGGCCTCGCCCTCGAGCGGGCCGTTGTAGAACTCGGCTTTTAGTTGGTAGCTGCGCCCTTTTTCGAGGTAGATTTTACCCATGAAAGCCTCCGAGTCGTGGTCGCCCCATGCCTCGATGACCTTTTCGCCGTCGAGCCATAGACGGATGCCGTCGTCAACCATGGCGAAAAACAGGAACTCGCCGCTCTCCGGCGGGGTCAGCCTCCCCGTCCATCGAACCGAAAACTCGGACTCGCCCAAGCCCTCGATGGGCCGCTTGCCGCGCCAGTCGAAGTCGATGGCCCGGTCGGTTCGGGCAGCGACGAATCGGTCGAAGTTGCGCCCCTCGAAATACTCGGCGTGCAAACCCGACTGGGCAAAAAGGGGCGCAACCAGCCCGAGGCAAAAGCAAAAGAGGGTGAAAAACTTGGCGTGGCTCAAAAAGGGCGTTCGCATACCGGATGGATTTTGGGCAAATCTCTGGGAGCTGCAACCCGCCGGACAGCAACTTCGACAAAAGAGCCGGTCTAATCGAAGAGAACGGCTTGCGGAAGGATGTTCTCCTCGACCCGCTTTTGCGCATCGACGGATTCGGCGGGCCGCGCCTCATCGGCGAGAAGCCTTTTCACCACCCGGAGCTGGTGGGTGTAGCGGCGGCTTTCCTCGTTGAAAATCCCGAAATGATCGATTCGGTCGGCCCGGACGCGCCCATCAACGTGCAAAATCTGTGTGCTCGAGATGATGAGGCCGACGTGGTCGACTCTGCCGCGCGCATCGTCAAAAAAGGCGAGGTCGCCCGCCTGAATCTCATCCATGAAGTCCACGACGCGGCCCTGCGCGACCTGCGCCTCCGCCGACCGCCACAAACGGATGCCGAACATTTTGAAGACCATCTGGGTGAACGCCGCAGCATCGATGCCGAAGGGGCTGCGGCCTCCCGCCAGTTGGGGCGCGTGGAGGTATTTCTTGGCAATCCGGGAAAGGATGTCGCCCGTCGGTTGGACGGAGCCGGGGAAGATGGTCTGCCCGCTGAACGCATAGCTCGCCTCCCCGATTTTCAGCCGGATACCGTCAAAACCGGGCAGCGAGGCCCCCATCAAAATCGGCAGAAAATGGTCATCGGCCATCACCGGCTCGCAGAGGGCGAGGGAATTGGCGTGGTTCCTTTCAAAAAAATCGGCCTCGCTCGGCGTTATCAACGTCGCCTGCCGGGAATCAAGCCAGCCGACGGTCTCGTCCCACAAGTGCTTGACGTTCAGCCAGTTGTCCTGTTTTTTCAACACCTCGGCCACCTCGCCGAACAGCAACTGGCTCACCATCTCCGACCGCTCGGAGGGCTGTGCGCGGAGTGCGGCCAAGCTTGTGTTCGCTACAATGTTCATTTCGTCGGGGCAAACCGGGTCTTCTAAAAATATCTGAAATCGTGGTTCTCCTCAATGCGCAACAGCACCTCGTAGATGAGGCGGATGACGTTGCTCACGTCCTCCTTGTGCGCCATCTCGACGGTCGTGTGCATATAGCGAAGCGGGAGTGAAATGAGCGCGGACGGCACCCCCTTTCCCGAATAGGCGAAGGCGTCGGTGTCGGTGCCTGTCGAGCGGCTGGCGGCTTCTCTCTGGAAAGGGATTTCCTTCTCCTTCGCCGTCGACGAAATCAAGTCGAGCAGTTTTTGGTGGACGGCCGGCGCGTGGACGAGCGTCGGCCCGTTGCCGCAGCGGATGTCGCCGTGTTTTTTGGCGTTGACGAGCGGCGTGTGCGTGTCGTGGGTCACGTCGGTGACAAGGGCGACGTGCGGGGCGATGGTTCTGCTGATCATCTCCGCGCCGCGCAGGCCGACCTCCTCCTGAACACTGTTGACGAAGTAGAGCGCGAAGGGCAGCTCAACTTTGTTCTCCTTCAAAAGCCGCGCAACCTCTGCGATGCAAAAACCGCCAATTCGGTTGTCGAGCGCACGGCCGCAGTAGTATTTCTCATTCAAAACCATGAACTCATCCTCGTAGGTGATGACGCAACCGACGTGGATGCCCATGTTCGAGACCTCCTCCTTGTCCTTTGCGGCAACGTCGATGAAGATGTTCTCGATGGTCGGCGAGAGGTTCGCGTCTTTCTCGGTGCGGGTGTGGATGGCTGGCCAGCCGAAGACGCCTTTCACGATGCGCCCGTCGCGTGTGTGGATGTTGACCCGTTTCGAGGTGGCGATGATGTGGTCTCTTCCCCCGTTTCTAATCACGGAGATGAAGCCGTCCTCGGAGATGTGGTTGACAAACCAGCTTATCTCGTCGGCGTGGCCCTCGACGACGACCCGGAAAGGCTTCTCCGGGTTTATCACCCCATAGCAGGAGCCGTAGTTGTCGAGCCTCCAGTCGTCGATGAACGGTTTGAGGTATTCCAGCCAGAGCTTCTGGCCGCTCCACTCGAAGCCGGTCGGCGAGGCGTTGTTGAGGTACTCGGCGAGGAATTTTTCGGATTGTTCGGTAATGACCATCTCTGTTTCGGCTTCGCCGCCCGGGGCGGCAAGTTGCTGCGAGCAGTTTTTCTTCAGGCATAGAGCGCGCCCCACTGCTCCGGGGCCTGTCGCCAGTTTTTGAGCGTTGCCAAGTCCTTCTCGTCGATATGTCCCGATTCGACGGCCTCCTCGATGAGGGCGTCGTAATTGGAAAGGGCCTTCCAAGCCACGTTTTTCTCTGCAAAAGCTCGATCCGCCTTTTCAAAACCATAGGTGAAAATGGCGAGCAGGCCGACCACATCTGCCCCCGCCTCGCGCAGTGAATCGACGGCTTTGAGGCTGCTCATCCCCGTCGAAATCAAGTCCTCGATGACGAGGACGCGCGAGCCGGGGGCCAGTTCGCCCTCGATGAGGTTCTGCCGTCCGTGCTCCTTTGCCGACGAACGGACGTAAACGAACGGCTTTCCGAGCACATCGGCCACGAGCGCGCCCTGCGGGATGCCAGCAGTCGCCACACCGGCCACCGCGTCGAACGGCTCGAAGGATTGGGCCTCGGCGGCCAGCGCGTTTTTCACGAAAGTCCTGACTTCAGGAAACGAAAGGCTTACCCGGTTGTCGCAATAGATAGGCGACTGCAGGCCGCTGGCCCAGGTGAACGGGTCGTTGGGTTGCAGTTTGATGGCGTTGATGTCGAGCAAGCGGCGGGCGATGTCAGCGGCCAGAGGCATGGGCCAATCGGATTTTTTGAATTGGAGAAAAAGCGGAGCTTTGCCGCCGCGCGATCCTAAATCGTTGGCTTTCAATTAGTTGCGAATCAAAAACCACTCTCGATGGGGCAAAGCTATAAAATCTTCATAAACGGCAGGCCGCTCTACCTGTCCGAAAGGGGCGGTGCCGCCGCACTTGGACTCGCGCCCTCGAAATCTGTCCTCATCGGCCATTACAACGGCTCGAAAAAATGGCTCTTCCCCTATCTCAACCTGCTCGAATCGGGGCAGAAGACGGTCGAGGCTGTTGTCCTCGAAGCCGCCGATTTGACCCAGCTTTGGGCCGATTTCCAGTCAATCTTCAAACTCCTTGAAGCTGCGGGCGGCTATGTCGAGAATGCTGCGGGCGAGCTGCTGCTCATCTTCCGCCGAGGCTCGTGGGATTTGCCGAAGGGGAAAATCGACGCGGGCGAATCGCCGGCCGAGGCCGCGCTGCGCGAAGTCCAAGAGGAAACTGGACTGCGCGAACTGACGCTCGGCCCCTTCCTATTGACGACTTACCACACCTATTTCATGAAGGAAAAAAGGGTTTTGAAACCGACCCACTGGTTCAAGATGGCCGCTGCCGATGTGGATTTGGTTCCCCAAACGGAGGAGGACATCGAGCAGGCGGTTTGGGAAAGGGCGGGTAAATTTTTGGAGACCAACCCGAACATCTACCCCAGCTTGCTCGATGTCGTAAAGCTCGGCATGGCAAGCTAACTCTTTGAGTTTCAATCCGCCCGCAGGAGTAACCAGCCATCTTCCCTTCTGAACGAGCCTACCACCACCCCTCAAAAATCCCCAGTCTCTGGATAGACCTTTTTAAAAGGTATCTTCAAAAAGTCCATCACCGACCCCGGCTTCACCGACAGATAGAAGTTGTACGTCCCCCGCGTCGGCTGCCATGACAGGCGCATCTCCCAGCAGTGCATGTCGCGCGAGAAGCCGAAGTCGGGGTACGAGATGCGCTTGGCCTTGAAGTCGTAGCCGATGTGGCCCACGTTTATCGTCCACTTCGACGAGAGCGGGATGTTGCCCTGCGTGTCTATCGAGTGGAAGCCGACCACGATGGTGTCGCGCCCGTCGTCGAGGAGGCGGCGCTCGAGGCCGAAGTTGTGTGAGATGCGCCACTCGCCGAGCATCCCGAGGAAGTCGTCGTCGAGCGGAGAGGTCGAAGCGGACGCTGCTTTCGGGTCTTTCCCCTCTATCAAATTTTGGATTTGGCGCACGGTCAGCCCCGTCGTCAAGTTGGCCGAGAGGCGCGGCATGACGAGGATTTTGCCGCGCTCATTGATGGCCAGCTTGTTGACGCGGCGGCCTTTTTGCGAGATGTACGGGTCGAGGCCCACGCCTATGTTGAGGTTCGACAGGCCCTTGAACAATGGGAACGTGGCCCCTGTCGTGATTTGCGACCAATGGAGCGTGTCGCCCGGCGGCCGCAGGTCGTAGCTGCCCGAGAAGTTGAGGCCGCGCAGGATTTGGATTTTGCGCGTCGCCGAGTCTCCAAAGTGTTCCCCAAACTGTACGAGATGCTCGACGACGTCCGCCCCGAGGTTCCGGGTTTGGCGAAGTTCTGGTCGTCGAGTATGGTGTACTTCTGTTTCGTCGTACGGTTGGGCCGCGTGTCGGTCTGCACCTCCTCGACGTAGTTGCCGCCGAGATAGGGCCGGTAGTTGAAGCTGACGCTCGGCACGACTTTGTGCCGGATGCCGCGCAGCCAGCCCCGCCGGAACTGCGCCGTGCCGAAAATGACCGTGTTCAGGCCCGCCCCGGCGTTGAACTCGCGATAGGCCGTCGGCTTGTGGACGGTCTTTTTCACCACCTGCCCCCATTGCAAGGTGTCGTTTCTGAACACCTGGAACGTGTCGCTCGTGATGGGGTCGATGCCCGTCCCGTTCTCTTTCGGGGTGAAAACCGGCGTCGGGTCGAAGGTTTTGGACAGCCTGTCGAGGTACCAGGCCTCCGTGTAGTTGATGTTCGGCGAGAACTTGAAATACTTGAAAACATCGAGTTGCACGTCGCTGCTGGCCCGATGCTCGATGCCAAACTTCTTCGTCTCCCAAGCCTGCCGCAGCCCTTTCGGCGTGAAAACCGAGTCGTCGCGTGCGCGGAACTCGTTGGCCAGCTTCGAGTTGTAAACAAACGTTGTCCGCTCGAACCACCGCTCCTTCCCCACCCTTTCCTTCTTTTTGAACGGGTAAATCCGGTTCATCTGAAAGTCGATGTTCGGCAAACTGACCCTCATCTCGTGCGTCTGCGTGTTCTGCGAGTGCCGCATCGAGGCGGAGAGCGAATAGGGCTTGCCCGGAAAAACCTGCCGATAGTTGAGGTTCGAGGTCAACTGGTTGCGGAAGACGCTCGAGTAGTCGTTCTGGTTCTTCTGCCCAAAACCGTTGGTTTGGATGTTGACCGAGCCGCCGAAGTTGCGCGTCGGGTTCTTCTTCGGGTCCTGCGTATGCGACCATTGGACGTTGAAAGAGCGGTCATGGATTTTCACAGCCCGCGCATCCTCGCGCACATTGTCGCGGAAGCCCAGCTCGAAGTTGCCGCTGGAATGGTACTTCTGGCTGTAGCGCCAGCTCGACCGAACGCCCCAGGTGCCGCGCAGGTACCATTCGACAAAAAAGGTCGCGTCCATGTGGTCGTTGACCGGCAGGTAGTAGCCGATGTTCTGCACGCCGAGGCCGCGCACGGGGTCGTAGTTGAAATCGCGCGGTAAGAGCAGGCCCTGCTTCCGATCTTTTGAAAGCGGAAAAAAGCCGAACGGCAAAACGAGCGGCGTCGGAATATCCGCCACCTCGAGGTGCGACGGCCCAAAAACAATCACCTTGTCCGCCACCACTTTCAATTTCGATGCCCGGATTCCATAGTGCGGGTGCTCGTCGTCGCAAGTCGTCAAGATTGCATTCTTGTTGAAAACAGTCGTCACCCGCGACGTGTCCGAAGTCTTTTGGGATACAAACTTCGACTTCTCGCCGACGACATAGAGGTTCTCCTGCAAAGTCCTCGCCTCGTAGACGATCCCCTTTTGGGTCTTGAAATTGTACTTCAACCTCTTAGCCCGGAAATCCTGTGCGTCGTCCTTGAAATAAGGCGAATCGCCGGCAAGCTTCCCGGTCAAAGAGTCGAGCCGCTGCAAAGCCTCGACCGAGTTGTCGCCATAATCCAGGATGATGTAGTCGGCCTTCAAATCCATCGAGCCGTATTTCATGGTCGCCTTTCCCCAGAGGTGGAGCTTCTTCCCCTCGACGTCAAAAAACATGGAATCCGAAGCCGTGTAGTCAACGGGGCTGTCGAGCGCGTCGCGGTTGATTTTCAGTTGAAACTCCTTTTTGGAAACGAGGCTGTCGGGCCTCGGCCGCAGACTGTCAAGCTGGCCGGATTCAGCAATCGGCTGGGCTGTTTGCGAGGAATCGCGCAAGGCCCCGAGCCGCTGCCGGAGGATGCCCGGCCGGTCGCGCTGCCCGAGCGAGTCGGCTGTCTGGGCCTCGGTGGAAAGCGCAAAAAGGCTGGCCGCCGTGAAAAAAAGTAGTTTGAGGATAGTTTTGCGCATCAAAAGTGCTGTGCAATGAGGACCAAATCCGGGCAAGGTTACTTCGCCCAAACGTCGGCGATGCTTTTTCTGCCGCTCCTTTTCGGATTTTTTAACCCATGCTTTTCGGGGGCTGCGCCCGATTCCGCATTCCATTTTCCGCATTCCGCATTCAAAATCAGGACCGTCGTTATCGACCCCGGGCACGGCGGCAAAGACCCCGGCTGCGGCGGCCAGTTCTCCCATGAAAAAGACAACGCCCTCGCTGTCGCGATGAACCTCGGGGCAAAGATCGAGGCCAGTTTCCCGCAGGTAAAGGTCGTCTACACCCGCTCGACCGACGTTTTCATCCCCCTCATCGAGCGCGCGCGCATCGCCAACGAGGCAAAGGCCGACCTGTTCATCTCCATTCACTGCAACTCATTGCCTGTAAAGAAATCGGAGATAGCAGGAACAGAAGTCTATGTCCTCGGCCTGCACGTCGCCGAGCGAAACCTCGAGGTGGCGAAGCGCGAGAACGAGGCCATCCTTTTGGAGAAGGACCACGAAAAAAACTATTCCAACTTCGACCCCGACTCGCCCGAGGGGACGATTTTCATATCTGCGTGGCAGAGCGCCTATCTCGAGCAGAGCATCGCCTTCGCCTCGCTCGTCAACGAGGGCGTGGGCCGGTCAGGCCGCCTCGGCCGCGGGGTGAAACAGGCCGGTTTCATGGTCTTGAAAGAGACGGCCTGCCCGTCCGTCTTGATTGAAACCGCCTATCTGACAAGCGATGAAGATGAAAATTACATCGCCACCGCCGACGGACAGGCCGACATGGCTGGCGTGATTTTAACTGCTTTTTCAAACTGGAAGACGCAAATGGAAGGCGGAACGGTTGCGGCAAGGAAGGGCGAGGTTTCCAAAAAGCAGGTCAAAGTGGAGCCCCGACAGCTCGCGGCGGCCCCTCGGAAGGTTGTTGGCGAGGAAGCAAACAACGGCCGAGCCAGCGGTCGCGACAGTCGGGCGGAGGCCAAGCCGATTGTCAACAGCCACCCGAAAAAAGTGGACAGCGAGGAGTTCCGCGACACCCAAATAGGCGGCTCCCCTTTCAAAATCCTGCTAACAACCTCCGCCAAAAAACTAAACCCTAAGAAAGACCCGCTGGCCACCGTCGGCGCGGTCGAGGAACAGAAAATCAACGGGCAGTGGCGTTACTTCGCCACCGGTTTTTCATCGAGGAACGAGGCCAAAAAGGCGCTGCCCGAACTGCGGGGCCTCGGTTTCCCTGATGCGAAACTGGTCGATTGATTGGGGCCAGATGCCCGGCCTCCAATCTCCAATCACAAAAAAACTATGCTGAAAGTCTCGAACGAAACCCGTGTGGGCATTCTGGCCGTCGTCGCCATCTTCCTCTCGATTTGGGGTTTCCTCTACCTCAAAGGGCGCAACGTCCTTTCCACGACGCAGACTTTTTACGTCAAGTACCAAAAGGCGGAGCAGCTACGGCCGTCGTCGCCGGTGTTCATCAGCGGCTTTCAGGTCGGCACGGTTAAGGACATGTACCTCGATGACGCGGACGACAAGACCATCATCGCCGTGCTGTCCATCGAGGCGCGGGTCGACATCCCGAAGGACGCCATCGCGCAAATCACGTCGGCCTCGATGATGGGCGGTAAGAACATCGAAATCGTCTTCACCCACCCCTGCGAGGGCGGCAACTGCGCCTCCAGCGGCGACTATTTGATCGGGACGACGCAGACTTTTTTGGAGTCCATCGTCGGTTCGCCGAACGAGCTTGATGCTTACGTCCAAAAACTGAAGCTCGGCCTCATCAGCGTCTACGACACCATCGCCGACCCGAACGACCCGAAGGGCCTCGGCCGGACGCTCGTCAACCTCGACAAGACGGTCGACAACCTCGCAGCCATGACCGCCTCAATGAAGCTCCTCATGGCTGCCTCCTCCGGCAACATCACCGCCACGACCGACAACCTGGCCGCCATCTCGAAGAACATCCGCGACAACAACGCGCAGATTTCCTCCCTTCTCGCCAATGCCGATGCATTCACCGCGCAGCTCAAAGCGGCCAGCCTCGACAAAACGGCGGGCAAGGCCAACACCGCCATCGACTCTTTGACAGCCACAATTTCCAGTTTGAAAAAGACGGTCGGAACAATCAATTCAACCGTGAAAAGCCTCGACGGGGTCATCTCCGGCGTCGAAAAAGGGGAAGGGACGCTCGGAAAACTGGCCAGCGACCCCGCGCTTTATTACAACCTCGAGCGCGACACGCGGCAGCTCGCCCTTTTCATGCAGGACTTCCGGCTCAACCCGAAGCGGTACACGCGCATCCATCTTTTGGGAAAGACCAAAAACTACGTAAACCCAATTGACGACCCGGCTTATCAGCGGATGGTCGATTCGCTGGAAAGGGCCTATTACCTGCGGTCTAGAAAGTGACCCGAAAGTCCGGCCTCGGAAACTCCCGAAGCTGAAAGTTTGGGACGCAAAGCACAGCCATGAAACTGTTTCCAAAATTCACCGCCGCTTTCCTTTTGGGCGCCGCTGCCGCGCTCGTCTTCTCTTTTTGCAAAAAGGAGTTCGTCTTCACCGACAGCCCGAAGGACAAGCTGACCTTCAGCGTCGACACCCTACGCTTCGACACGGTTTTCACTCAACTCGGCTCGGCGACTCGAATCCTGAAAGCGTACAATCGCTCGTCGAAGTGGATAAAAATCTCAAAAATCAATCTGGAAAAGGGCAGTGCCAGCAAGTTCAACCTCAACGTCGACGGGCTGCCCGGCCGCAGTTTCGAGGACATTGAAATCGCGCCGAAGGACAGCCTATACATCTTCGCCGAGGTGACCATCGACCCCGACCAGCCCATCTCGGCCAGCCCGTTCATATTGGATGAAAACCTTGTCTTCGAGACGAACGGCAACACGCAAAAGGTCGTCCTAGAAGCATGGGGGCAGAACGCCAATTACATCCCTAGCCGATTCAGTGCCGACAGCCTCACGCTCTACACCTGCGATTTCGGCACCTGGACTTGGGACGACCCGAAACCCTACGTCATCTGGGGCGGCCTCTTTGTCGATAAGTGCGAACTCGTCATCCCGGCCGGGGCGCGGGTCTATTTTCACGGTGGGCTGGCGGTGAAAGACTCCATCCTTTACAACGACGGATTCCTTTTCATGCAAAAAGGCGGCACCCTCACTGTCAACGGGACGAAAGACAACCCTGTGATTTTCTCCGGCGACCGCCTCGAGCCGGAGTTCGCCGATGTGCCAGGCCAATGGGCTGGGCTACGAATCGGCTACGGCTCAACGGGCAACGTCATCGAATTCGCCCAAATCAGGAACAGCATCATCGGCCTTCGCGTCGATTCGGCGGCCAGCGTCTTCGTGCGAAACACCACCATTTCCAACACTGCCGCCTCGGGCATCCTCGCCATCCACTCAACGGTCGCGGCGGAAAACTGCCTACTTTTCAACAACTCTGGCTACGCTGCGCAGCTCGAGTACGGAGGCAACTACACGTTTGATTACTGCACCATGACCACATACGACGCCTCGACCGACGCCGTCCGGCTGGGCAACGCGCTTTGCCTCGACGAGCTTTGCGACAACTTCCGCCTCGACACGCTCACCGCCCGTTTCCGAAACTGCATCCTGACTGGCAGCCGTGCCGACCAAATCTCTCTTTTCAACAAGTCGAGCAGCCCGGCGGACTTCGACTACCAGTTCGAGAACTGCATCTTCCGCGTAAAAGACCTGCTCAAGCCCAACCAGTTCCCGGATTTCCTCGCGGCGCACTCCTCAAACTGCATCCAAAACCAGCCGTCGGACAGCCTTTTCGTGGACGTAAAAAAGCTCGACTTCCACCTCAACCCGGTCTCGATAGCCATCGGCAAGGGGCTGCCGCTCTTTTCCGTCACCCAAGATTTTGAGGAGAGGCCGCGCGACGCGAACACGCCGGACATCGGCTGTTTCGAGCATGAATGAACTGGTTCAGCCCTTTTTGCCTTTTGTCTTTGAGCTTTTGCCTTCCAGTTTGGGCGGCAGTGTATCGACGTGGGCCTTTGCCTTTCGGACGATGTCGGCCAAAACCGCGTCGTCGTCCCAGCCGTCGGGTTCGATGAAGACCCAGCCGCGCATCGGCTTCGAGGTGAAGTCCATCGGCCGGGCGTAGGGTTTTGCGAGAAGCTCGGCCTCCAGTTCCGGGTTGCAGCGGACGACGAGGAGGTCTTTGTTCGGCCCGCAGACCATATTGCCGTTGACGAGGTAGGCGATGCCGCCGAACATCGGCTTCTTGGTCAGGCCCGCCCAGTTGGCGGAGAGATCGTCCATTTTTTGTTCGAGCGCGCGGCTGAAAGCCATAAGAAAGCTGTATTTATTTGTGGCGAATTTCGATTGAGATTCTATTTTACAAAAACAATCCAGTAATATTTTAAAACAAAATGGTCAAAATCATCGACTACTCCCCCGAGCACCTCGAAGTCTGGAAGCAGTTGAACATCGACTGGATTGCTCGTGACTACGACGTGGAAGACGTCGACATCGAGACGTTGAGCTTTCCCGAAAAACACTTTCTCGACGGCGGCGGGGCCATCCACCTCGCCGAATTGGCTGGGAGAATTGTCGGCACGGTCGCGCTCCAGCCGTTCGGAAACGACGAATACGAGCTAGCCAAGATGACCGTCGCCGAAGGCATGCGGGGTCTGAAGATCGGAGAAAAGCTCGGCGTCGCCTGCCTCGAACGGGCGCAGGAAATCGGGGCGAAAAAGGTCTTCCTGTTCTCGAACACGAAGGCTTGGCAGGCATTGAACCTTTATTTCAAGCTCGGCTTCCGCGTCTGCCATTTGGGCGACGAGTTCAAGCGGGCGAACATTAAGATGGAGATTGAATTGCCCGTCGCCATCGTATCGGCCGGTGATGAGGCACTCGGCAGATTTTTCTGCTAAAAAAATGGCAGATAGACTTTGTGAAGAAATCGACCGGTGGCTGCCGTTGCTCGAAAAAATCACAGAGGAACAGGCCTCCGGAAAACGGGCCGACGGCGGCTGGTCAGCAAAAGAAGTCGTCGGCCACCTTATCGACTCGGCTTGCAACAACCACCAGAAATGGATTCGGGCGGCGCAGCTCCCCGGCTCGAAGTTCCCCGGCTACGACGCGGACTTCTGGGTTGCAAGGAGTGACTGGCGAAAACACGAGTGGGCTGACCTTCTCGAACTTTTGGAAGCATATCAGTGGGCTCTCGTCGAGGTTGCCAGTTCGATGCCGAAGGAATGGTGGTCAAACGAGCTTGAGATTGTCGGCAGTTATCGGGCAACACTCGGGTACATGATGGATGATTATGTGGAACATTTCAACCACCATCTATCAGAAGTTTTTTCCAGAAATTTTTCTACAAAATGATTCATAGGCGGCGATAGAACTTCACAGTAACACTACTTTTTGAACCGCGATTTAATAACGCCAATGATTGCAGGCATGATCGAAACAACAATGATGGAGTAGACGACAACCTCGAAGTTGTTTTTGATGATTGGAATCTGCCCGAAAAAGTAGCCAGCCAAAGTCAGCGTCGGAACCCAGAGCAACGCCCCGGCGATGCAAAAGGCGATGAATCGCCCGTATCGCATCTCCCCCACCCCGGCCACGAACGGCGCAAACGTCCGCACGATGGGCATGAAGCGGGCCATGATGAGTGTCTTGCCGCCGTGCTTTTCATAGAACTCGTGGGTCTGCTCCACGTACTTCTTTTTCATGAACCAGAAGTCGCGGTCGAAGACGCGCTTGCCGAGCTTTTTGCCGAAGAAATAGTTGAGGTTGTCGCCCAAAAAAGCGGCGCATATCAACAGAGGAATCAATAGCCAGACATTCAGGATGCCTGTTTTTGCAATGAGCGCACCAGCGGCGAATAGGAGCGAGTCGCCGGGCAAAAAGGGCCAAATCACCAATCCTGTCTCACAGAAAATGATGGCGAATAGGATGGCGTAGCTCGTCACCTGATACTCGGCCATCAGCGCGTCGAGGTGGGCGACGGGATGAAGAATGAAGTCGATGATGGCGTGGATGAAGTCCATTTCTGTTGATTTTGTGGGTTTTCAGGTTCGCCTCCCGAAAAGGAGGCTGCCGATTCTCACCATCGTCGCCCCCTCTTCGAGCGCGATGTCATAGTCGCCGGACATTCCCATCGAGATTTCGTTGAACTCGGGGCGGTCGGCGAAAAACTCAGTTTTCAATCGCTCAAAAATCTCTTTCAATCGGCGGAACTCGCGGTGAACCTGGCCCCGGTCTTCGGTGAAAGTGGCCATGCCCATCACACCGCGAATCCGGGTGTTTTTTAAAGCTGAAAACTCGGGCGAGTGGAGCATCTCGAAGGCCTCTTTTTCCTCGAAGCCGAACTTCGATTCCTCCGCCGCGATGTGGAACTGGAAGAGGCAATCTATTTTCTTACCGAGCTTAACGGCCTCATTGTCAATGGCTTGGAGCAATTTGAAGCTGTCGACGGAGTGAATCAGGCTGGCGAGCGCGACGGCTTGGCGGGCCTTGTTCGTCTGCAAGTGGCCGATGAGATGCCAGTCAATGTCGGAAGGGAGGAGCGGCTGTTTTTCGGCAAGCTCCTGAACCCTGTTCTCCCCGAAAACGCGCTGGCCGAGGTCGTAAAGCCGCCTGATTTCCTCGACGGGCTGCGTCTTCGAGACGGCGACGAGGCGGGCGTTGAACGGGGCCAGTTTGGAAAGGATTTCGCCGAGCATCAGTCCTTTACAAGGGTACCGACCCGGCCGCCGGTGGCGATGCTGCGCAGGTTGTCGGGGTTGTTGATGTCGAAAACGATAATGGGCATGTTCTGCTCTTGGCAAAGGGTGAAGGCGGTCATGTCCATCACTTCGAGGCCCATCGAGATGGCTTGGTGGAAGGTCAGTTTCTCGAATTTCTTGGCTGATTTGTCCTTCTCCGGGTCGGCGGTGTAGATGCCGTCGACGCGGGTGCCTTTCAGTATCACGTCGGCCTGAATCTCGTTTGCGCGGAGCGCGGCGGCCGAATCTGTGGTGAAGTAGGGACTGCCCGTGCCCGCGCCGAAGATGACGACGCGTCGCTTTTCGAGGTGCCGTATGGCGCGACGGCGGATGTACGGCTCGGCGATCTGCTCCATTTTGATGGCCGTCATCAGACGGGTGTAGACGCCGAGGTTTTCGAGGGCGGATTGAGGGCCATGCCGTTGATGACCGTTGCCATCATGCCCATGAAGTCGCCGGTGACGGGTTCGATGCCGGTCGCGTCGGCCTGCAGGCCCCGGAAGATGTTGCCGCCGCCGATGACCACCGCGACCTCGCAGCCGAGTTCTTGGAGGTCTCTTATCTGCTCGGCGTAGTGGCGCAGCATCGACGGCTCGATTCCGAACTGTTTGCGGCCCATGAGGCTTTCGCCGCTCAATTTCAGGAGGATTCTCTTGTATGTAAGGTCTGGCATAGCTGTGTCTTTATCCGTGCGCAATCAAAGGCCAAAAGTCAATCCAAAAAAAGAGCGAACCGGAAAACCGATTCGCTCTTTCAATCATCAAAGCCCGACGCGGACGAAGCCGCTGACCGTAAGCTCCTTGTCGAGGAGCGCAGGTACTGGTCGACCGTCACCGAGTTGTCCTTCACGAATTTCTGCGAGAGGAGCGTGTTCTCCTGGAAGAACTTGTTCAAACGCCCCTCGGCGATCTTGTCGAGCATGGCCTCGGGCTTGCCCTCGCTGGGTGGGCGAGCCTCGCGGCCGATTTCCATTTCTTTGGCGATGATGGATTCCGGCACGTCGTCCTTTGAGACCGAGACCGGCCCCATCGCGGCGACCTGCATGGCCACCGAGCGGGCGGCCTCCTCGAAAGCGTTCTCGCGCTTGTTGACGGCGAGGAGAACGCCGAGCTTGTTGTTGCTGTGGTTGTACGGCACGACCTGCGCACCGGTGATGCGGGCATAATGGCCCAGCTCGATTTTCTCGCCGATGGTGCCGTTCAGCTCGCCCACTTTCTCGGCGATGGAGAGGCCGGGGCCGAATTCCATGGTGCGGAGCTCGTCAATGTTCTCGGGGAAATTGTCGACGGCGGCTTGCGCAATCCGGTTGGCAACGGCGACGAAGCTCTCGTTGCGGGCCACGAAATCGGTCTCGCAGTTGAGCGAGACGATGATGCCGCGGGTCTGGTTGGGCAGCGTGAGGGCGACGACGACGCCTTCTTTGGCCTCGCGGTCCTCGCGCTTGGCGGCTTTGGCGATCCCTTTTTTGCGGAGGACGTCAACGGCGGCGTCGAAATCGCCACCGGCCTCTTCGAGGGCCTTTTTGCAGTCCATCATGCCCGCGCCCATGAACTCGCGCAAGCGGGTGATGTCGGCGAGGGAGACTTTTGTCAGCCATTTTCGATTGAATTAGAAAGGTTTTTGAAAAATATGGCCTCAACGTGGCCCTTTCGGCAGTGGCCTTTTCTACCTGCGAAGCCTTCGCCGTCTCGCGCTCTGCCAGGCCTTCTTTGATGCAATCAACGAGGTAGTTCGTGACGAGGGCGATGGACTTGGAGGCGTCGTCGTTGTCGGGATGGCGAAACTGACCTGGTCGGGTCGCTGTTCGTGTCGACCATGCCGAAGGTTTTCAGGCCGAGGTTCTTGGCCTCGGCGAGCGCGAGGTGCTCGTGCTTGATGTCGACGAGGAAGACAGCCGACGGCAGCTTGTTCATGTCGGCGATGCCGCCAAGCTGGCGGTCCATCTTGTTGCGCTCGCGCTCCAAAGTGAGGCGCTCCTTTTTGGTCAGGGAGGTCAGCGTCGTGTCGGCGAGCATGCGCTCGATGTTGTGCATCTTCTTGACCGACTTGCGATGGTCTGGAAGTTGTCATCGAGCACGCAGCCACCGCCTGGCGGACAAGGGTCCATCTCCGGCGGCGCGGGCGATGACGACGCTCGCGGGTCGCTTCTGCGGCGACGAACATGATTTTCTTCCCGGCCTTCGCCATCGCCTTTGCGGCGTGGCCGGCGCGTTCGAGGCTGTCGGCCGTGCGGTGCAGGTCGATGATGTGGATGCCCTCAGTTCTATAAAGATGTAGGGCGTTTGCCTGGGTTCCACTTGCGGCATAGGTGGCCGAAGTGGACACCGGCTTCGAGGAGGTCTTTATAGACTGGCTTTTCCATTGCGGAAAACTGAATTTTAAAAGGTGAAAGCTGAACCAAAAACCATCAACGCTTCGAGAATTGGAAGCGGGCGCGCGCCTTGGGCTGGCCGTACTTCTTGCGCTCGACCATGCGGCTGTCGCGGGTGAGGTACTTTTTGGCCTTGAGCGGGCTGCGCCAGTCGGCGTTCAGCTTGACGAGGGCGCGGCTGATGCCCATCCGAACGGCCTCCGACT
>JBGAWE010000352.1:0-3313 GCA_044227705.1 Saprospiraceae bacterium
ATTGGTCGGGCTTTTGTCGTTGTCGTCCAGGACGATGGTCGACGAGAGACCCGGCGCGGTTGGCGACGGCGTGATCGTGATGGTGTTGTTCTGTGGGTTGTAAACGAGGCCTTGAAGTTCATTGGTGGGGCTGGGGTCGGGCAGAACGAATGTGGTGTTCCCGCCCGGCGTGCCATAGGGGACAAGGGTAAAAGTGTTCGTGCCCGGATCCCACGAGATTTGCTGGAGCTCGTTCGTCGGGTCTTTGTCCTTGTCGTTGAGGTTGATGGTGACGTTGCTGTTTGTCAGCGATATGCTACCGGAGACGGGGTCGTAGACGAGGTTCTGCAGCTCGTTCGTCGAGTTGGGGTCGAAAGTGATGGTCGAGCTGCCCTGCCCGACCGGCACGAGCGTCAAATAGCCGGTGACAGGGTCGATCTTGAACTCGCGAAGCTCGTTCGTCGGGTCCTTGTCCTTGTCGTCGAGGGTGATGGACTGACCACCCTGGCCGAGGGGAACAATGGAAATCGTGCCCGTCGCCGGGTCGTACTTCAGGTCGCGCAGCTCGTTCGTGGAGCTTGGGTCGAAATCTACGGTGCCGCTCCCCTGCCCGACTGGGACGAGGGTCAACTTGCCGGTCACGGGGTCGACCTTGAACTCGCGCAGCTCGTTCGTCGGATCCTTGTCCTTGTCGTCGAACTGGACAATCTGACCGCCCTGCCCGACCGGGACGAGTGAGAGCTTCCCGGTCGTCGGGTCAAAAAGAAGGTCGCGCAGCTCGTTCGTGGGGTCCTTGTCCTTGTCATCGGAGGAGGAGAGGGCGGTCGTAGCCACGTCCGCGGTTTTCGCGGTCTCGGCCTTTCTCGAATAAAAAGCATAAGGCACTGACCACATCCGGCTGGCACCGATGAAAGCGAAGGAGCCGGAGCCGGTCGCGTCAAGCTCCATCTTGAGCCAAATGTTGCCGTAGCTCCAGTCGATATCCTGAAACTGGGCAGCCGTCCCCCCGGGCTGGATAGTTCCCTGCCCGATGTTGATGGTGAACAGGCCGAAGGCGTCGGTCTTCAACGTCTGTCCGACAGGGTCGATGGAGTGCACTTCGATCCATTGGGGCTGGCCGTTCGGCCCGTCGCGCAGGATGCTGGCCCGGACGCGGATCTGCTGATTGACCAACGACACGCCGTTGGCGTCACACGCCACCGCCTGGTAGGAAATGCCCTGAGGCACCTGCGCAGAAAGCGGCAGGGCAGCCATCAAAAGCAAAAAGAACAGGGTTGCCTTTGTAGTTCTGAACATGATAAACCGGTTTGATTGATTGATTGATTTATGGCGAGTTTTGGGAACGCTGAACGTCCCGCCTTCATGGGAAGGTTGACAAGCAGAACCGACGTGACGGTTCAGGCCGGGTAATGAGTGCAAGTGAGTGGGAAAAGATGACAGGCGTCCGGTATTTTCCGATCCAAAACGCCTCCATGAGACGGTGGCAAAGGAATAAAAGTGATCTTTCTCCGTCATATGTGGCTTCCAAAACTTCTGCCGCGCCAATTGCTAATGCAAGGACTAAGCCAAAATTGGAATGTTGTGAGGTTGTTTTGGGAACGTCGGCCGGCCGAAAAAAAATTACAGCCCAGCGGCTCGGCACGATTGGGGGCCTGCATACATTGCCCCAAGAAATCGGCCGCCACCCATCGCCGGCCGCGTCCAAACCTTTCGTTCACCAAAATTTTGATTGAGTATGAACATCATGTTTGAAGAGCTTCGCCGAATCAAGCACAGCCTCCCCACGGGCAGCATCAGCCGCATCGCACAAGAGCTGAACGTGGAAGAGCAGACCGTGCGCAACTATTTCGGAGCCCACAACTACGCCGACGGCGAGCTCATCGAGTTCCACATCGAGCCAGGGCCGGGCGGCGGTATCGTCCACCTCGAGGACGACACCATTCTCCAAAAAGCGATGCAAATCCTCGGTGACAACCGAAATATGAGTTGACCGCTGCACATCGCAGCTTTCAGACGGAAAAGGGGCTTGACGCGGGAGGCGGTCAAGCCCCTTTTCCGTTTCCGGCTGGCCGTAGTTGGCTTCCCGCGAACAACCTCTGCGCTCGGTTCTGACGGGCGTCGAGATGTTGTCGAGGGCAACAACAACGGCCAACTTGAGCTACTTTCGCCCAGTTTTTGACTAAAAATCAATCCTTTTCATGAAAAAAGCCGCGCTCGCCGCCCTTTTGCTCCTTCTCCTTTTCGCCTGCAAACAGGAAAAACCCGCCCTCACCGGCACCGTCCAGAACGCCGCCAATCTGCAGGTCAACCTCGACCAAGCCTATTTCTCAAACGCCACCGACGCTCGCGGAAAGGCCGAGGCCGACGCCAGCGGCCACTTCTCCATCGAACTGCCGCAGCCCGTCCAACCGGGCATCTACCGGCTGCGCATCGGGGCGAAAAAGACCAATCTTCTTTTCGACGGAACCGAGAAACAGGTCTCCATCTCAGGCGACCTCAACGGCTTTGACAAGTACGAGTTCGAGGTGAAAGGCTCGCCGCTCGCCGCCTCCTTCACCGCCACCGTCAAGCAGATGATAGCCGAGAAGATGCCCGCCGAGGGCGTGAAAGCGGTGGTGGAAAAGCAGGCTAACCCGTTGGCGGCCGCCGCTTTGAGCCTTTCTCTCCTTTCGGACCCGGCGAAGTACCTGCCCGTCCTGACAGCGCAGAACGACAAGCTCGCCGCCTACCTCCCCGGCTCGCGCTATGCCGACGATTTTTCCAAAATGCTCACCCAAGTCCAGCAGGCCGTTCTGAAATCGCAGACCCCCGGCGGCTCGGCGGCGGCGGCAGGTTTGAACGTCGGCTCGGCCGCGCCAAACATTTCGCTGCCCGACCCGACAGGGAAAATGCGCTCGCTTTCTGATCTGAAAGGAAAAGTCGTGCTGATTGACTTCTGGGCAAGTTGGTGCGGCCCCTGCCGTGCGGCCAACCCGCACGTCGTCGAGGTGTGGAAAAAATACAAGGACAAAGGCTTCACCGTGTTCAGCGTCTCGCTCGACGGTGCCGACGAGCGCTCGATGCAGGGCGACGCCCTCGCCAAAGGCCGCGAGGCTGGCCGTGCCCGATGGGTCGAGGCCATCAAAAAGGACGGCCTCGCGTGGGAAAACCACGTCTCCGACCTCGGCCATTGGGGGTCGGCGGCCGCGGCTCTCTACAACGTCACCTCCATCCCGCGTACCTACTTGCTCGACCGGCAGGGCAATATCCTCGCCGTCAACCCCAGGACTGATCTGGAGGAGCAGATCAAGAAGGCGCTCTGAAAAACCAGCTGGCCCGCAAAGACGCAGAGGGC
>JBGAWE010000353.1:0-3308 GCA_044227705.1 Saprospiraceae bacterium
CATTCCTCGGGGCGCACGCCCTGCCGATGGAGTTTCGCGGCAACCGGGAGGCCTACCTCGACATCGTCTGCCATGAAATGCTGCCCAAAATCGCAGAGGAAGGCCTCGCCGACTACTGCGACGTGTTCTGCGAGACCGGTTTTTTCACCGCAAAGGAGACCGACCGCATCCTCAAGGCCGGTCTGCGGCACGGCCTCCAACCGAAAGTCCACGCGAACGAGCTGGACTTCTCCGGCGGCGTCCAGGTCGGCGTGGCGAACGGCGCGGTCTCCGTCGACCACCTCGAATGCGTCGGCGACGAGGAGGTCGCCGCGCTCAAGACCGGGCAGACGATGGCCACTTTGCTCCCTTCGACCGCCTTTTTCCTCGGGATAAACTACGCGCCCGCCCGCCTCCTCATCGACGCGGGGCTGCCCGTCGCCCTCGCCTCCGACTTCAACCCCGGAACGACGCCGAGCGGGCGGATGCCGTTCGTGCTCTCGCTCGCCTGCATCCATATGAAGATGCTGCCCGAGGAGGCCGTGACCGCCGCGACGCTCAACGGTGCCCGCGCGATGGGCATCGAGGCCGAACTGGGCGGTCTCGCCCCCGGCAAGATCGCCAGCTTCATTCTCACGAAGCCGATGCCGTCGCTGGCGTTCCTCCCCTACTCGTTTGGGTCTGATTTGCTGGAGAAAATGGTCGTTGGTGGGCGGGTTCTTTGAGGAAAGCTGCCGGCCCAGCAATCGATTTTTTTTGAAAAAACAAAAACCAAGCTCCTCCAGTAGCGGCGGTCAAATTCATCCCAGCATTCACAGGAAAGCGTCGAGCCATCCGATATTCGCCCGCACTCCGGGCCAAAATCCATTGACAGTCAACCTTTTAAGAGAAATGCAGAAAGTCCAGTCCTACATCAAGAGCAACCACCAGCGCTACCTCGACGAGCTTTTCGAGATGCTGCGCATCCGTTCCGTCTCGGCCAAGCCGCAGCACGCCGACGACGTTAAGGCCTGCGCCGAGAACGTCGCCGACCACCTCCGAAAAGCCGGTGCCGACAACGTGACCGTCCACCAGACGCCGAAGCACCCTATCGTCACGGGCGAGAAGATCATCGACCCGAAGCTGCCGACCGTCCTCTGCTACGGCCACTACGACGTGCAGCCCAGCGACCCCGACAACCTTTGGGACTCACCCGCCTTCGAGCCGGTCGTGCGCAAGACGGCCATCCACCCCGACGGGGCCATCTTCGCCCGCGGCTCGTGCGACGACAAGGGGCAGATGTTCATGCACGTCAAGGCCTTCGAGGCGATGATGAAGAACGACTGCCTGCCGTGCAATATCAAGTTTTGCATCGAGGGCGAGGAGGAAATCGGGTCGCCCAACTTCCGCCCCTTCGTCGAAAGCCACAAAGAACTGCTCGACTGCGACGTCGTCCTCTGCTCCGACACGAGCATCATCGCCAACGACGTGCCGAGCATCACGACCGGCGTGCGCGGCCTCGCTTACCTCGAGGTCGAGGTGACCGGCGCGGGCCGCGACCTCCACTCGGGCGTCTACGGTGGCACGGTGGCCAACCCCATCAACGTCTTGTCGAAAATCATTGCGCAGCTCATCGACGACTCGGGCCGCATCACCATCCCCGGTTTTTACGACGACGTTCAAATCGTCCCCGACGCGGAGCGGACAGAGATGCGCAAGGCCCCGTTCAACCTCGAAGCCTATAAAAAGGACCTGAAAATCGCCGAACTGCACGGCGAGTTCGGCTTCACCGCCAACGAGCGCACCAGCATCCGCCCCTCGCTCGACTGCAACGGCATCTGGGGCGGCTACACCGAGGAGGGCTCGAAAACCGTCCTGCCCAGCAAGGCGACCGCCAAAATCTCGATGCGCCTCGTGCCCGACATGCGCTCCGAGCGCGTCTACCAGCAGTTCGAGGACTATGTGAAAAGGCTCGCCCCGCCCAGCGTCACCATCAAAATCACGCGGATGCACGGCGGCGAGCCGGGCGTGACCCCCATCGACACGCCCGAGTATCGCGCCGCGCACATGGCGATGGAGCAGGCCTTCGGCAAGGCCCCCATCCCGAAGCGCGAGGGCGGCTACATCCCGATCGTCTCCCTTTTCAAAGACGTGCTCGGCGTGGACAGCATCCTGATGGGCTTCGGCCTCGACAGCGACGTCATCCACTCGCCCAACGAACACTACGGGCTGTTCAACTTCTACAAGGGCATCGAGACAATTCCGTACTACTTCCAGTTTTATGCGGATTTGAAGAAGTGATGGCGAAAATGAAAACCTCAAATGCTGCCTTCCTTTCTGGCTGCTTAATTTTGGAGTCATACTTGCTAAAATCGCAATCGAAATGACCAAGATTCTTGTGAATATCAATCCTAACATCTTGCGCTGGGCACGCGAGGAGGCTAGGTATTCGCAAAAAGAACTTGCAGATAAACTTGGAATCGAGGATGCTCGCTATCAAAAATGGGAATTGGAAGGCAAAGAGATTCCTTTTGGAAAACTGGACGCCCTTTCCAATACCCTAAAACGGCAAATCGCTTTTTTCTTTTTGCCAGAGGCCCCACATTCCCCTCCCTTGCCAACCGACCATCGAAACCGCACCCATTCTGGTGGAGAGATTTCAAAGGAGGTGGCGTTCGCGCTCCGCCAAACCCAATATTTTCGAGACACCGCTCTTGAATTGCGAAGCACCGAGTTTTGGGAAAGCGCATATGGCTGGGAACAAGAATTGGTTGCTTTTCCCGAAAGCAAGGCCGATTCCATCCCGAAAATGGCTGACTGGCTCAGGCAACGCCTCGAAATCGACCTGGACACCCAGCTGCGCTGGAAAGCCGAGCATGATGCCCTCAAGGCTTGGCGAAGGGCAGTCGAGGAAAAACTGGGCATTTTGGTCTTCCAATTTCGCATGGAAAAAAGTGAGCTCGATGGCTTTTGCCTCACTAATTTCAGACCCCATGCTATTGTCCTCAACAGTAGCCAGGTACATTCCAAACGCATTTTCACCCTCTTTCACGAACTGGCCCACATCTTCCGCAGACAGTCCGGCCTGTGCTTGATTGACGCGGGGCAAGCGTCCCACAAGCCAGAGGAGCGAGCCTGCGACCAGTTCGCAGGAACCTTCTTAGCTCCTGCCAACGAGCTCCTGCCAGTCGATAGCATCGAGGAGTTGCAAACCTTCGCCGCGAAATTTAAAATTAGTCGGGAAGCCTATCTCTGGAGGCTCAAAGAGGAAGGCCTCATACCTGACAACCTTTTTTTAACGCTCCGGAACAAGGTCATCATGACTTATCAGGAAAGTGAAGCAACGAAAG
>JBGAWE010000030.1:0-28199 GCA_044227705.1 Saprospiraceae bacterium
CGCCTTCCGAAAAGAGGGCGGCACGGTCACCGCCGGGAACGCCTCGGGCCTCAACGACGGGGCCGCTGCGCTCCTACTCGCCAGCGAAAAGGCCGTGAAAAAGCATGGTTTTGAGCCAAAAGCCCGCATCCTGAGCAGCGCCGTTGCCGGTGTGGAGCCGCGAATCATGGGCATCGGGCCGGTCGAGGCGAGCCGCCGGGCTTTGGCGAAGGCCGGTCTTTCCCTCGAACAAATGGACGTAATCGAACTGAACGAGGCGTTCGCTGCTCAAGTCCTTGCCTGCACCCGCTCGCTGGGCCTTGCCGACGACGACCCGCGCATCAACCCCAACGGCGGGGCCATCGCCCTCGGCCACCCGCTCGGGATGTCGGGCGCGCGGATTTTGCTGGCAGCGGCCAACCAACTGGTGCGCTCGGGCGGGCGGTTTGCGCTTTGCGCGATGTGCATCGGGGTGGGGCAGGGGTACGCGGTAGTGCTGGAGCGTGCCTGATGGAACACGCAACCAATCCCAACTCGCCGCCCGTTTTTCCAAAACACACATGTCAGCCATGAAAAAACAGGCCCTTTTCCTACTTTTTATATCCGCAATCGGGGAAATCGCCGCGCAGCCCATGCCCTGCGGCCCCAACCCGATGATGACCACGACCTGCGCCCCAGCTTGTGTCATCTGCGACATCGACGGCTTCACGGGCATCAACAACTCCAACGTTCAGGGGCAGGCGCCGCCCGGGTTTTGCACCTCGGTCGTCCACCACATGCAATGGATCGCCTTCATCGCCGGGACGACCGATTTGACCATCACCGTGACCCCATCGAACTGCCAGATTGGCAACGGCCTCGAGGTCGGCATTTATCAGACCTCTGACTGCGCCAATTTCACCCTCGTCTCCAACTGCGACACCGACATCCAGCCCGGCGAGGTCGGCGTTTTCAAAAACGTCACACCGTTGACTGTCGGCCAATACTACTATTTCGTGATGGACGGCAACGGCGACGACATCTGCAACTGGACCATCCACGTCACCCAAGGGACGACCAACGTCCTCCAACTGCCGCCGCCGGGCCTGATTTCCGGGCCGAAGACACCGTGCAAGGGCGGCACCTTCGAGTACTCTCTGCCTCCGCTCGTCGGCGCGACCTTCTACGTCTGGTCGGTCGACGGCATCACAGTGGACACTACGAGCATGCCTCAGACCTCCATCTCGTGGCCGGTGGCGGGGCAGCATACTGTCTGCGTCCACGCGGCGAACGTCTGCGACGAGGGGCAGCCGACCTGCACCGATATCAACGTCGAGTCGCTGCCGCCGACGGTTGTCGAGGAGACGATTTGCCAGGGAGACACCTTGATTTTCAACCAAAAGCCGCTGACGGCGAGCGGCCAATACTCTTTCTACCTGAAAACCGCCGACGGCTGCGACAGCACGGTGGTGCTCGATTTGACCGTCTCGCAGCCATCTGTCGAGACATTGGCGGTGACGATTTGCTCGGTCGACTCGTTCGAGGTGGCCGGGCAGTTTTTCAAAACGGCGGGGGTCTACAACGTCCCGACGTCGACGGTCGGCGGCTGCGACAGCCTCGTGATTTTGACTTTGACGACTGAGGTTTGCCCGATTCACGGCACGGCGAAGGGCGACCTTTTGAGCTGTTTTGGAGGCACGGACGGAAACATCATCGTCAAAATGACCGACGGCACCGGCCCATATTCCCTTTCATGGAAAGAAGTTCTCTCAGGCCAGCCGACTGGCAGCTCGACCATCCTAGCGACGCAAGGCACGGCCGACATCGGCAGCCTCCCGGCAGGCATCTACAACCTGACCATCACCGACGTGTCCGGGAAAACCTGCTATCTGACGGCCTTCATCACCTCGCCCACGCCAGTCGGAGCGGAAGTGACGGCCTCTATTTTTGGGCAATTTGAAATCAGCTGCCCCGGCTCCTCGGACGGGTCAATCACGGTCGAGGGTAAGGGAGATTTCCCGCTTTTCACCATCAATTGGTCGAGCGGCCAGATGGCTTTTTCCATCGACGGCCTCGCGGCGGGGAGCTACGATTTCACGGTGACGGACGCACACGGCTGCACGTTTTCAAGCTCGAAAATTTTGGAGGAGCCGCCGCCGCTTTCTTTGGAAATCGAGGCGAAAGACCCCGGCTGCGCCCCCTCGAACGACGGAGCGATTTCGGCAAACAACCCGACTGGTGGGCAAAGTCCCTATCAATTCGCATTGAACGACGGGGCTTTTCAAGCGAGCAAGGCTTTCGAAAACCTCGCACCTGGCGATTATTTTTTGAAGATAAAAGACTCGAACGGCTGCCTCGACAGCCTCTCGACGACCCTCGCCCCGCCGCTGACCATCCCCGTCGACCTCGGCGGCCCGTTCACCCTCGAACTCGGCGACAGCCTCAAAATGCAGCCCGTCACCGGTGGCATCCCCGACACTTGGGAATGGAATGCCGCGCCCGGCCTCTCTTGCCTTGACTGCCCCAGCCCGTGGGCCATGCCGACGAGCGACCAAACCTACGTTTTGACCATCAAACCCGCCATCGGCTGCCCGACGAGCGACTCGGCGCGGGTCTCCGTGGTGAAAATCAGGCGGGTCTTTATCCCGAACGTCTTCAGCCCGAACGACGATGGGGAGAATGATTTTCTCACCGTCTTCGCCGGAAAGGGGGCGAAACAGGTGAGAAAACTGCAGGTCTACGACCGCTGGGGCGAGCTGATGTTCGAGCGGAAAAACTTCCCGCCGAACAACGAGACGCTCGGTTGGGACGGCAGTTTTCGGGGCAAAAGGTTGAGGCCGGGTGTTTATGCCGTCGTCTCGGAGGTCGAGTTCATCGACGGGTGGGTGGAAAAGGGGGAGGGCGACGTGACCATCGTCAAGTGAACAACAACCTTCAAACACGGATTTTTTGAAAAAAGGCCGGGCGACTTTTGCCTCAAATTCCATCTCATGATTCTCCGCACACTTTTCGTCGCGACGGCGGTCGTGGCCATTTCCGCCCAAGCTTTTGCCCAAAAACAGCCTGAAATCAAGTTCGACAATGAGACCATCCAGTTCGGCCGGGTGCCGCAGGGGGCGATCGTCGACACGTTTTTCACCTTTAAGAACACGGGCACCGTGCCGCTCCACATCGCCTCGGCAAAGGGAAGCTGCGGCTGCACCCGCCCGACGTGGCCCGACCAGCCCATCGAACCGGGCGGGGAAGGCCGCATCGGCGTGCGCTTCAATTCTGCCAAGCGGTCGGGCGACCAAGCCAAAACAATCACCATCGAGAGCGACGCGACGCGGGCCGTTTTGATGCTTCGGATTGAAGGTTTCGTAGTCGCACCAGAGGAGAAACCTGCTGAAAATCAATCAGTTGGAAATGAGAAACCGGCTCCGACGGGCGAGTTCATGCCCGCCGCCGAGGGGCAGCGCCCGCACCAAATCGAGTTTGCCGGTTCGCGGCAAGCGGGGCTGACGAGTATCGAGTTCTCCGAAAAAGGCTTCGACTTCGGGAAAGTGGCCGAGGGCACGACCGTCCGCCACACGTTCACTTTCAAGAACACTGGCGCGGAGGTCTTCCTCCTTTCGAGCCTGCGCGACAACTGCAACTGCCTCCAGTTTGTCTATGACGAGACGTTGATGGTGAAACCGGGCGGCTCGGGGTCGTTCGAGGTCAGCTTCGAGACAACCGGGCAGAAGGGTGAGCATGACAAGAAAATCATGGTCGGCGGAAACATGGCGGTTCAGGAAATCCCGCTTACACTGAAGGGGAAGGTGAAATAAGGCGCAACCAAGATCAAAAAGAAGAGGCCAAATCATTGATAGTCAACGATTTGGCCTCTTCTATTTGAGCCAACCTGGCAACTTCAGATGTCTGCCGGGGCCGCGTGGCCGTTGAGCTGGACTTCTTCGAAATTTCCTGTTTGCCGGTTTTTGCGGACGCGGTTCCAGTGGAAATACCGCCCGTTCATCACGACATACACACCGGCCGGCAGCAGTTGCGCGAAGGCGAGGGCCGAGCCGAGGTTGAAAAACCCGTCGCTCGACGTGCCGAAGGCGTAAGGCACCATCGCGCCTGTGAGGACGATGGTTTTGCCCTCGATGTTAGCCTCGGCCAAAACTCGTGCGGTTTCAACCATGCGGTCGGTGCCGTGGGTAATGAGGATGCGGGTCGGCTCGGTTCGGCGGCAATTGTAGACGAGGTTGGCGCGGTCCTCGTCGCGCATTTCGAGGCTGTCGACCATCATCAAGGTCTTGATGTCGACCGGAACACGGGAGCGGCCGCGCTCAAGGATTTCCGGAAGGTGCGTGTTTTTGAAGGAGAGTTCACCCGTGAGGTAGTTGTATTCCTTGTCGAAAGTCCCTCCTGTGACGAATACTTGAACCATAGTGCGGAGATTTTAATCGTGTAAGTTTTCCCAGACAACGGCTCAAAAATAGCGGCTCGCCGACGTTCGCGCGTCACCCTCAGACATAAAAAGGTTTTGACGAATTATCAAAAAAGGAATTGATGTAAGCTGGTTTTTTGAACAAACGGAACGAAAGGCAATTGTCGGCTTGAATAATTTTCAAAAATCAAAAAAGCCGTTGTGGACGATTTCTAAAAACAGGGCGGCGTTTCACAGCATCATTTCGGCCAATATTTCCGTGATTTTTTCGACCGGCTGCTCGGCCATGCAGCGGAAATGGCCTCGCGGGCAGCGGTCGAAGCCAATCTTCGAGCAGGGCCGACAACCAAGCCCGGCGATCTCGATGGATACGTTTCGACCGACTCCGCCTTCGCCGAAATAGGGCGACATCCCGAAGGCCGGGACGGTGCTTCCCCAAACTGAAACCATGCGTTTTTGAAAGGCCGCCGCGATGTGCATCAGGCCCGTGTCGTGGGTGAGGACGGCACCAGCCTCGCGCACGAGGCAGGCCGATTGGCCAAGGTTCAGCCTCCCACAGGCGTTGACCGCGCCGGTTTTTTCGGCCATTCTTTTCCCAACTTCTGATTCTGAAAGGCCGCCAAGTAGCACCGCTTTTAAGCCGTGATTGCTCGAAAGTCGATGGCAGATTTCTACCATTCGCTCCTCCGCCAATCGCTTCGTCGCATGGGCTGCTCCGATGACAAAGGCTACATAATTGCCCGGCGACAACCCCGAATCGATAGAACCGGGCGTGATCACATCCTTTTTGGAAATGAAAAAATCCAGTCCGCGCCCGTCGTTTTCAGCCCCAAAATCGCGGACAGATTCCAAGTATCGCTCGACGATGTGGCGGCATTCGAGCTTGGCTTTGAGGTTGACCATCCCCCATTTTTTCATGTTCTCTTTTTGAAAAACCCGGCTCGCCCCCCCCAGTTCTCGCCTGACCATAATGCTGCGCAAATTGTGGTGCAAGTCGATGACCGCGTCGTAACTCTCTGATTTTAAATCGGCTAAGACTTCCCAAACATCCTTCTCAATGGAATAGACCCGACCGAGGTGCGGGTTCTCCGCAACGATTGGTGTGAAGCTTTTTTTCGTCAAAAGGTGAACCTCGCCGCCCGTCTGCTCGCGCAGGCAGCGGACGACGGGGCTGGTCAAAACGATGTCGCCGATGGAGGAGAAGCGGACGATCAGGAATTTCATCGCCGCCTATTTTTTCACCCAGCCGGTCGGGTCGAGTCGTTCCTTGCCGTGCCAGACCTCAAAGTGGACCTCTGAAATTTCCGTCTGCGGGTCGATGCGGATTCGGCCGATGCTCTGCTTAGCCGCGACCTCCTGCCCGGCCGCGACCGCGACTTCCGAGAGGTTTGAATAGACTGTGTAAAAATCTCCGTGCCGGATGATGACGAGATTGTCGTGGCCAGGCACCGCCTGAACGCCCGCGACGACGCCCGCCGCGACGGCCCGGGCGGTTGCCCCGTCTTCGGTTCGAATGTCGATGCCGTTGTTGGTGATTTCGATCCCTTTCAGGGTCGGGTGGGGCTGGCGGCCGAAGTTTTTGGAGATGAAGCCCGACTCGACGGGCCACGCGAGGTGGCCTTGCATCTTTCGGAAATCGGCGGTCGGCGCGTCTTCTTCCTCGTCGTCAGCCGGGGCGGAAATGCGAGGCTCAAGCTTTGGTTTTGTTCTTTGGTTTGAACTTGCGTTTGGGTTTTTCGCCGCATCGGCCTCGCGCTTTTTTCGAGCGGCCTCTGTTCGCCGGGCCGCGTCCCTCCTCGCTTCCTCGGCCCTCCGCTCAACTTCTTTTCGTATGATTTCCTCGATGGCCCGGTCGAGCTTGGCGCGGTCTTTTTCCTTTTCGCGCAACTCTAAGCGGAGGCGGTCCTGGTCGGCCTCGAGGTCTATCAGCAGGCTTTCTTTGCTGGAAAGCTCGGTGCCGAGGGCCTCTTTTTGGCCGGCCGCCTCGTCGAGGAGCGACTGTTTTTCGGCCCTGATTTCCCCAATCGAGGCCACTTTCCGGGCGAGCATCTTTTGGGTGAAGGCGATGGCCTCGGCTTGGCGACGCCGGCCAGCATCGTATTTTTTCAAAAAGAAAAGGCGGCGGAAGGCCTGGTTGAGCGTCTCGGCATCAAGCAAAAAAAGGAGCGCGTGCGTCGAAGTCTTGCGACGGAAGGCGGCACGGACCATTCTCCCATAGTCGCCCTTCATCCGCTCAACGTCGGCGGAAAGGCCTGCGATGACGGCCTCGTTCCTCGAAATAGAGGAATCGGCGGCTGCAACGGTCTCGGTCAACGTCTGGACAAGCTCCTCGCGGCGAGTTATCTGCTTTTGCAAGACCACGTAGCGGTCGAGGGCGGCCTCGCGGCGCTGGGTGGTTTTTTGGAGGAGGCCGGTCGTAGTCTTGATGTCTTTCAGCAGCCGCGCGCGCTTTTCTTCGAGGGACTGTTTTGATTGGCCGAAAAGGAAAATGGGCAGCACGGCCAGCGCAGCCAGCAAGCTGACGCGCCAGTGCTCTTTGCCGTCAATAGGCCACTCGCCGGTAATGCTTCGGAATCTCAAACCTGAATTTTTTCGTGGGGAAGAGTTCGAGGTCGGAAAGCTCGGCTTCGATTTTCGAGCCGCCGAGGTCGACCGTGCGAAGGAAGGAAAAATAGCCCAGACCACCGGGGCCGGGCCGCCAGTCGTCGAAGCGGGCAGTGACGGTCTGGTTGTCGGGCTTGGTCACAGCCGTCCATTTTTCGAGGAGGAATGGGTCGTTTTTCACCCAAATCGTCTCTGAAAAGCGGCCGTCCGGGTTCGTCGCGTCGATTTTGTGGAGGCCTATTGTGTCGATACTGGCCGTCGGGCGGGCGCCCGGGAAGAGCCATGCGCGGCCGAGCAGCAGGGCTTCGACGGCAGTGAAGTCGGCGGGGAGGTCGAATTTTTTCTTCAAGAAATCGAGACTCTCGGCGGCGTAACTCTGTTCAAGGCGGTTAACGACGAAGATGGAATCCTTGCGGACGAGCACCCTTGCGCCCTCGATGCCGAATTTTTTCACCTGCACCCAGAGGCAGGAGTCTTTCACCCAAAAGAGGTTGGCCATCGCGTCGAAGCTCTGGCCCTCGCTGCGAAACTTTATGGCGGCTCGGGCGGAAAGGCGGTCAGCTTGAAGGGTCGCACCGTCAACTCTTTTCAAAAGATACTCGGCTGTGACCGGCTCGGTCGCGGGCTTTGTCGAGACGGCCTTTTTTGCCGTGTGACAGGAAAAAAAACTGCCGACCGAACAGGCCAGCAGTAAGAAGAATGCACCGTTTTTCATAGCGAGGTATCGGGTCCGGGCGTTCACTTGCCCGCTTTGTAGTCCTCCCAAGTCTTTGACTTCCAGATGTCGTCGGCGGCGAAGTGGAGTTCCTTCATCATGTCCGGGGCCTCCTTGAAGCCGGGCGAAATCATGATGCGCTCGAATTTTTCATTCAGGTAGACGATGGTCGGGTAGCCGAGCTTGCCGTCGAGGAGCGAGTAGGCGAAGGTGTTAACACCGCGCTTCTGGCCCTCGGCCTGGACGTACTTAAAGGTCTGTCCGTTCCAGTTGATGTCGGCCTTTTGCTCAGCGTCGAGCTTGACGCAGTAAAAGTTTTCGGCGAGGTACTTGGCGACTTCCTCTTGCTGGAAAGTCGTCGCGTCCATCCGCTTGCACCAGCCGCACCATTCGGTGAAGACATCGATGGCGATCTTTTTCGGCTTCGTTTTTTGAAGCTCGGCAGCCTGTTCCCAAGTGAGCCATTGAACCTCGACGGCCGGTTTGGCGGGCGTTGTCGGGCAGGTGAACGCGGCCAAGAAGCAGCCGACGACGAACAGGACGAGCGCAGGAAAGGCGAGTTTTTTCATGAGAAAAATCAATTTTTTATGGTGAAAACCCGGCTGATGGGCGGCTCAAAAGTCCGGCAGGCGGTGGGGTTGGAGGATGCGGCGGGCTGTTAAAAAAAAAGTAAAGCACTGTTGGTAGGCTGGCTCACGAAGGTTTTGCCCCTCGCGAGCCAGCCAATTGCTTATTCCTTGTCCCGAACCAGCGTCACGTCGCCGCGATACAGAAACGTCCGGCCATCGAGGAAGCTCACTTCGACCATGTAGACGTAAACGCCCGGGTTTTCTTGGTTGAACATAAGCTCGCCCCAGCGGTCGTAGACGCGCATGTAGTTTACCGACTCTACACCATTGCCGACGAAGACGCGGAAATGGTCGCTCAACAAGGAGCCTGGTTTGAAGATGTTGGGTATGAACACCTTGCGGTGCGGGTCGATTTGGACATAAAGATCGTCCGAGCCGCTGCAACCGTTCGCATCGAAGATGGTGAGCGTGTAGAGTTGGCTCTCGACGCTCTTGATGAAAGGCCGCAAATCGCTCGAGCTGTCCAGCCCGACGGTCGGGAACCACACGAAGCTGTCGACCTGGATGTTGAACTGCGGGAAGATTTGCTTCGTCGTGTCGCCCAGCTCGATGGTCAAATCCGGGCCGAGGTTGACCTCGATGGCCGCCGGTTGGTCGATGGTGAAAAACAGGGTGTCTCGGCAGTCGAGAGAGTCGGCGAAGATGGCGATGTGGTCGCCGCCCTCGATTCGAGTGTCGATGCCGCTGGGCGTCGTCGGGCCGTAGTCGATTTCATAGGTGTACGGCCCAGTGCCGCCGGTGACGGTGTCGACGGAGAGGTTCGTGGTCTCGCCGAAGCACTTTATCGGCACGTAGGTGTCGAAACTGGCGGTGATGGGCGGGTTCTCTTGCACGTTCGCGGTGGCGGTTCCGGTGCAACCGTTCGCGTCGGTGGCGGTGACGGCGTACTGCCCGGCCGAGAGGTTAATCTCCACTTGGTTGTTGCCGACCGGTGGCGACCATTGCCAAGTGAAGCCGCCCGTTCCGCCGGCGGCGATGAACCCGAGCCGCCCGTCGTTGCCGCCGAAGCAGAGGACGTTTGACGAGGCCGCCGGGTCGAAGCCGACCGAGACGGGCGCTGGTTCCGGCACGATGGGGTTGAGGTTCGTCTCGCATCCTTTCGAGTCCGTCACCGATACCACGACCGGTCCGGCGCAGAGGTTCGTGGCGTTCGGCCCGGTCTGCCCGTTCGACCAAGTGATGGTGTATTGCGGGGTTCCGCCGGAGACGGTGGCGATGGCCGAGCCGTCGCACGTCCCATTGCAGCTCGTCGGGAGGGGAAGCACCGTCAGCACGAGTGGCGGCGGGGCGGTGATCGTGACGCTCTGCTCGATTTTGCAGCCCGTCGCGTTGTCCGTGATTTCGACGGTGTTCACGCCAGCGCAGAGGGTGGTCGGGTTTTGGCCAAAAATATTGGCCTCTTTCCAATGGTAGGTGAAGGTCGCGGGCGTGCCATTCGGGTAGCTGGCGGCGACCATGACAGCCCCGTCGCAGTTGGTCGTTCCGGCGCAGGAGGTGCCTTTCAGCCCGGTGAACGTGGCCTGAATGCCTTGCGGATCTTTGATGACAAAGGAGGCAAGGATGCTGCAGCCTTTCGCGTCTTTGACGGTAAGGTTGTATGTCCCGGCGGTCTTGGCGGTCAGGCAATCGGTCGTCGCCGTCGGAAAGCCCTGCCATGTGTAGGGGTAGTTGGGTGTTCCGCCGCCGACGACCACGCAGACGGAGCCGTCGTCCTCCGTCGGGCAGGAGGGGGAGGTGATGGTCGTATCGACGAGCTTCAGTTCGGGCGGGCAGCCGAGGGTGTACGTTGCGGTGGTCTTGCAACCGGTTTGGTCTTCGGTGACGGTCACGTTGCACGGGCCACAGGAGAGGCCGCTTGCAGCGCTCGTTGTCGAGGTGCTGCACGACCATGCATAGCTCAAAGTGTTGTTCGGCACCGCTGGGAGAGCGGTCACTTTGAGGGAGCCGTTCGTAGAGTTCCAGCAGTTGAGGCTGACCGAGTCGACCTTCGTGATTGTCGGCAGCGCCGGTATGGTCAGCGTCTTGCAGTCGGTCGCCGTGCATCCATTGCCGTCGGTGACGGTCACGCAGAGGGTGCCCGGGCCGAGGTTGTTCGGGTTGGGGATGAGCGTCCCGTTGAAGTCCCATTTGAAGGCATAGGGCAAAGTCCCGCCTGTTGTCCCATTGGCGTTGCCCGAGCCACTGTTCGGCCCAGCGCAGGTCGGGTCGGTTTTGGTGATGGCGGCAACCAGTTTCGCAGCAGGTTCGTGAATCGTGTCTTTCAAAACCACGCCGCAGCCTGTCGCATCGGTCACCGTGCAAAAAATCGGCCCGGCTGTTAGCCCGGAGGAGGTTGAGGTCGCTCCCGTTGTCGATATCGTCCCTTTCGACCAGACAAAATTTAGCGGTGCCGTCGGCGTGCCGGGGTTCGTCGTCAGTGTCGCCGAGATGGCGCCTGTGTTTTGCCCGTTGCAGGCAACGTCGGTCTTCGCAATCGCCAGTTCGTATTCTTTCGTGGCGAAAATCTCTATCGAATCAATCTTCGAACAGCCCTTCGAATCGGTGATGGTCATGTGGTAGACCCCGGCGGCGATGGCGTTGTTGACATATGGGACGGTGCTCGACGTGCCAAGCCCATTGTCGAAGGAGATGGTATAGCCGCCTGGATTTCCTCCAGTTACATTGAATGTTACCGTTCCGTTGGCCACGCCAGTGCAGGTCGCGTCGGTTTTTGTCAGGCCGGTCTTTTGGATGGCGGCTGGGCCGTTCAAACTTCCAGAGGCCTGCGCCGTGCAGCCGCTGGCCGGGTGCGTCACGACGACGCTGTAGGAGCCTTTTTTCAAGCCGGTCAGCATCGGCACATTCGGCGCGGCGGGGCTCCAAGCATAATCGTAAGTCCCGGCAGGGGTGACTTGCACCGTGGCGGTACCATCCGTTCCGCCGAAGCAAGTGACGTCGGTGAAGGACAGGTTAACCGCCAGCGAGTAGATGGTGATGGAGGTGTCCTTCGACACCCCGTTGGCGTCCTCTATATGGATTTGATAGGTGCCCGGCGTAAGGTTCGAGACGGTGTACGTCGAGGCGAAGTCGACCATGACCGGCCCGCTGCCTCCGTCGTAGGTCATCATGTAATTAGGTGTGCCTGAATTCACGACTACCTGAAAACTCCCGGCACTCGTGCAGTTCGAGAGGATGGTGACGTCGGCGAGGAGGTTCGGCTGACCGATGCAGATGTTTCCCTCGTCGAGGTTGATGGCGTACTGGCTGAAGTTCTGGTCGCCCGCCTGGATTTTCGAGAGCGAGTTCGTGAACCCCAGCTTGCAGCACTCGCCGACCGGACCGATGGCCTTGAGGCAAAGTGAAAAGAGCGTGTCGCCGTCAGGGAAGGTGTACGGGTTGCCGTTCTGGTCGAACCATGCGAAGCCGAGGTTCCCGTTTGCGATGTCGCTTTGATTGTAAAAAACGTCGGCCGAGGGCAGCACGCCGTCGCTGACGGAGACGAACTGGAAGTTCTGCGCGCACCAGTTGAGCGTGCCCTGCAGGTTGATGGCGTTCTTGAAGTTGTTGGCTGTGATGGGGATGCAAAGTGTCTCGCCCACCTGCAGCGTCTTGTTCGGCGTGATGAGGGTGATGTTGTTGGACGGGTCGCAGCCCGTCATGTCCATCGTGAAGGTTTTGCCGCAGCTCTTCGCGTCCTCAACGGTGATGTTGTACATCCCGGGCGTGTCGAACATAAGCTCGGGGTCGAGGCCACCGTGGCGGATGTCGGTCAGCTTGGTGTCTATGGTCACCGTGCCCGGCCCGGAGAAGCTCAAGGTGTACACCGATTTCGTGGCACTGTTCAGGTCGGCATATTCTGAATAGCCGCCCTTTGCCCGGAAGCGGCCGAGGCAGCCGCCCACGCCGAAGGTGTTGATTTTGTCGACCTTGATCTCGTTCAAATAGACCACCGGGAAGGCCACCTGCGGGCTGGCGTCCACGCAAGGCCCGGCGGGCGGGCCTCCCTCATAGGCGAGGGCCTGCCAATCATCGACCGTAATGGGCGCAAACCATTGGAGAATCGGGTCGGGGTTTGCAAAAATCGCCTGAAGCTGGCCCGAGTTCTTGAACAGCTGGTCCCCTTGCGCCTCGGCCGCCGTGAGCGGCGGGTTTATCCAGATGCCAAGGCCGGGGCCGCCTGTCGTGTTCACGCATGGGTCGCTGATGATGTTGGCCAGCGTCATGCCGCCGATGGTTGGCTTGCAATTGTAAAAGGCGTAGCTCACGCCCGGCGGGGTGGCTGGGTCTGGGTCGCCGGAGAGGTCGAAGTCGCCGTTGTGGTCGATGAAAATCTGGTCGCCGAGGCAAAGGAAGATGATGTCCTGCGGCGTGGTGAGGTCGTGGTCGTTAGACTGGCCGGTGAATGCCCCGAGGGTGAAGGTCCCGGCCTCGTTGCAGGCCGCATCGGGGGACTGGCCGGGCTTCGGTGCTTCTGGTTTGACGGGAAATTTGGCTTTGGCGGCCATTGGTGTCTGGGCGGAAAGCATCGGCGGCGTCGCCAGCAAGAAGCCGACGGCGAGGAGGATTAACGGTCTCAACATGAGGAAAGGAATAGTTTGGTTTGTCAAAAAAGATATGTCCAAAGGATTAAAAACCAACGGATTAGGCCGGGAATGCATCTGAGAGACGCGACAGGTACCAACTGCGCTGCCCCAATCCGGGCGCAAAGATAGACGGGCCTACGACCCATTAACTTCAATCGACATAATTGTTTTGCGACCCCAAGCTCCGGTCTCGGGACAAATGCTAACGGGTCAGCACGACATAATCTTTCAAAAGCCCCCGCAGAAATCCGACCCGATCCGGCGGCAAATCCCCTATACCGAGCAGTTTGGCCAGCCGCTCGGAGGTCTCGACGACGACCTCGTGGTGCGCTTCGTTCGGGTGTTTGAGGTAGCGGTCGATGATGGCCTTCACAGTCACCATGTCCGCCTCGCGCAGTGCCCTGACCTGCGGAAAGACGGGCGTGTGCGCTTTCACCGTGTCCAATCTCAAAACATCGTGCAGCCGGACGCCGCGCCCTACGCGCAGCTTGATGACAGCCGTCCCCGCTGCCATGTCGCCGAGCCGCTGGCCTTTTTCCGTCGTTTTGATGAGCAGGATGCCGATGAAGCCAAGGCTGAAAATCGAGTCGACAAAGTGCAGGATGCTTCGCCCGAGCATCTCGCTCCATTTTGGCTGTTTTCCGTCGAGCCGCACGGTTCGGATGCCGAGGGCCATCTTGCCGATCGTCTGCCCGTTGTAGAGGACTTCCATCGCCGCGAAATAGATGACCAGCAACGCGAACGGAACGAGGGCCGATACCGCGCCCGCGCCGCCCAGTCCCTGTCCGAAGACCACCGACCAAAAAGTCTGGACGAACATGTTGAGCGCAAGAACAGCGAAGCAATCGATGACAAAAGCCAGCAGTCGCTCGCGGGCCGAAGCCAGCTCGTACTCGAGCGCGATGTGATGGGCGGTGGTTATCTCGATGGTCTTCATGTCGGCGGAAATTTGGGTTTCGAGGCGAAACCGGGGCGAAATTCAATCATTTTCGCCCAAAAATCATCGAAAGCAAATGCCCGCGTCCCTCAAAATCTCGCTCGTCGGAACCGGCCGCGCCGCCACGCAGGTCGGCCGTCGACTTCTCCAAAGAGGCTGTAGGGTCGTTCAGGTCTTCGGCCGCGATGCTCAAAAAACCGCCTCGCTTGCCGCCGAGCTTATCGCCCAGCCTGTTTTTGAATTTGAAAAACTCGAGCCTTCGGCCGACCTTTTCATCCTTGCCGTCAGCGACGCGGCCATTGCCGAGGTTGCCGAAAATCTGCGCGCGACATGCCCTGCCGCAGCTGCCATCCATCTTTCAGGCGCGACCGACCGAGCGGCCATCGCCCAATTTTTTGGGGAAAGGACAGCGGTTGTTTGGCCCGTCCATTCTTTTTCAATCAACGAAAAACCGGATTGGAGGGAAATCCCGCTCATCCTCGAGACTGGTGACGACCCTGAAGCCGCTCGCCTTTTTGAGAGGCTTGCCAAAAAGCTAAGCCCGAAAATCACCCGAGCCAGCGGTGCCGACCGCGGCAAGCTCCACCTCGCGGCGACAGTCGCCAACAATTTCAGCAACCATCTCATGGCCCTCGTCGAGGCTTTTTTGGAAAAGGACGGGCTGCCCTTCGACCCGATTCGGCACATCTTTTTGGAGACTGCGCAGAAAATCCAGACTGCCAGCCCGCTCAATTTGCAGACCGGCCCGGCCAGTCGTGGCGACCTGAAGACTCTCGAGCGGCACCTCGATATCTTGAAAATGGAGCCGGGCCTCGCAGAGGTCTACCGGGTTTTGACAGATTCGATTTTGAAGGCCAGGGGCTAAAAAACCTCCCCTGAAAAAACCTCTGCCGCCGGGCCGCAGAGCCAAACCTCCCGAAACCCGCCCCGCCCGTCCGGCTCGAAACGGACGGCCAATTCCCCGCCCTTCGTCGAGACGGCGATACCCGCCGGGCCGCTCATTTTTTCCTTTATATAAAAGGTGATGGCTGCTGCCGTCACGCCCGTGCCGCAGGAGAGCGTTTCGTCCTCAACGCCGCGCTCGTAGGTGGCGACGCGGATGGAAAACGGGCCTGTTTTTTCCACGAAGTTGACGTTGATGCCCGCCTCGCGGAACGGGGGCGAGTTGCGTATGGCGCGCCCTTTTTTGAAGACATCCAGCCCGGCGAGGCTCTTCTTGAACTGGACGAAATGGGGCGAGCCGGTGTTCAAGACCCATCTATCTC
Organism: Saprospiraceae bacterium; assembly: GCA_044227705.1. GTDB lineage: Bacteria > Bacteroidota > Bacteroidia > Chitinophagales > Saprospiraceae > JANOQP01. The sequence goes on from JBGAWE010000030.1 coordinate 15,085, forward strand.
CCTGATTTTCAACGGCTTGCACATCCGACATTTTCAGCTCGACCCAAGCCGAGCCGTCGTGCTCAGCTTTTTTCCCAACATTTCCGGGCCGGGAAACGGACGCCTCGTGCGGCCCGTCAATCGCCCAGAACCGGCACTTTTTTTTGAAAACCCCGAGCGAGTGGGCGAACGCGGCGATGCACCTTCCGCCGTTTCCGCACATCGAGCTTTCGCGACCGTCGGCGTTGAAATAGACCATCTCGAAGTCGAAGCCGTCGCGGTTTTGGAGGAGGATCAGACCGTCGGAGCCGATGCCGAAGCGGCGGTCGCAGAGCCGCTCGATGCGAGCGCGGTCGGCGCGGGAAAGGTTTGTTTCCCGCCGCTGGTCGAGGAGGATGAAGTCGTTGCCCGTCCCTTGGTACTTGAAAAATCGCATGGATAACATTGGCGCGGCTGCCCCGTTAAAGCGGCCGTTGAATTTTCAGGCGAAAATAGAAGCGGGCTGGCCGCAAATTTGCCTTTCGCTTGGCCGGCGACACAACCGGGGAATTGCGATCGGGGCAAACAACCACCGCCGATTTTTGCCGCTAAACCGTTGAGATTCAAGATGTTCCAAAACCAGTTTTTTGCCATGAAGGAGAATTTGCGCCTTTTCGCCGTCGGTGTTTTGAGCGCGGCGCTGGCCGTCGGCGGCTATCGTTTCCTTGAAGAACCGAGCAATCGGATGGGCTTTGACGAGAGCGGAAACGTCCGTTTCACGCACTTCACCGACGCGCTTTTGAAAGGCCGGGCGACTCCCTTTGCGGGCAGCGCGCCGACCAATTTCACCAACGCCGCAGAGGCCTCGACCCCGGCGGTCGTCAACATAAAAGCCCTTTTGGAGACGAACGGCGGCTTCTTCGGTGGCGGAACTGTGCAGGGTTCGAGCGGCTCGGGGGTCATTGTCTCGCCCGACGGCCTCATCGTGACAAACCACCACGTTGTCGAGAAGTCGAAGGACATCAAGGTGACGCTCAACGACCACCGCGAGTACAAGGCCCAAATCATCGGGAGCGACCCGTCGACGGACATCGCCCTGTTGAAAATCGAGCAGACGCGGCTGCCTTTTATGGTTTTTGGAAACTCCGATTCCGTTCGGGTCGGCGAATGGGTCCTCGCTGTCGGCAACCCGTTCAACCTCGAAAGCACCGTGACGGCGGGCATCATCTCGGCCAAAGGCCGCAACATCAACATCCTCACTGGCACGACCTCCATCGAGAGCTTTTTACAGACCGATGCGGCCGTCAACCCCGGCAACTCGGGCGGCGCGCTTGTCAACACCGCCGGCGAGCTTATCGGGATAAACACCGCAATCATCACAGAATCAGGCAATTACGAGGGCTATTCGTTTGCCATCCCGTCCAATTTGGCCCAAAAAATCGTCCGCGACCTGAAGGAGTTCGGCTTCGTCCAGCGGGCCTTCCTCGGCGTCGGCATTCAGGACGTGAATAGCGACATCGCCAAAGAACTCGGCCTCCCGGCACCAGAGGGCGTCTACCTCAACATGGTCTCCCGCAACGGCGGCGGCGACGAAGCGGGACTCCGGACGGGCGACGTCATCCTTGAAATCGAGAGCGTCCGCACCCGAAGCTCGGCGGAGATGGAGGAAATCATCGGCCGGAAGCGGCCGGGCGACCAGATAAGCGTTCAGTTTTGGCGAGAGGGCAAGCGTCGGACAGCCCGCGCCACCCTCAAAAACGCGAGCAACGCTCCCGAACTGGTCACCATCACCGGCAATGAACTGGAGGACGAGATTGGCATTGAGGTGCGCGAACTGACGGCTGCGGAGAAAAAGCGACTCAAGTTGCAGGGCGCGCTCGTCACCTCGATATCGCGCGGCTCCATCTGTTGGAAGGCGAACATGGAACCGAACTACGTCATCACCTCTGTCAACGGGCTGCGCATCCAGTCGGCGGCGGAGGCCATCGAAGCCATTCTCAACGCGCACGGCTTTGTATCGCTCGACGGGTATTACGAGGGGTACCGGGAGCTTTACAGCTATGAGTTTCGGAAGAAGTAAAGCGAGTGGGTTTCGGCTATTTTCGCCCGGTTTTCCATCAAAACTTGACTGAAAATGACCTTTCTCGCCAACTTCCCCCTTTTTCCGTTCTTTTTCATGGCCGCTGCGGCGGTTGCGGTTTTCTCCTTGATGAAATACCGCTTGGGCGTTTGGAAGGCTCGCCGCCGGGGCGTGATGGAGGCCATCGCCACCGCCAAGAACCTCCGTCCGCTCGGCGATGCCGCACCCGATTTGGCGGTCGAGCTGAAAGAATTCGACCTGTTCGACCGGCTCGATTTGTTCAAAAGAAGCCGCGTCTCGGACGTCCTCCAGGCCTCCGTCGGCTTCACCGATGTGTTCCTTTTCGACTACACCTATGTCGTCTCAGCGGGGAATACCTCTAAGCGCGTCAGCCAGACGGTCTTCTTTGCAAAGGACCGGCGGTGGTCGCTGCCCAACTTCAAGTTGAAACCGGAGGGGTGGTGGCATAAAATCCAGCAACTATTTGGAAAGAAGGACATCAACTTCTCTGAAAACCCCGATTTCAATGAGAAATGGTGGCTAACGGGCGAGTTTGAGGCGATGATTCGAGAGAGCTTCAGCCCGGAGGTGCGCCACTTCTTCGAGGAAAACCCTCCCATGACGGTCGAGGGGAACAACTTCTACCTCGTGGCCTACAAGCCGAAAAAGGTGCTCGACGAGAAGGAGGGCGCGGCGTTTTATGAAAGGTGCGTCCAGCTGATGCAGCTCTTGCAGACGAAGGAGCAGCAGGAGGAACTTTTGAGACTGGCGGAAATCAAGTTGCCGGAGACCCAAAGGGCGGGTTGAGTCACCCCTTTTTCTTTTTGAAGGACCATGTTACCGAGAAGCGCGAGACCAACTCGCCGCCCTCCCGAAGTCGTGCTTCGCTGGTCAAAGTGACGGTCTGCCCCTCGCCTGTATCGACGGCTTTTTGGACGGCGGCCCGTACTTTCTCTCCATCCTCGCAGGTGAAAAGGGCGAAACCTGCCACCTTTTTGAAAAACTCCGCCCGCGCCTCCACGACGAGCATCGAAACCGCTGGCTGGCTATCGAGCGCGGCGAGGGCCAAGACGCCGGTACTCAATTCCGCCGCGCCCATTTGGGCTGAGAAGTAGGTGGAGCGGAACGGGTTCTGCGTTCGCCAACCGAACGGCAATCCGATGACGCAGCGGCCCGACGTGGCCTCGACTATTTTCACGCCCCAAAACCAGAGGCTGGGGAGCTTCCAAAACTTGTAGACATAAAAGAGGAGGGGGCTGCGGAGGCGGGCGAGCGTCTTGTTTTCCATGCCGGTCGGTTGATGGGCGAAGGTGGAAAAATTTTGTCCAAAGCCTTGCCGCCCGCCGCGAGGTGTGCTTTTAGCTTCGCCCGAAATTTCCAGTCAAAAAGCATGAATCTCCACGAATATCAGGGCAAGAACCTTTTGAAAAGCTTCGGCGTGAAAATCCAAGAAGGCTTCGTCGCCGAGAACGGCGCGGAGGCTCAGGCCGCCGCGGAGCGTCTCAAAGCCGAATTCAACTCCGGCTGGTGCGTCATCAAGGCGCAGGTCCACGCGGGCGGTCGCGGCAAGGGCGGCGGCGTGAAACTGGCTAAAAGCCCCGAGCAAGCGGCCGAAATCGCCTCGAACATGATTGGGATGCGCCTCGTCACGCCGCAGACCTCGGCCGAGGGGAAGCTCGTGCGGAAAGTCCTCGTCGCACAGGACGTCTATTACCCCGGCCCGTCGGAGACGAAGGAGTTTTACATCTCGGTTTTGACCGACCGCGAGACGAAGCGCAACGTCATCATCTACTCGACAGAGGGCGGCATGGACATCGAAAAGGTGGCCGAGGAAACGCCGGAAAAAGTCCAGAAGGAATACGTCGACCCGCTGCTCGGGATGCGGCCTTTTCAGGCGAGCAAGATTGCGTTCAACCTCGGGCTGTCTGGAGCGGCTTTCAAGGGCATGGTTGATTTTGTACAGAAGCTATATGCTGCATTTGTTGGAAGCGATGCGGCCCTTTTTGAAATCAATCCTTGTCTGAAAACCTCCGACGACCAAATTATTGCCGTCGACGGGAAGGTGACCATCGACGACAATGCGCTCTTCCGCCATCCTGATTTGGAGGCGCAGCGCGACGTCAACGAGGAAGACCCGACCGACGTTGAGGCCCGCGAGTTCGACCTCAATTATGTCAAGCTCGACGGCAACGTCGGCTGCATGGTCAACGGTGCCGGGCTGGCGATGGCCACGATGGACATCATCAAAATCAGCGGCGGCGAACCGGCCAACTTCCTCGACGTGGGCGGCACGGCCAATGCCGAGCGCGTCGCCAACGCCTTCCGCATCATCTTGAAGGACCCGAACGTGAAGGCCATCTTGGTCAACATCTTCGGCGGCATCGTCCGCTGCGACCGAGTGGCGCAGGGCATCGTCGATGCATATCATCAAATCGGGGACATCCCCGTGCCCATCATCGTCCGGCTTCAAGGGACGAACGCCGAAGACGGCAAGCGCATCATCGACGAGTCCGGTTTGAAGGTGATGGGCGCCGTCCAGTTGCAAGAGGCGGCCGACCTTGTGGCCAAGGTCATTTGACTGCCGCCGTCGCCGGAAAACGTCGGAAGGGTTTCAATCCCTTCCGACGTTTGAAACCACCTTCCCAATAGGCATCCTTTTTGCCTCCCGCAATCAGTTCCCTCTCATCCCCGCGTCCCCTCTGTTTTTCACTAACAGACACAGCTCTTTTCATGAGAAAACTGACCGCGTTCGCCGCCGGCATTCTGCTGGCTTTCCCTGTTTTCGGACAAAACCCGCAGCTCGAACCGCTGAAGGCCGCGATTGAAAAATCCAGCGACCCGGCCGAGAAGTGCGCCTTCGCCATCCAGCTCTCTGAGCAATCCCGCGCAGTCGGCAATTTGACGACTGCCTCAGATTTTGCCGAAAAGGCATTGGAATTCGCCAAAAAGTCGGGGAAAAAGGAGCTTCAGGCCAACGCCATCGACGAGCAGGGCCTTGTTCTTCAACAGAAAACCGACTACGAAGGGGCCATGCGCCTGTTCGTCGACGCGATGAAACTGCGCGACGAGGCGACCGACCCCAAGGGGTTTTCCAAAAGCAAGAACCTCATCGGACGCCTCTTTTATTTGCAGGGCGACCTCTCCTCGGCAAAGCAGAACCTCGAGACCGCGCTCGAAATCCGGCAGAACCAGAAGGACAAGTCGGCAGCCTCCGAGACGAACCAGTTTTTGGGCGACGTCTATCTCTCACAAAAGATTTTCGGGAAAGCTCAAGAGTATTTCAAGCTCGCCCTCGAGGAGAAAATCGAGGCGGAGGACATCTCGGGCGCGGCCCAGATGGCGAGCTTCCTCGGAAAACTCTCCAACGAACTTGGCGACGGCGACGGGGCACTCGTCTATTTCCGCCAGTCGCTCGACCTCAACCAGTCGAACGAGAACCTTCCGAAGATGGCCATCGATTTCACGAACATCACCGAGGCGCTGCTCCATCAGGGCAATTTCGATGAGGCGATTTCGACCTGCCAGACGGCGAAACGGATTGCCATTCAGGTGAAGGACAGTTTGCAACTCGCGGCTGGTTTCAAAAACGAGGGCCTCATTTTGGCCAAAAAGGGCGACAAAATCGCCGCTTCCGCCGCCTTCGACTCCTCGGGAATCATCCTCTCCGCCATTCCCGGCGTGACCGGGACCTCCGAAATCTGGCAGGCGACGGCGAACGGATACCGCGAAATCGGGCAACTCGACAAGGCCTTCCTCGCGCTCGTCAATTTCAACAAGTCGCGAGACGCGGTCTTCTCAAATGAAAAAAGCAAGGCGCTTTTGGAGCTGACGACCCGCTACGAGTCGGAGTTCGCGGCGGCGAAGCAGAAGCAGCAAATTGAAAAACTGGAGACCGAAAAGGCCAACGCAACGAAGACCCGGCTCGGGCTGCTCGCGCTCATCGCCCTGGGCTGCGTGGCCATCTGGCTGCTCATCCGCACGAACCGGATCGAGAAACGCGACAACGAGCTTTTGAAAGCCAAAAACGAGGAAATCGACGCGAAAAACGCCGAGCTTGACTTGAAGAACCAGAGCCTCGACGTGCTGAACTCGAAGCTCGTCAACGAAATCGCGGAGCGGGAGAACACGGAGAAGACCTCTTTTGCCCGCGAAAAATTCCTCGCCCGCGTCAGCCAAGAGATGCGCACGCCGATGAACAACATCCTCGGCCTCTCGCGCGAGCTGCTCGAAAACAAGCCTCGCCCCGAGCAGGCGGACGCGCTACGCAACCTCCAGTTCATGGCAAACTCGCTCGTCGTGTCGATAAACGACATGCTCGACTTCTCGAAAATCGAGACGGGAAAGCTGACGCTCGAATCGGTCGAGTTCGACCCGTCGAAGATTGTTTTTGATGTTGAGAACCGCTTCTTCCCGCAGTTGAAACAGAAGAACGTCTCGTTCAAGGTCGAGTACGACCCACAAATCCCAGCCAAATTGGTGGGCGATCCGACGCGGCTGAACCAGATCTTGACCAACCTCGTCGGCGCGTCGGCCAGCTCGACGGAGGCGGGCGAGGTCGCGCTGCAAATCGGCTTGCAGGAATTTTCGAGCAAAGAAGCTCTGCTGAAAGTCTCGCTGCGCGACACCGGCCGCGGCATCCCCGAGGCTGAACTCGACCGCGTTTTTCACCCGACGGCGGAACTGGAGGAGATTTTTGAGGAAAGCCACCCCGAAAACCTCGGCCTCGCCATGACGAAGCGGCTCGTTGACCTGCAAAACGGGCGACTCGAAGCCCGCTCGACGGAGGGCAACGGCTCGGCCTACTTGCTGTGGCTGCCCTTCCAGATGCCGATGAAAAAATCGGGCGGCCCCGTCGACCCACTGCGCAACTTCGAGCGGATGGCCGGCAAGCGTGTACTTCTCGTCGAGGACAACAAGATAAACCAGCTCGTCGTCGCCAAGATGCTGGCGAAGGCGGGCATGATGGTCACGACGGCCGACGACGGCCTAATCGCCCTCGAAAAATTCGAGGCGGGCACCTTCGACCTTGTACTGATGGACATCCAGATGCCGAACATGGACGGCTACCGCGCCACCGCCGAGATGCGGAAAACCTCCCGGCCCGAGCACCGCTCCATCCCCATCATCGCGCTGACGGCCTCGGCCTATCTGACCGACCGAGACAAGGCGAGCCTTTTTCAGATGAACGACCATATCGGGAAGCCCTTCTCGCCGGAGGAGCTGATGGACAAGGTTGCGGCCTGCCTCGCCGCTGCGTGACCTAAAACAAGTCGTTGATTTCCAATTGTTTAAGAAAAACGGGCCTGGCCGCTGTTGGCCATGCCCGTTTGATTTTGAAAGATTTGGGCGGGCCGAAACCGAACGGCTTTTTTATGAAACCAACCTTGCTCGCCGCCTTACTGGCCATCCTCCTTTTTAATAAAACCATCGCCCAAAACCCCGCCCGCCCGACCGCCGCTCAAACTGAGTGGCACGAGACGGCTTTTTGCCTGTTCGTCCATTTCGGCCCGAACACCTTCACCGACCGCGAGTGGGGCCTAGGCGACGAGCCGGAGACGGTCTTCAACCCAACCAGCCTCGACTGCGACCAATGGTGCCGCGTGGCCAAATCGGCGGGCGCAAGGGGCATCGTCATCACGGCGAAGCACCACGACGGGTTTTGCCTCTGGCCGTCGAAATTCAGCAAACACACGGTTCGGGAAAGCCCGTGGCGCGGTGGCCAGGGCGACGTCCTCGCCGAACTGGCCGCCGCCTGTCGTCGCAACGGGTTGAAACTCGGATTCTATTTGAGTCCATGGGACAGAAACCACCCGCTCTACGGAACGCCCGAGTACAATGACGTCTATCTCGGCATGATGCGCGAATTGATGACGGGCTACGGCGACCTCTTTGAGTTTTGGTGGGACGGTGCCTGCGGCGAGGGGCCAAACGGCAAACGGCAAGTCTACGACTTCAAATCATGGGAGCGCGAGGCGGCCCGCCTCCAACCTAACGCCTTGATTTTCAGCGACATAGGCCCCGGCTGCCGCTGGGCAGGCAACGAAAACGGAACCGTCGCCGACTCGAACTGGTGCGCCATCGACACCGCTGGCTTTGGACGCGGCGCGACTGGGCCTCCCTCCGAAAGGCTGCAACATGGGCAAGCCGACGGCCCCGTCTGGATTCCCGCCGAGTGCGACGTGAGCATCCGGCCGGGCTGGTTTTTCCATGAAAAGGAGACGGCACTGGTCAAGTCGCCCGAGCAGCTTTGCGACATCTGGCTGAAAAGCGTCGGGCGCAACGCGAACCTGATTTTGAACGTCCCGCCCGGCCCGGACGGGCGGATTTGCGGCGACTCGCTGTCTTATTTATTTCGGCCAGATGGTGGCGAGCGTTTTTTCAAAAAACTTAGCCCTCGGCAACGGAAAGAAAACCGGCTTGCCCGCTTTGACCGACGGCAACTGGCGGACTTTCGACCTAATCCCCGACGGGAAAAAATTGCCGGCCTATGAAATTGACTTGGGCAAAAAGACCTCAGTCCGATCCATCCGATTGCAAGAAGCCGTTGAGTATGGGCAGCAAATCTCCGGCTTCCGCGTCGAGTTTTATTCCAAAAAGAGAGGCTGGCAAGAGGTCGCGCGGGGAAGCACGGTCGGGTTCAGGAAGATTGTCTTTTTTGAAAAACCGATGAAAACCCAGCGGCTGCGCGTGGTTTTGACCGAAAGCCTGTTGAATGCGAGATTGTGCGAAATCGCAGTGTTTTGAGCCAAAAACTAACCTATTTTGCTCTCAATGAACGTGCAAACGACCGCAAGCCCCGCGTCCAGCCCCCGCCAGTTGTTGTTCACCACGATGTCCGCCTCGTCGCGGTAAGGCAGGATGAACGCCTCCCATGACGGGGCGACGTGCCGCTCAAAACGGTAGATGACATCGCGCAGGTCGTAGCCGCGCTCGACAGCGTCGCGGCGGATGCGGCGGGCGATTTTGAACACATCCTTCGCGTCGACAAAGACGCGCAGGTCGAGCACATCGTTGATTTTCTTGAAATGGAAGACGAAAAGCCCTTCGATGACCAAAACCGGCGCTGGGCGGAAGGTCAGAAGGCGGGGCTGCTTGCCCGAGTTGTTGAACATGTACTCCTCGCGCTCGACAGTCTCGCCCGCCAGTAGCCGGTCGATGTCGGCCCGAAAAGCCTTCTTGTCGATGGAGCGCGGGAGGTCGAAATTCTCGATGCCCTCTTCGTCGCGCTCCTGCTGGTGGATGGGCTTGTAGTACTCGTCCATCGAGAGGACGCAGACCTCCGTCTCCGCGAATTTTTCACGAAGCCTCTTGATGAAGGTTGTTTTTCCGCCGCCGCTCCCGCCAGCGATTCCAATCACGAAAGGTTTCATCTACAAAACTTCCTCTTTCTCGTTAAACTCAACACCGAACGATTTCAATTCCTCCATCACCGGTTCGTAGACCTCCGGCATTGTCGGGATGGCCACGCCGGTCGTCGAGATTCGGCCGAGCATCAGCAGTTTCACGAAGATGCCGAGCGGCAGGCCAACGAGCTTCGACATGGCCGTGTGCTCCGCGTCCTCGCCCTTCATGACGAGCGTGGAGGTCAGGCGGTGCTTCTTTCTTTTGATTTCGTACTCGAAGACGTGCTGCATGATGACCATGTCGCGGTCTTCGGGTTGGAGCACCCATTTTTCGAGCAAAAGGTTTTCGAGCAAGAGGGCCGGCGTGGCGTTCGCCGTTCGGATTCTCCTTTTCGAAAAGAGGCCGAGCCATTCGAGCTGCTCCATTACCGGGCTTTCGGGTTCGAGGTCGATCAGTCGGGCGATCCGGTCCTTGACGGAGCCTTGCCCCTCCGAGATTCCCAAAAACGCCTCCAAAAGCTCGTGCCAGGTTAGTTTGTCCGAATCGACGATGGGGAAGGTCGCGTCTGTCAGCCCGATGCGGACGAGCGCGTTCCAGGCATCGCAAAAACCTTTGTGGCGGATGGTTCCTCGCAGGATGGTCGGCGTGTTCTCCAACCCGTAGGCGTCTTTGTAAAGGAGCGAGTCGCGGTTTGCGTAGATTTCGTACTGGCCCATCCCCGGCACATCGATCATCCTGTATTGACGGAACAGGCGACGGTACGGGATGTACTTCAGCTTCCCGACTTCGAGGAATTGGGCGGTTCCCTGTCCGGCGAGGACGACGTTTCGCGGGTTCCACGAGAACTTGTAGTGCCACGGGTTCGTGTCGCTCTCAGGTGCTACGAGGCCGCCTGTGTAGCTGTAAAACGCGGTGATTTTGCCCCCTTTCCTTTTGATTTCGTGGATTCGCTGCATCGCGCTCATGTGGTCGATGCCGGGGTCGAGGCCGAGTTCGTTCATGAAGACGAGGGCGCGCTGCCGGGCCTCGTCGCCCAATCTGTGCACCTGTTTAGAGACGTAGCTCGCCGTGACCATGTGCTTTCCAAGCTGGATGCAGTCCTGCGCCACTTCGAGGTGCATCGCGGGGGGCAGCAGCGAGATGATGACGTCGTGGCGCTGGATAAGGTCGCGACGGTCGTTGACCTTCGAGGCGTCGAGCCAGGTGGCCCGGCCGCGCGGGCTGCCGTGGACTTTGCGGGTCGCCGCGTCGAGGTCCGCGTCGGCGACGGTGACGAAGAAATCGTGCTTCGCCGCCTCCTCCAAGAGGTAGTTGATGAGCGCGGTCGAGCTTCGGCCCGCGCCGATGACAAGTATGTTTTGCATGAAATTCAGCGGGTTTTGGTCAATTTTGTGGAAAAATTGCCCGGCGGCGAAAGTAGCCCGACCGAAAAGCTCCCATCTTCTTCGATGAAAAAAACTTCCCTCACCATCTGTTTCGAGGTCTTCCAAACCGCCGCCGAGCTGCCCGAAATCGAGCGCGAACTTCTCGCCGCCGCCCGCCTCTGCCTCGACAAAGCCTACGCGCCGTACTCCAATTTCCACGTCGGCGCAGCCATACTTCTCGACAACGGCACGACCGTCACCGGCACCAACATCGAGAACGCCGCCTATCCGCTCTGTCTCTGCGCCGAGCCGTCGGCATTGGCGGCAGCGAAGTCTTATTTCCCGGAAAACAGGCCGGTTTTGATGGCGATTTCTGTGAAAAACAATGCCGTCGGAGGCAAGCCCGTCGCCACGCCCGCGATGCCGTGTGGTGCCTGTCGGCAGATTTTGAGCGAGGCGGAGGGGCGGTTCGGCGGGCCTATTCGGCTCGTTTTACAGGGTGAGATTGGTGAAATCTGGGCGTTCGACTCAGTGCGCGCCATCCTGCCTTTTGCGTTTGACGGCTCCTTTTTAGGTTGAATTACTGTTTTGAAAAAGCCCGGCTGACCGACCCTCCCTCCGTCTTGACTTTCAAAAAAAACTGCCCGGGTGCCAGCCCTTTGGGGAAGTAGTTCCATTGGTTTCGCCCGGCTGGAAACTTTTTTTCGGCCTCCTCGAACACCGTTCTTCCCATCTCGTCCATGACCGAAAAACAACAGTTTTCTGCCTTTTTCAACGAAAAAAGCACATTCAATTGCCACTCGACCGGGTTCGGATAGAGAATTGGCTCGATGTCAAAGTCGCCCACGTCGGCCGTCGGCGAGGTGCAATTTGTCCCCAGCACGAGGATGTCGTCGAGGTCGAGGCGGTTGTCGTCCTGCGAGTAGTGGCGGAAGGCTAGGTAGACTGTCTCGTCGGCGTAGTCGCCGAGGAAGTAGCTGTGCGGCTCCAGTTTGCATTGGTTTGTCTGGCCGTTGAACTCGAAATATTGGGAGTCGGCGAACACGTTGGCGTGGATGTAGCCCGGCGAGAAGGTGAAGTCGGCCGGGATGACGGAAGGCGTGGGTGGATATCCTGTGCATTCAGCCGCACCGAACAAAGTGGTGGTGAAGCTCGCTTCGAGGTTGTCCGTAGTCGAGAGCATCAAAAAATAGCCGTCCATAAACGCCGGGCCTTCGAACGGCGCGCTTTTCCAGTGGATGCTCGCCTTGTTGTCGCAGAGCCTGATGGGCGGCAAGATGAGCCAGTTGTCGTTTTTGGCAGACGGGTTCTTCAGATAGGAGCTGCTCGCGAACACGTCGTTTTTGCTGCTGTCCGGGTTGTCGAAAGGTGACCATTCCGAGTACCAGTTCAGCGGCAGGTTCGGGTCGAGCGGCGGCTCGCCATCGGCGTCAAAGTTGACCCAGACCGTGTCGTTTCCGCTCGGGAATAGTGCCATCGCCCCGCTCGGATCGGGACTGAAATCTTCGAAAAGGAGCGTGTCGTTCTGCCCAACAGCGAGAAGCGGAAGCAAGAAAGCGATTGCGAAAAAGGTGTTTTTCATTAGAAACGAGCCAGTTTGGTTATAAAAAAGGCACAGCCAAACGATCAAAGCCGAGCCTGAAACTCCGCATCGAGCCGAGCCGCGTCGACCGCCGCCACCCCGGCGACCTCGCAGACTTGACCGCCCGCGATGTTGCAAATGCGGGCAATCTCCTCCATCGGCAGCCCGGCAGCCAGCCCGAGCGCGGCGGCTGCGACGACTGTGTCCCCCGCGCCGCTAACATCGGAAACCAGCCGCCGCCGCGCCGCGTGGATTGTGCCAACGCCCGACTTTTCCGTGTAGATGCCATGCTCCGACAGCGTGACCATGATTTCGACGGGGCCGAGTTCTTCTTTCAAAAGCTCTGCCGCCGCCGCCAAACTTTCGACCGACGGCTCGACAGCAAGGCCGGTCGCCTCTCTGATTTCTTTCAAGTTGGGTTTGAAAAGCGCGGCCCCTTGATAGGCGAAAAAGTTGCGCCGCTTTGGGTCGACCGCGGTCGGCACGCTTACCCGGTTGGCCAAGTCGATGACGTTTCGGATGACGCGCTCGGTTAGCACGCCTTTGTTGTAGTCCTGCAAGACGACAGCATCGGGCCGTTTTTTTTCAAAAATGTCGTGGATTTTGAAAAGAAGGTCAATCTGGTCGTTTGCCGAAAGGTCGTCTACTTGCTCGTCGTCGATGCGCAAGACCTGCTGCCCGTTGCCGACGACGCGGGTCTTCACCGTCGATCTTCTTCCATTTGAAAAAATGAGGCCTTCTGTCGAGAGCTTGCTGTTTTGCAACAATTCGAGCCAGTTTCCCTCCA
>JBGAWE010000354.1:0-3282 GCA_044227705.1 Saprospiraceae bacterium
CAGCGAGAGTCGGACGGTCTGTTTCGCGGCCAGTTCCACCTCGATGGAAAGCTCGTCGGTGAACGGGTTGGGCGAGACCGACAATTTTTGAACGCCCGCCGGTAGCTCCGTCGAGACCGTGCTAACGAAGACCGACACCGACTCGACCGCGCAGCCCGTTGCCGGGTCGACGGCCGAGACTTTGTACTCGCCCGTCTCGGTGGCGGTGAAGGTCGCCGCGGTCGCCCCGGCGATGGGCGAGCCGTTGAGGAACCACTGGAAAGGCGCGGAAAACCCGCCCGCGACCGTCAGCTCGAACCCAGCCCCAACGGTGAACGTCGGCACGGTCACCGTCGTCGCCGTGATGGTCGCCGAGGCTTTCGCCGTGCACTGGTCGCCGTCGCTGACGGTCACGGAGTAGGTTCCGGCAGAGAGACCAGAGGCGGTTGGCGTGGTCGCGCCGTTCGACCATTTATAGCTCGCATTTCCTTGTAAATCGTTGACAGTCAACGAGATGGAGCCGTCGGCCGCGCCGGGGCAAGTCTCGTTTACACCCGCCGCCGCGACGGTGAACGTCGAGCAGAGCTTGTAGATGCGGCCCACACCGTGGCCAGTCGTGTATAGGCGGCCACTGGCGTCCTCTCCGAAAGCGGTCGTCTGGCTGTCGGCAAGGTCAGCGATTTGGGTGCCGGTGTAGGTGCCGTCCATGTTCTTCACGATTGACCAGAAGCGGCCGCTGCAGTAGTCGGCGCAGAAATAGATGCCGTCCCAGGCCGGGTAGCCGGTGCCGCGGTAGACGAAGCCGCCTGTCACGGAGCAGCCGACGGAGGGGTTCGCCCAATCAAAAACAGGGTCGGTGAAGGTGCTGTCGGGCGGGCAGTTGCCGGTCGTGTTGTACGGCGAGAAGCCCTCGCGGCAGCGCCAGCCGAAGTTGAGGCCGCCGACACCGGCCGGGGCACGGTCGATTTCCTCGTGGGCGTTCTGGCCGACGTCGCCAATCCAGAGGTCGCCGGTGAGTTTGTCGAATGAAAAACGCCACGGGTTGCGCATCCCGACGGCCCAGATTTCGCCCTTTTTCGTCGGGTCGTTGGCGAAGGGGTTGTCGGGCGGGACGGTGTACGGCAGTTGCTTCACGTCGATTCGGAGCATTTTTCCCAGCAAAGCATTGGTGTTTTGCCCGTTCTGGTTGGGGTCGGCCTGCGAGCCGCCGTCGCCCATGCCGATGTAGAGATAGCCGTCGGGGCCGAACTTGAGGCAGCCGCCGTTGTGGTTGGAAAAGGGCTGCGCGATTTCGAGGATTTGGACCTCGCTTGTTGGGTCGCCCTTGTTCGGGTCGGTCGGGTCGAGCGAGAACCGGCTGATTTGCGTGTTGCCCGTCGAGTTGCGGGAGTAGTTGACGTAGAAAAAGCCGTTGCTCGAAAAGTCGGGGTCGAGCGCGAGGCCGAGAAGGCCGCGCTCGTTGGAGTTGTCGTTGGCGATGCTCTGCAGGTCGATGAACGCGGTGGGGGCAACCGAGCCGTCGGCATTCACCACCTTGACCGTGCCGCGCTGCTCGACAACAAGGAGCCGTCCGTCGGGCAGTCCGACGATGTCGACCGGTTTGACGAGGCCGGTGGCGAAGGTCTGCAGATTCATCTTGACCGTTTGCCCGATGAGGAGCGCGGGGAGCAGGGCGAGGGCGAAAAGGATGCGTTTTTGCATGGAAGTGATGTGTTTTTGATGAAAAACAGGCGGCTCAAAGGGTGTTGGCAAAAGTAGAAAGGACGGTTTCCTGTAGTGCGAGTTGTTGGCGGGGACGCCAGACAACGGCCAGTCCGCGTCAAACCTTCCGCCCCTCGATGCCCGCGAGGAAGGGGACGAATCGGAAGGTGTCGAGTTGTTTCTCCGAAAAAGTGGCGTCGCCTGTCCGCTCGATGAGCATCATGTTTTGCTCCTTTTCACCGATTGGGATGACCAGCCGGCCGCCGACGGCAAGTTGTTTTTTGAGCGCATCCGGTACGACGGGGGCGCCGGCCGTCACGATGATTTTCGAGAAAGGGGCGAACTCTGAAAGGCCGTTCGACCCGTCGCGCAGGAAAGTTCGGACGGCGCGGAAGCCAAGCTCGTCGAGCAGTTTTCGGGTCTGGTGAAAAAGAACTTCCTGCCTTTCGACCGTGTAGACCGACGCGCCAAGCATCGACAAAAGGGCCGCCTGATAGCCCGAGCCTGTGCCGATTTCGAGGACTCGGTCGCCCTTTTTCACCTGCAAAAGCTCGGTCATGTAGGCCACGGTGTACGGCTGCGAGATGGTCTGCCCGGCGGCGATGGGGAACGCCTTGTCGTCGTAGGCGTGGTCGTCGAAGCCTTTTTCCATGAAAAAATGGCGGGGCAGCTCGCCCATCGCCGCCAGCAACGGCTCGTCGGCGATGCCCTTTTCGCGCAGCGCGGCGATGAGACGGCGGCGCATGCCCTTGTGGCGATAGGAGTCGGTCATGCCTGTCGGGTGAGGTCAGTTCTGCGCCGCCGCGTCGTCCACCAACTGCACGAAAGTGGCAATCTTCCTGTCCTCCGTGCTCGCCTCCTGGTTGACGGCGAACTGCACGAGGTCGCCCGGCCGAAGCTCCTTGAAGTCCGTGTTGACCAATTGAGAGTAGTGGAAGAAGACGTTGTTCGGCGGTGCCTCGATGAAGCCGTATCCGTTGAACAGGCGGAGGATGGTGGAGGTCTTCACCTCACCCGGCTCGACGGCGGGCAGCTCGCCCGGTTCTGTTTTCTCGGCGGCTTTGAGGGGTTTCAGGGTCTTTTTCTCTGGTTTTTCGGCTTTTTCCCCGGCCTCGGCAGCGGGCCGCTCCTCTCTCGGGAAGAGGTCGAGGACGTGCGGCACACGGTTTTTCAGCCCCGCGTCAATCTCGGTGCTCATCTCGACGGGGTAGCTGCACTCCCACGCGAGGTCGCGGGAGAACTTGGTGACGTAGGTCACGCCCGCGTCGTTCATCGTCTCGAAGTCCCAGCCGAGGAGCATGACGCGCACGCCGAGCGTGTTGAGCTTTCGGACGAGCGGGACGTAGTCGCCGTCGGAGGCGATGAGGGCGATGACGTCGAATTTTTTGAGGATGGCCAGCTCGTAGGTTTCGAGGGCGAGCCAGACGTCGATGCCCTTTTCGCCCTTTCGGCCGCCGATGTTCTTCAACGGGAGGTTGTGCTGCGTGACGCCCTCGGCCATGAGGATGTCGTCCATGACGCGCTCGCGGTAGAGGCGGTTGCTCATCTGCGAGACCTCCTGCGCCCAGAGGCGGCCCCTGAAATAGTGCGCGTCGACGATTT
>JBGAWE010000031.1:0-28144 GCA_044227705.1 Saprospiraceae bacterium
CGAACGCAACCATCCATTGATGAGCATCAAATCGACGCTCGGCCAGACCGAGTTTTTCAAAAACATCCCCAAAATCCCCTTCGAAGGCTCGGCGACAGACAACCCGCTCGCCTTCCGCTTCTACGACGAAAACTGCCTCGTCGGCGGAAAGACCATGCGCGAGCACCTGCGCTTTGCCGCCTGCTACTGGCACACCTTCGGCGGAACCGGCGGCGACCCGTTCGGCCTGCCGACCAAGGATTTTCCCTGGCTGCGCTCCGCCGACCCGATGCAGCAGGCGCGCGACAAGGCCGATGCAGCCTTCGAGTTCTTTTCGAAACTGGGCATCGGCCACTACTGCTTCCACGACTTCGACCTCGTCGCCGAGGGCAGCAGCCCGGCCGAGAACGAGCGGCGGCTGGCGACCATCATCGATTATTTAAAAGAAAAACAGGCCGAAACAGGCGTGAGGCTCCTCTGGGGAACGGCCAACCTGTTCAGCCACCCGCGCTACATGAACGGCGCGGCCACCAACCCTGACTTCGCCGTCACCGCCCGGGCCGGGGCACAGGTCAAGATGGCGATTGATGCGACGGTCGCGCTCGGTGGCGGCGGCTACGTCTTCTGGGGCGGGCGCGAGGGCTACCTTTCTTTGTTGAACACCGACATGAAACGGGAGCGCGAGCACCTCGCCCGCTTCCTCTCGATGGCCCGCGACTACGGGCGGCGCAACGGCTTCGACGGCGTTTTCTTCATCGAGCCCAAACCGTGCGAGCCGTCGAAGCACCAATACGACTTCGACGCGGCGACCTGCATCGGCTTCCTGCGCGAGTTCGGTTTGATGGACGATTTCAAACTGAACATCGAGGTCAACCACGCCACGCTCGCCGGGCATTCCTTTCAGCATGAACTCCAGACGGCGGCCGACGCCGGGATGCTCGGCTCCATCGACGCCAACCGGGGCGACCCGCAGAACGGCTGGGACACCGACCAGTTCCCCAACAACCTCCTCGAACTGGCGGAGTCGATGCTCGTCATCCTGCAATCGGGCGGCCTCGCGGGCGGCGGCATCAACTTCGACGCGAAGACCCGCCGCAACTCGACCGACCTCGAAGACCTTTTCCATGCGCACATCGGCGGCATGGACTGCTTCGCCCGCGCCCTGCTCGCGGCGAGCGCGATTTTGGAGGACGGGGCTTTGCAAAAACTTCGCGCCGAGCGTTACGCCTCTTTCGACAGCGGCGACGGCCGGGCCTTTTCAGAGGGAAAGCTGACGCTGGAAGACCTCGCCGCCATCGCCCACGCGACGGACGAGCCGGAGCGGCGCAGCGGGCGGCAGGAGTTTTTCGAGAACCTCGTCGGGCGGTTCGTCTGACAGACGGGTTTTGCCCGAAAACACGGAGGCCGGAGGAGCAGAGCAGCTCCCCCGGCCTTTTTGTTTTCTCAAAAACCGGCCCTCCATCAACCGAAAACGAACACCCCGAGCGCCTGCCCGGTGTTCGTCATCGTCGACGTCGAGCCCCAGACGAGCATCCGCACCTTGTGGCCGTTGGTGCTGTTGAACACGCCCGAGACGACGGGGTAAGGCCAGTCCTTGCCCTTGAAGTTGCGCAACTGACCGGGGGCGTTGGTCAGCAGCGTGGAGTTGTTCAGGTTGATGCCGCCCGAGCAGACCACCTTGTTCGAAAAGTAGGGCCACAGAGCCGTGCCGCCGCCCGACCAGTTGAGCCATGTGTCGCCCGATTTGTACTGGAACAGGGCCGTCGCGGAGGCAGTGCAGTTGCCGCCGCCGTTGGTGATGCCGACCGACGACGCGCCGGTGCCGAAGATGCCGATGTAATAGGCCGCCCGGTCGCTCGCTCCGCCGGACTGGGCGCGGTCGAGGTCGACGTCGAGCCGCAGCGCCTTCACGCCGGGCACCATTTTTTGGCTCAAGACATTGACCCAAAACCGCTCGCCGCCGAGGGCCTCGGCGGGCAGGTCTTCCGCCGCCGCGACCTTCTCGGCTTCGGTGACGAACGGCCGCTCGCCCGCCTCGCGCAGGTCTTCCACCGCCTCGAGACGAAAGACGGAGGGGCCGAAGGCGGCGAGCGTCGCCTCGTCGTCGGCCGAGACCTCGATGAGGGCCGAGTTGGCGCCGCTGGCGTCGGCGAGGGCGAGGGTTTTCGAGTAACTCCCTTTTTCGGCCTGGACGGCGTCCGCCGGGTCGGTGGCGATGCGGTCGTCGACGGGCTGTTTTTCACAGGCAAAAAGGGCGAGGAACAGGGCGGGCAACAGGAGGCCCAGGTTCAAAAAGAGGTTCTTTTTCATGATGAAATGTTCAAAAACAGAGGTTTTACCTACTCGTTCGCAGCTTTTCGGCTTCGGCTGCCCGTGCGCTTGGGTTCGGGGGCGCGGGTTGTCCCGATGGGCTTTCGGTCGCCGCGCTGCCCAACCGGCGGCTTCCGAAAGGGGAACGGGAAGCCCCGAAAACACCCTACCGGACAGCGGAAAGTTTTTTCCTTCGCCATCGAAATGAACCGCTCCGACACCTGCCAGCCCGACGTCTTCCGCGACCTCTTCCACCGCCTCGCGGGCGAGTTGCGGCGATTCGCCTTCTACAAGTCCGCCGACTGGGCCGCTGCCGACGACACGGCGCAGGAAGCCTTCCTCCGGCTGTGGAACCGCTGCCGCGACGTGCCGGCCGAGAAGGCCCGCGCCTTCCTATACGCCGCCGTCAACAACCTGCTCATCGACCGGGCGCGGCACGAAAAGGTGCGCTTCCGCTTTGCCGAGCACGAGAAATCGGCCCCGGCGGCGGCCAGCCCCTCGCCCGAGACCGAGCTGGAAAACCGCGAAATCGACGAGCTTTTGGAAAAGGCCCTCGGCGAGCTGACCGAGGCACAGCGCGAGGTCTTCCTGATGAGCCGGGTGGAAAAACTGCGCTACCTCGAGATTGCCGACCGCCTCGGCTTGAGCGTCAAGGCCGTCGAAAAGCGGATGCATGGCGCGCTCGTCGAGCTGCGAAAGCTCATCGACCGATAGTTTTCCCTTTCAAAAACCGCCGGAAAGAGGGGGGCAAACCGCTCGCCGCCCGTTACCAACCTTGACACATGGACGACATCGAAAAAAGCGACGACTTCCTCGCCCGCTGGCTGGCAGGCGAGCTTTCCGCCGAGGAGCGCGAGGCCTTCGAGCGAAGCCCGGGCTTTGCGGCGTACCAGAAAATCGTCGCCGCCGCCGACCGCCTGCCGCGCCCCGAGGCCGACACCGGGGCCATGTGGGAGCGGTTCCAACAAAAGACGGTTGTCGAAAAGCCGCCCTCGCCGCGCCGATGGCCGCTCGTTTTGGCCGTCGCCGGGCTGCTGGCCGCGCTCGGCTGGCTCTGGTTTTTCAAAATGTCAAAAGGAGAAAAAGCCGCGCCGCCACCCGCCGCGCCCAATCTGCTCATCGCCAAAAACGGCGAACGCCGTTCGGCCACGCTGCCCGACGGCTCGACGGTTCGGCTCAACGCGGCGACCGAAATCCGTTTCGACTCGGCTTCTTTTTCAAAAGACCGGACGCTCCTGCTCGTCGCGGGCGAGGTCTGGTTCGAGGTGAAAAAAGGGGCCACCCCCTTCCGCGTCGTTGCGGCGGTCGGCACGGTCGAGGCGGTCGGGACGGTCTTCTCGGTGCGGTCGCGGGGTGCTGTGCTGCGGGTCGAGTGCTTCGAGGGGCGCGTCCGGGCGGCCGCCGCCGCGATGCCGGGCGGTCCGTCAGTGGAGGTGGCGGCGGGGCAAAAAACCACGCTCGACGGGGCCGTTTGGTCGCCCGTCGCGCCCGCCGACGGCGACCGGCCCGGCTTCCTGCGCGGCGAGAGCCGGTTCGACGGCGAGGCGCTGCGGCTCGTCGCGAACGAGATGCAACGGCAGTTCGACCTCGACATCACGCTCGCCGACGGCCTCGGCAGCCGCCCGTTCAGCGGAGCTTTTCCGAACGACGACGCGGCGCTGGCCCTGCGCCTCGTCTGCGAACCGCTCGGGCTGCGGGCGGAAACGACAGGTCGCCGCGTCCACATCTCCCCCAAATAGCCGATGGAAAAACTGCGCCCGCTCCTCGTTTTCACAGCCTGCTGCCTCTTTTCGGCCGGGCTGCTCGGGCAGGTTTTGTTGAACGGAAACTTTCAGGACGTGCCGCTCGAAACGGCTTTTCGGAAGCTCGAAAAACAGGGCCGACTGGCCGTCTCCTTCGACCCCGCCGCCGTCAGGAGCCTGCGCACGACCGCCGTTTTCAACCAAAAAAGCCCGGCCGAAGCGTTCGCCATCTTGCTGAAGGACAGCCCATTCGCCGCGCAAATCGTGCAAGACCGCTACGTCATCATCCGCCCACGGGCGCAGGAGGTTGGGCCGCCCGCCGCGCCGCCGGTTCGGCTATGCGGAATCGTCGAGGACGCGGAATCGGGCGAAAAAATCCCCTTTTCGACGGTTTATTCCATTAAAACGCGGGCCGTCGCGCTCTCCGACTCCCTCGGCCGGTTCGAGCTGAACGCCGCCGCGACGGCCGTCGAGCGCGACACCTTGCTCATCCGAAGCCTCGGTTTCTTGCCTATGAAAACCCCGGCCCGTCGTTTCGCCGAGGGGAAATGCCGCGCCGTCGCGCTGCGGCCGAGCGAGCGGTCGCTGGTCGAGGTCGTCGTCGCAGAGCGGTCGTTCGAGGCCCTCTTTTTGCCGAATAAAGGAGAGCCGTCCACGCGGCTGCGGCCCGACCGGGGTGGCCTCGCGCCGGGCTTCGGCGAGCCGGACGCGCTGCGGATGCTTCAGTTTTTGCCCGGTGTGCGGTCGCTGGCCGACGGCTCGGGCGACCTGCGGGTACGCGGCGGTTCGCCCGACCAGAACCTCGTCAGTTGGGAGGGGATTCCGCTCTTCCGGCCGAGCCACTTGTTCGGGCAGATACCGGCCTTCAACCCCTGGGCCGTGCGCCGCGCCGACCTGTGGAAAGGCAACGCTGGGGCCGACCGCGGCGGCCGCGCCTCCAGTTTTGTGGAACTGACGGGCGAGACGGACGCGCCGCCGCGCCTCTCGGTCGCCGCCGGAATCAACCGTTTGAGCGGCCACCTCGGCATCCAGGCACCGCTCTTTGGGCGGCGGGGCGGCCTGTTCCTCTCGGGCAGGCGGGCGTTTTTGGCCGAGCGGCCCGTCTTCAGGCAGCTTTTCGAGCTTGCCGCGCTCGGCGGGGCGGACGTGCTGCGCGACTCGCTGCGGCCCTTTTTGCCGACCATGTTTTCGGCGGACTCGCTCCCGGTTCGGGAAAAGGGGGCCTTCCAAGATTTCAACGGTCAGTTCTTCTGCCAACCGGATGCCCGCAACCGTTTCGGGTGGAGCTTTTTCGTCAGCTCGGACGGCGTGACGCTGCGCTCCGACGACCGGCAGGGCCGCTATTCGAGCCGCGACACGGTTAGGGCGAACGCCGCCGGGTCGCGTATTTTTTATCAACGAAAATGGGGCGAACGGGCGGCGCTCGACCTCGCGCTGGTCGTCAGCTCCTACCGGGGGCTTGTCGGCTCGGTGGCCGTGGCGATGGGCGACAGCCTTTTGGAGCGGCAGGCCAACCGCGTGTCGAACACCGTTTTGCGGGGCGACCACCGCTGGCAGGCGGCGCGGCGGCTGCGGTTGCAGGCGGGTTTTCAGTGGGAATCGACGGCCGTCCTTTTTAAAAACGAGAGTCGGCTTCACCATCAAACCTTGCTCGACGAGCGGTTGGGAGAGCAGCCGACCAGCCTCGCTGTTTATGGAAAAGGCCATTTCGAGCTTTCCGAAAAACTGGTGCTGGAAGCGGGCGGGCGGCTGACGGCCTATGAAAACTCGAAAACACCGCTGCTCGAACCGCGCCTCAACCTGGCTCGGGCGGTGGGCAAGGACTGTTTTTTGAAGGGCAGCGGCGGGGTCTTCCACCAGCTTTTGCAGCAGGCGCTCGTGCCGAACAGCCTCGGGCTGGCACCCGAGTTTTGGCTGGCAGTGGGCAAGAAGACCGGCATTGACGTGCTGCAGAGCGAGCAGGTGGCCGCCGGTTTTTCCATCGAAAAAAAGGGATGGACGGTCGATGCCGAGCTTTTTGGGAAACGCCTCGCGCCCGTCGGCGGCCATGCCCTGCGGCTCAACGGCGAGGCGAGGCCGGTGCCAAACATTCATGGCGAGGAGCGGTCGGCGGGCCTCGAGGCCATCGTCCGGAAGCGGTGGGGCCGCTGCTCCAATTGGGTGAGCTACACCTTCAGCCGGGCGACGGCGCAGTTTGACTCCATCGAGAACGGGCGGTGCTTCGCCTCCGACGACGATCTGCGCCACGCGCTCAACTGGTCGCAAAACTGGCGGCTCGGGGCCTTCGAGCTGGCGGCGGTCGGGCATTTCCGCAGCGGGCTGCCCTATTCGCCGGGGCTTTCGGCGGGGCCGGATGTCGGCGGCGTGTCATACGGGCCGCGCAATTCGGAGCGGCTCGGTGGCCTGTTCCGCTGGGACGCGAGCGCGCAGTGGTCGATCGACCGGCAGCGGTTCCGGGCGATGGTTGGGCTATCGGTCTTCAACCTTTTCGACCGAAAAAACCCGGCTCCGAGGCGTTTTTTTCTGCAAACCAACGGGCAACTCGGGTCGCGGGAAGGGGCGGGGCTAGGGCGAGTGGTCAATGTTTTCGCGTTCGTCCGGTTTTGAGGCTGCCCCACAGGCACCGCCTCGTAGCCTCGCGGTACGGCTCGCGCACCGTCTTGCTGTCGAGCACTTTTTGGAAGGCCTGCCGCGCCTCCTCCCGTCGGCCGAGCGATTCGAGGGCGAGGCCCCGGAAGTAGAAAGCTTCGTCGCCGACGGCCTCGGTCGCCGCGTCCATGCGATCCCATTCGGCAAGGGCGGCGGCGGCATTGCCCATTTTCAAAAAGCACATCCCCCGAAAGAAGCGGTCGGCTGGTGCGGCGGCCTCGAGGGCGCGGCGGAAATCACCGGACTGGTAGGCGGCGATGGCCTGCTTGCTGCGCTCGAAGCCGGTCTCGACGGCGGCGCCCCGGACGGCCGACGGCTCGAACGGATAATCGACGGCCATCGCGACGGCGGGCGAGGCGACGTCATTTCCGCCGGAAAAAAGCCCGGCCGTCCAGCAGACGGCGAGCGCGAGACCGGCCGCGACGGCCCAGCCAGCCCAGCGGTTTTTTTTCAAAAAAAGGGAAAGGCCCGGCCGCTCGCGCCCCGCGATTTTGTTCCAACGGGCGACGCGCTCGGCATCGAGGTGGGCGCGGAGGAGCCGCTGTTCGAGGGGCGAAAGCTCGTCGGGCGGAAGGCTGGCGGGGTCGAGGTGGTTGAATGAGTCGCTCATTTTTACTGGTCTTGAAGATTTTGGAAAAAGGCACGGCGCAGCTTTTCGACGCACCGGTGCTTGTCCTGTTTGACGGCGTCGGTGCGCTTGCCGAGCATTTCCGCGATGCGCTGGTGCGGAAGCTCGTCGTAATAGAAGCCCTTGAGGACACCGCTGCATTTTTCGCAGAGCGTCGCCCATGCTTTTGAAAAGGCGGCGAGGTGCTCGGCGGTGAAGTCGGGCGCGGCCTCGTTGCCCATCATGCCGTCCGGAAAATCGGCGGTGGCCACCTCGCGGCTGCGGCGCAGGCGGCGCTGGTGGCCGGTGACGACGACACGGTGGAGGTACGCCTCGAGGTTGCCGTAGTTGACCTTCCGGGCGACGAGCAGGCGGCGGAAATCGAGCAGGGCGTTCATCACGGAGTCCTCCGCGTCGGCCGTCTGGGCGGAATGGGCCGATTGGAGCATCCGCACGAGGCGGCGGAACTGGCGGACGAAGACGCGCTCGAAAAGCCGCTCGTCGCCCGCCTCGAGCTGGTCGAGGAGCTGGGCAAAGGCCGTCTCGTCGAGGCCGAAGTTCTTGTTCGCGGTTGCGGCTGGCTCAATCATGGTTCTCGCCGTGAGCGGGTGGAGCGGGATGGCTGTGGTCATCGCGAAGGTATTTTTTCAAAAAAAAACCGGCCGGTCGGCCGTCTCGAAAAAAACACAAGTGATTGGTTTTCAACGCTTTGGGCGGTTTGCTCGCCCGCTCGCGTTTCGTCTTGTTCAACCTAAAAAGCCACAGAGCGACCGGAGGTGACAGCCCCGGCCGCTTTATTTTTTTGGGCTGTCACCTCGGCGGGGCGGCGGGTTTTTGAAGATGTCCCGCAAGTTGAACGGCAGCCGGAAGCCGCCAGACGGGCGGGACAAGCTCGAAAGCTCGCCCGGCTTTCTTCAAAAACAACGGGCGCGGAGCCAGCCGAAACGCCGCGAAGTGAGTAGGCCCACAACCTTTCCAACAGTTCAATTTTTCGAGAAATGAAAAAGCTCGTTCTCTTTTCCGCCCTTTTCGCCCTCTTGGCCGCGCTCGTTTTCACGGCGTGCAAGAAGGACGAACCCACCGCTCAAAACACCCAGGCCGCCGCGTGGGCCAACCCTGCCAATCCTTTTGACATCGTCGGCCAGCAGCACAACGACGGCCTCGACATCCTCCGCTCGCAGGCCGACGGCCGACCGGTCGACATGGCCGGCGACTTCCGGCTCCTCGAGGAGCACGGCTTCGGCAAGGCCGATTACAAGTCCATGACGGCCGATTTTGCCCTGTTGCTCACCTCCGACAGGCCGCTGATGGTCATCGCCGACAAGCACCTCAACGAAGGGAACATGACCCGCGACCTCCACACCGCGCTGGGCAAGCTCAACGAAATCGTGCTGGCCAATGGCCTGACCGCGCAGCTCAACGCCGAGGCCCGCGCCTTCGAGGCGAGCATCCCCTCGCTCGGGCTGTCGGCCGACGAGACGCGCGCCCTCTACTCGGCGGCCTCCGTCGCCCGCTACAGCAACCAATACTGGTCGGCGGTGGCGGCGAACGACGCGGCCACGGGACGGTACAAATTGCCGCCAATCGTTGGGACAATCCTCAAGGACATCGCAGGGTTCATCGACAAGGGTGTCGACAAGGACGGGAACGTCAACTGGGCCGCTGGGGTGATAGGTGCCATCGAGGCCTCCTTCCTCGGCATGGCCCCGCACGGCGGCGACGGCGACGGCCACCCGGGCGACGACGACCAGGGCCTCTTCGGCATCCACACGACCTCGCTGCCGATTGGAATCCCGATGGGTGGCGGCATCTTCGGCCCGCCCTGCGCCCCGGGCTATGCTTGCCCGTGCACCATCGAGTTCAACCCCGACCCCATCGGTCTCTACTACATGGCTGGTGACGGGTTTGCCTTGGCACAAGAGGGCATCGTACTCGACATGGACGCCTCGGCCTTCTCGCCGGACTTCCTCAAGAGCCTTTCCAGCGGCACCTTTTATCTCGACCGCGACTTCACCGTCCCGCAGAACGTGGTCGCGGAACTGCTCTCGGCGGGCGGCTTCAACGTGCCGGACGAGCCGACGGTCTGGGAAAAGGGCGACAAGACGGTCATCACCGTCGGCAACAGCAGCATGCTCGTCATGCCAGTCGGCTACAGCGACGGCAGCGGCGCCATCTGGTATGTCGTCCTGAACCATTGATGCCCAACCTCGACGGCCCTGCCCAAGAGCTGCAGACGCCCCGCCCATTTCGGGTGGGGCGTTTTTTTCAAAAAGCTGCCCCCGGCTTTTCAAAAAAGGGGGCGGAGCCAGCCGAAACGCCGTGAAGTGAGTAGGCCCACCAACTTTCAACCGCACATTTTTAGATAGAGATGAAAAAGCTCGTTCTCCTTTCCGCCCTTTTCGCCCTGGCGGCCGCGCTCGTTTTCACGGCCTGCAAAAAGGACGAAACGCCCGCCGCCGCCGCGCCGTGGGCCAACGCGGCCAACCCCTTCGACCACTTCGGCCAGCAGCACAACGACGGCCTCGACCTTCTCGAAAAGCTCCGCGCCCACGACGGCCCAGACCTCGATGGCGACTTCCGCATCCTCGCCGAACACGGCTACGAGATGCCCGACCGCCGGGCCTTCGAGGCCGATTTCGCGCTCGTCGTCGCCTCGCGGGACCCGCTGCGGACGGCCTGCCAGAAGTTGCGGCAGGAGGGGCGGATGTCCGACAAACTCCTCTCGACGATGGAAAAGCTCGACGCCCTGCTCGCCTCCTCGGGCCTGACCGGCCAGTTCGCGGCCGATGTGAAGGCGCTCGAGGCCACCGTCCCGACGCTCGGATTGACTGAAAAAGAGGCAGAGACCTTCTACATGGCGACCTCCATCGCCCGTTTCAGCAACCAGCATTGGATGCAGGAAGGCTCCGAGGCGGCCAGCCTGCGGATGAAAAAATGGTTGCGGGCGCTGCTCGTCATCGGGGCCGACGTGGCCGGGGGCATCCTCTCGGAAAACGTCGGCATCGGCATCGAGTGCAGCATCCTCGTCAAAGACCTGACGCAGGGAATCGTCACGAGCGACGGCGGTGGCGACGACGACGAGGGCGAGCCGACCGACGACGAGGGCGGGATCTTCGCCAAAAAATGGAAGTCGTGGCAATGGCACTGGGGCATGGTCATCTGGCCCGAGCTTGGCCTCCCGTGCGCCCCCGGCTTCGCCATCCCCTGCGGCATCCTGCCCAACCCCGGCCCCAACGGCCCCTACGACATGAGCGGTCCCGGCGTGGCCCTCGCCAGTGACGTGGTGACGCTCGTCATGGACGGCTCCGCGCTCGACCCCGACTTTTTGAAGAGCCTCGACAGCGGCGTCTGGGAACAGGGCGGCGACTTCACCGTCCCGAGGGAAGTGGTCGAGGAAATCATGGAGCAAGGCGGCTTCGACGCGCCGACCTACGAGACGGTCTTCACCGCCGGCTCGAAGCAGGTGATCAACATCGGCGACCAGCACCTCATCATCATCCCTGTCGCATATCCCGACGGCACGACGGCCACTTGGCTCATCTCCATCAGCGAGTGAGCGGCCTGCCGACAGGCCCCGAAAAACGTGCATTTCATTTTCCGTTCGCCTCGGCCCGCTCGGCCGGGGCGATTTTTTTTGAAAAATATGGGCCGCGCCGTGTCACCTTCCGCCGCCGCCCGCCTTTTGAGGATGCACGCCTGTTTTTTGTCAACATCAAATTCATCTGGAAAATGAAGCCTCTTTGCCGCCTCTGCCTGCTCATTGCCCTGCTCGCACCGGCCCTCTCGTTCGGCCTGACCGTCACCGTGGCCCCCGCCGCCATGCTCGTCAACCCCGGCATGGACATGAGCGGCGGCCCGCTGAAACTCGGCTCGAGCTGGTGGCCGGTGGCCGGGCAGTACCGGTTCGCCATCCTGACCTTCGCCAACCAGTCGGGCCTGCCCGCCAGCGGCACCATCGACTGCTATTTCGACGGCAACCAGACGCTCGCCGCAGCGGACATCGTCGCAAGGGCAGACTGGGCCACCCTGGCCTATTTCGGCCCCTCGACCGACCCCAACTACAGCCTGGTGGCGCGGTTCAACTACTCAAACTTTGCCCCCGGACAGCAGCGGCACCTCTATTTCAAGACCACGACGAACGCCGTCTCGCCCGAGACGACCATCCGAAACCTGGCCGTCGCCACCGGCCTCAACGGGAAGGGGCTGCTGACGAAAAAGGAGTTCTCGATGGACGCCAAGCTCTTCGCCCACGACCCAAACGGCAAGGCGGTGAAGCCCGAAAAAATCTGCGCCTGGTCGGGCGAGGCGAGCCTCAAGTATACCGTCCACTTCCAAAACGACGGCGACGGCCCGACGGCCAGCATCCACGTCGAGGACGAACTCGACCCGGGCCTCGTCGCCCCGTCCGCCCTCCTCGCGGCCAGCAGCCATGCCTGCACCCTGATCACGGCCGGGCAGCTGCTCGACTTCGACTTCGGTGCCCTCGCCCTGCCCGGCCTCAACCAGCACTCGCCCTTCCAGTACACCTACGACGAGACCATCGGCGCGTTCGAGTTCACCGTCAACACCCTGCCCAACCTCGCGCCCGGCGTCCTACCGAACGTCGCCGAGATTTTCTTCGACGGCTCGGGCCTGAAGACCGATCCCGCCGAGCTTGAGATCGTCGAGTGCGGCGAGGACGACACGCGCCACGACGGCGGCGGCTTCGGCGACGACGGCAACCACGACGAGGGCGGCGATGACAACCCTATCGACGGCCGCTCCTCCAGCCTCGCCGCACTTTCGGGTGGTGCGATTTCCGCCGCGCCCAACCCCTTCGCCGACAGGCTGGAGGTTCGCCTGCCGAGCCACTTTTCGGGCCAGTCGCCGATGGTCGAGGTGTTCAACTTGCAGGGAAAACTCATGGCCGTACAACAACCGGCCGACGGCTCGCCCGTCTTCTTCGAGACCTCGGCATGGCCGACGGGCGGCTATTTCGCGCGCTTCCGCACGGCGGGCGAGACCGGCATGGCCCGCATCATAAAGCATTGATTGCCAATACTTTTCACGCCATGAGACATTTCGGGGGCAAAACTTTCTGGTTCTTCCTTGCCCTCGCGGCGGCGGTCGCCTGCAAGCAGCGGGCGGCCGCCGACCGGCTTTCGGAGGTTGAGAAATCACGGCTCGCCCGGGCCGTCGCCGCCGCCGACTCGCTCACATCGGCCGACCGGCTGGCCGCCTCCGACAGCCTCCTAAAAACCGTCGAGCCGCTGGCCGAAAAAGCGGGCCGCAGCCGCGAAGGCTATCTCTTCCACCGCCGTCGGGTGCTCAATCGTTTTGAAAAAACGCCGACCGCCGCCGCCTCGGAGGCCCGCGAACTGGTCGCCCGATTCGCCGCGCCCGACGACAGCATTTCCGGTTTCTACTGCTCGCTCCTCGGCTGGGCCGAGTGGCAAAACGGGGCTTACCTGGCGGGAATCCCCGCGCTCGAGCGGGCCGCCTCGCTCTATGAAAAGCACGGCCCGGCGGCCAAGCTCAACGGCGTCTACAACAACCTCGGCATCTGCTACGGCCAGCTCGGCGACCACGAAAAGGCCGTCCAAAACTACGAGGCCGCCCTCCGCCTCAACCTGAAGACCGGCGACTCGACCGAGGTTTCGGCCAACCATTTCAACCTCGCAAAGGCGTGGCTCAACCTCGGCGACTTTCAAAAAGCCGCCGAAAACGCCCGCGCCGCCCGCGATTTTTCAACCGTGGACGACGGCTCCTTCGATTTCCAGATGTCGGAAATCGAGCTTGCCCGAGGTCAAAAAGAAGAAGCCTTGCGCCGCCTCCGCCGCCTCGAAACCGAGCGCCCGGAGCTTTTCAACCCCGACGAAAACGACGACGCGGACGACAACCTCCTCGCCGCCGGAGAGGCCGAACTGGCCGCCGGACAGCCCGCCGCCGCGATTTTCTTTTTGAAAAAAAGCCTGCCGCTCCTCCTCGAAACCGCCGACTCGTCGTCGTGGGAGGTGGTCAAAACGCGATTCCTCCTCGGCGACGCCTTCCTCAAAACCGGCGACGAGCGCACCGCCCTCGGCTGGTTCGAGCAATCCATCGGCGCGGCGACCGGCGGTTTTCGGCCCGCTGTTTTGGGCGAGAACCCGCCCGCCGCCGCCTTCCCGCCGGAGGTCTGGGCAATGGAGGCGCTCAACGGGAAGGCACAGTCGCTGGCCGCCATTTTCGAAAAAACACGTCGCCCGTCCGACCTCTCCGCCGCCCTCGACACATGGGAACGGGCTGGCGACCTACTCCAAAAACTCGACGCGCACTTCACCGAGGACGGCTCCCGCGTCGCGCTCGGCGAGCAGACCATCCGTGCTTTTTTCGAGCGGCCAATCGACCTGTCGCTCCGCCTCGCGGAAATCACGGGCGAGGCGAAGTGGCGCGAGCGGGCCTTCCTTTTCGCCTCGCGCTCGAAGGCAGCGGTTTTGAAAACGGCCCTTTCCGAAAGGAGGCAGCTGCGGGCCGCCAACCTCTCGCCCGAGCAGACTCGCCGTTTTTACGAGCTTCGGATGGCGGCCGCCGCACTCGAAAGCCACCTCTCGAAGGAGCCGACCGACTCGTCGCGGGCCGCTTTTTTCACGGCGAAAAGGGCGTTCGACAGTTTCAAGAACAGCCTCCGGCTCCCGCCGCCCGAAGCCTCGCCGACGGGCCAAACGCTGCGGCTCGACAGCCTGCAAGCCGCCCTGCCGACGGGTTCTCTTTTGGTCGAATACTTCCTCGGCGAGGGGTCGCTGTTCGTGTTCTCTGTTTCCAAAACGGGGCTTTTGGTGGAAAAAAAGCCGATTTCGCCCCAGTTCGAGGCAGAGGCCGAGACTTTCCGCCGCTCGGTCAGCGACTGGAAATGGGTGGCCGAGGCACCGCGCGAGGCGGAGGCGGGCTACCTCCGTTCAGCCGGTTGGCTGTTCGATTTTTTGTTGAAAAAGCACATCGAAGCGCAGCCGGAGGCGCGCCGCCTGTTTGTCGTGCCGGATGGAATCCTCGCTCGATTGCCGTTCGCGGCCTTGCTCACGAGGCCTTTTTCGGGCGGCTGGAAGGAGACGGGCTTGCCAGTTTTGATAAAGGAAAAGGCCGTCAGCTACCTGTTCTCCTCCTCTTTTTTGCTCGAAAAAAAAGAGCCGACGGGCGGCGAGAAACGCATCAGCTTCGGCGGTTTCGGCTCCGACTACCGCGACCGTTTCACCCTCGCCGCCCTCCGAAAGGAGCCGGGTCAGGAGGGCCGCGAGTTCCTTTTGGCCATGCGCGGCGGCCCCGACACGCTCGACCACGCCGACGACGAGGTGGACTCCATCGCCGCGATAACCGGCGGCGAGAAGTGGGTCAACGAGCGGGCGACGAAAGCCAACTTCCTCGAAAACGCGGGCCGCTGCGCCATCCTCCACACCTCGCTGCACACCCTCGACGCGCCGTCGCGCGACCCGACCGGCCTCTCCATCCTCTTCTCGAAAACGAGCGAAACCGACCCCAACCTGTTGACTTCCAACGAGTTGTACGCCCTCGACCTCCGCGCCGACCTCACCGTCGTGAGCACTTGCGAGAGCGGCTTCGGGGAATTGCGAAAGGGCGAGGGGGCGATGAGCCTCGGCCGGGCCGTCGCGCTGGCGGGCTGCCCAGCGACCGTCGTCAACCTGTGGAAGGCCGACGACCTTGCCTCGAAGAACCTGATGATTGCCTTTTACAAAAACCTCAAAAGCGGGCAGCCAAAGGACGTCGCGCTGCAAAACGCCATGCTTTCCTACCTCGAAAAGACGGTCTCTGAAAAATCGCCGCCGCTCTACTGGGCCAATTTCTCGGCCTTCGGCGAAATGCGACCGGTGGACTTCCCGGCGGCGAGCTGGCGGCTGGCGGGGTGGGGCATCGGGCTGGCGGCGCTGCTGTTCGGCGGGATTCTTCTTTTTTTAAAACGCCGTTCGAGGTAGCCGCCGCCGCGCCGTTTCGCGCAGATTTGCCACCGCATCAACCGGCTTTCGACGATGGACAAAAAATCCTCCGCCCTCGCCATGCTCACGGCGGTCTTCTTTTTTTGGGGCTTTGTGGCGGCGCAGAACGGCATCTTCATCCCCTTTTGCAAGGAGCATTTCCAGCTCAACCAGTTCCAGTCGCAGCTCATCGACACGGCTTTTTATGCCGCCTATTTCATCGGATCGCTTGCGCTGTGGATGGCCTCACAGGCCGCCGGGGTCGATTTTTTGAACAAAATCGGCTACAAACGGGCCATCCTCTACGGCCTCCTCCTCTCCATCGCGGGCGCGGCGGCGATGGTGCCGAGCGTCCACTCGGGGAGTTTCGGACCGATCCTCGGCTCCTTTTTCGTCATCGCGCTCGGGTTTTCATTGCAGCAGACGGCGGCCTTCCCGTTCGTCGCCGCGCTCGGCCCGGCCTCGTCGAGCGCCCACCGGATGAACCTCGCGGCGGCGGGCAACTCGCTCGGGACGCTCGTCGGGCCGCTGCTCGTCAGCACGCTTTTGTTCGGCGACCTCTCGCCGGAGGCGGCCAGCCGGGCGACCGTCGGCTCCATCGACACGATTTACTGGATACTGATTGGCGTGTTCGGGCTGGCGGCCGTGCTGCTTTTCGTCCTGAAAATGCCCGACACCGTCAATGCCGAGCCGTTCGAGCCGGGGCTGGGCGCGCTCAACTTTCCGCAACTGCGGCTGGCGATGCTGGCCGTTTTCTGCTACGTCGGCGCGGAGGTCGGCATCCAGTCGAACATGGGCGAGCTGCTGCGCCAGCCCGAGTTCGGCGGCCTGCCGACGGCGCAGATCGGCCGTTTCATCGCCCTCTATTGGGGAGGTCTGCTCATCGGCCGGCTGACGGCGGCGGGCGCGGCCTTCGATTTCACTCCTTTATATAAGAAGGCGTGGACGCTTGCCGTCCCGTTCGCCGCGCTTGGCCTCGTGCTGGCGGCCATCGCCCTGCGCGGCAACGCGGTGGCCGACCTGTGGCCCTACTTTTTCTGCGTGCTGGCGATGGCCCTGGGCTTCCTCGCCGCCCGCGAGAACCCGGCGCGGATGCTCCTGGTTTTCGCCTCGGCCGGGGCGGCGGCGATGCTCGTCGGGCTGTTTTCGGAGGGGCAGGTGGCGGTCTTTGCGTTCGTCGCGGCGGGCCTTTGCTGCGCGGTGGGGATGCCGTGCATATTCTCGATGGGCATCGCGGGGCTGGGGAAGTTCACGGCGCAGGGGTCGGCGTTTTTGATCATGATGATCCTTGGCGGCGCTGTCGTCCCGCCGTTTCAGGGCTGGCTGGCCGACCGCGTGGGCATCCATGCGAGCTATTGGGCGCCGGTGGCGTGCTTTCTGTACCTCGCCTTTTTTGCATTCAAAATGCCGTCGGTGCTGCGCGGGCAGGGCGTCGAGCTGGAAGCGGCCGGGCAGGCGCGGCATTGATTTTTTTTGGGTCAACCCCCAATTCCAGCCAGCTTCTGAAACCGCCCCTGCACGTCGTCGAGGTTGACCGCCGCGTCGAAGACCTTTTCGAGCTGGGTGAGCTTCGAGCGCAGCTTGGCCGTCTTCTTTTCCGCC
Organism: Saprospiraceae bacterium; assembly: GCA_044227705.1. Lineage (GTDB taxonomy): Bacteria > Bacteroidota > Bacteroidia > Chitinophagales > Saprospiraceae > JANOQP01. The sequence continues at coordinate 16,833 of JBGAWE010000031.1, forward strand.
TTTTCCGTTGCCACGATGTTCGGCGAACCGGCCAGCACGGCCTCGATGTCCGTCTGGTAGGTCTCGAGCGCGGCCGTGTACTCTTTTGAAATGGAGAGAAGCTCGTCGGCGATGAACCGCGCCTGGTTGACCGCGAAGTCCGGGAAGGCCAGCCGACCGTCGTCGAGCAGGGCACCGAAGTCGGCCTGACCGTCGGCGGTGCGCTTGACCTGTTCGAGGTCGGCAACGAGCTTCGTGATCTGCTCGCGCTCGAACTGGTTGCGCAGCAAGTCGTTCAGCGAAATCGGCTGCCCGTCGCCCGCCTGATATTCGGGGAACAAGGCGCCCGTCCGCTCGACGGCGAAGTTGCGGAGCAGGTTTTCCAGCACCTGGATCCGCAGCCCGAGGTTGTTGATTTTCGAGTTGAACTGGTTGCCCGCGTGGCCGAGTGCCTCGTAAAAGGCGACGTACCCTGCGACCTCCTTTTTGTACGACTCGTAGTCCTCCATCGGCACCTCTTCGTTGTTGGCCACGAGCGAGCTGACGAGGTCGGTCACCGCGCCGAGCGAGCTGACGACCGGGATGACCCCCGTCAGCCCGGTGACGAGCGGCGAGTGGACGATGGTCGAGGCGACGGTCAAGAAGCGGCCCTTCGGTTGCCTGCCCACCTTCTGTTTCCCGTGAAAAATCTTGTCGTCGATGAGCTTCGAGATGGTCGAGTTCATCGACAGGCCCAGCTCCTCGTTCTCCGGGTTGTTCAAAGAGCCGACGTCGTTGAGGTAGTCGGTCAGCGTGTTCGAGAGGGTGAGCGCGCCGAGGCTCACGTTGGCCGCCCGCACGAACTCGGGGGCCTGGCAGATGCGGCGCAGGCGGCGGCGGTACTTGGCCTCCTGCTCGGCGCGGCGGGCCTGTTCGAGGGCCTGCAGCGAGCCTTCGGCCTCGGCGAGGGCGTGGCTCATCTCGGCGTGCTGTTTTTGGAGCTGCTCGACGGACTTGCCCACCGCCGTGTCCTTGCCCATGTTTTGGTAGGAGGTGACGATGGCCGTCATGCTGTCTGCCGCGCCGGCCTGGGCGCAGAGGAGGGCCGGCCCGAGCGCGAGGAGCGCGGCGGAGAGGAACTGGTTGATTTTCATTTGTTGGAAGATTTTTCTGTGAAGGGATGACTGTTCCAACGTCGGAAGGGCTTGAAACCCTTCCGACGTCCCACTATTCGAGCAATGAAATCTGCTCATAAACCGCCCCCAGCCTCGGCGTGAAATCTGCCCAGAGTCGGGGCAGTCGGCCGGTTTCGCCACCGGCCTCGGCCAGCCTTTCGATGGCCGAGAGCTGCCCGACCTCCTCGGCGTAGCCGAAATACTGGAGCTGCCCGCGCAGCGCGTGCGCCTCGACGCTGACGGTCGGCCAGTCGCCCGAGAGGATGGCCTCGTCGATGCGGTTGACGAGCGCGGGGGCCTGTTCGAGGAAGGCGGCGACGAAGCGGCGCAGCATCCCGGCGTCGCCCGCGAAGTAGGCTTGGAGCGAGGTCTTGTCAAGCATGGCCGAAGCGCGTGATTTTTTCCTCCAAAAGGTGGACGGAGATTGGTTTCGATAGGTAGTCGTCCATGCCGGCGGCGAGACAGCGGTCGCGCTCCTCGGTCGTCGCGTTGGCCGTCAGGGCGATTATTGGGGCCGGGAGTCCGGCCTGGCGGATGGCCCTCGTGGCGGAGAGGCCGTCCATGACCGGCATTTTGATGTCCATGAAAATCAGGTCGAACGGCTCGGCGGCGGCCCGGTCGACGGCCTGCTGCCCGTTGGCGGCGATGGTGACGAGGGGGCCGTCGACGAGCTTTTTGAACAGTTCGACGGCGAGGAGCTGATTGAACTGGTTGTCCTCGACGAGGAGGATTCGCAGCCCGGCCGGCCGGGCCTTCGGCTCGGCTTTGGGTTGATTTTCAACGAGTTGCGCCTCCTCAACGGGCAGGGTGAATGAGAAGGTCGAGCCTCTGCCCAGTTCGCTTTCCGCCCAAATCCGGCCGCCCTGCAGCTCGACCAATTGCTTGGCGATGGCGAGGCCGAGGCCGGTGCCGCTGTGCAAAAGGTGGGTGTCGCTGCCCGCCTGTTTGAACGACTCGAAGACCTGCCCGACCTCGCCGACGGCGATTCCCACGCCCGAGTCTTTCACTGAAAATTCCAGCAGGAGCCGACCGTCGGCCAGCCTTTCCCTAACCATCGCCGAGAGGCGGATGCTTCCCTTTTCGGTGAATTTCACGGCGTTGCCCAGCAGGTTCAAAAGCACTTGGTTGAGCCTTCCCGAGTCGGCCACGATGCCGCGCGGGAGGTCGGCGGAGCAGGCCAGATCGAGCGAGACTTTTTTCTGTTCCGCGTTGATTTTCAACAAGTTGACCTGTCTTTCGAGCAAGGCCCGCAAATCCATCGGCGCGGGCCGCAGCTCGATTTTGCCCGCCTCGATTTTCGAGAAGTCGAGTATCTCGTTGATGACGACGAGGAGGTTTTCGGAGGCGTTTTTCAGCACGGTCGTGAACTCGCGCTGCCGTCCGTCGAGCGGCGTGTCGGCGAGCAGGTCGGCCATGCCGGTGATGGTGTTGAGCGGGGTGCGGATCTCGTGGCTCATGTTCGAGAGGAAGATGCTCTTGTACCGGTTGGCCTCTTCCAGCGAGCGGTTTTGAAGCTCGATTTCCGCCTGTTGCTGCTCGATTTTGCGCTTTGCCGCCGTCCGCAGCCGCAGCAGCCGGAAGACGAGGAAGCTGAACACCGCCAGCGCGGCCAGCCCGGCGACGAGGCCCCAGCGGAGGTGCCGCTCGTTCTCGGCCTCGAGCGCCTGCTGCGCGTTTTTCGACTGCAAAAGCTCGATTTCGCCCTGCTTCTTGCCCGATTCGGCCTGTTGGCTGGCCAGCCGGGCGGCGTTGATTTCGAGTTCGAGGGCGATGTTCTCGTTCGTCTTCGACAGAAGCTCGGCGCGTTCGCGGCTGCGCTCGGCCTGGATCTTTTGCTGCCGCAGCTCGAGGTTTTTTTGCAATGCCTCGAACTCCCGGGCCTTTGCCTCCGCCCCGAGGCGAGCTATCTCATGCTCCTTGCGCTCGGTCTCGAACTGGACGCGGTACTCGGCGAGCTGCCGCGTCTTCTCGGCGTTGAAAACCGAGTCGTTGCAGGCTATTTCCTTTTTGTGGAAGGCGTAGGCCCGCAGGTAGAGGCTGTCCTTCTCGGCGGCCGACGCCGCTTTTTTCGCCCGCTCGATGGCCGACTCGGCGAGGCACAGGTAGGCCTCGCGCATCGCCAACTGGTCGTCGCGCTCGGTGGCGAGGGCGAGCGATTTTTGGGCCGCGCTGTCGGCCGCCGCGTGGTTGCCCTTTCTGCACTGTACGATGCTGATGTAGCGCCACACGTCTGTCTCGGCCATCGAGTTCTTCTTTTTTTCCAGCCCCTTCAAGGCCAACTGGCCGAACCAGAGTGCCCGGTCAAGGCTGTCGGGGATGGCCGAGTAGTCCTCCATGAGGTTGGAGCAGATGGTGGCGAAGCTGGGCCAGTTGCCCAGTTTCTCCGCCTGGCCGAGGTTTTTGAGGTTGAGCTGCCGCATCTCGGCCCAGTTGCCGAGCGTGCCGAGCATGGACGCGATGTTGACACTCGCGGTGAGCGCGCCGTCGGCGTTGTTGGCTTTTTCAAAGAGCTTCTCGGATTCGCGGTAATGGGCGAGGGCGCTCCGTTGGTCGCCGAGGTAGCCATCGGCGGTTCCCATATTGAGCAGCGCCTTCGCCATGCCGGCCGTGTTGCCGGTGAATTCGTAGCAGCGCAGGGCGTTCTGGAAAAAGGGCAGCGACTCGACGTGCTTCCCCATGTGGACGAGCACATAGCCCTGCACGAGCTGGGCGATGGCCTTTTTCTTGCAGAACGAGACGGAGTCCGACCAGTTTTTGGGTGAATAACGGGCCGTCAGATCGAGGGCGAGGGCGGAGAAGCGGACGGCCTTTTCGGTGTTGCCCCGCTGGATGTAGGAGTTGGTCAGGACGCTCAACGTGGCCGCCCGCTGCGAGTCGGGCTGGGCCAGCGCGAGCCGCGTCTCGAGCGAGTCGAGCTGGTGCTGGGTCTGGCCCGAAAGGCTGGCGGCGAACAGGAAGGCGGCGAGGGCGAACGACTTTCTCATCGTCTGAAAAGCATTGGTTCCCAAAAAGCTCCGGGCGAGGGGCCTGCCCGGAGCGTCGCTTTCATTTGATTGGTCGAGCGGGAGATGCCTCCCGGATTTGATTCAAAGGTCGTTTGCCCGCCGCCCGGCGTTTTTCTCTCTTTTTTCAAAAAGTGTAAAAAAGTGCAAAAACGGGGCGACTCAACTGCAAAAGGTCAAACAGCACAGCTTGCACAGGAAGCGCCGGAAGGGCCGGTTCGGGAAGCGGTCGTTGCACGATTGCAGGCACTCGGGACTGGCCTGCTTGCCCGTCGGGTTGGTTGGCGCGGCGAGGTTGTTGAGCCGGACGTCGAAACCGGCGATTTCGGCCTCGAAGCCGCGCAACTGCGCCTCTCCCATCGCCGAACCGGCCGAGGCGATGCGGACGGAACACCCTTTGATTTCACGGACGAGCTTGACGACGGCCGTCAGCGAGTCGACACCGAGGCGGTTGCCGCTGCGCCGTGCCGCGTCCTGCCGGGCGAGGATCTTGGAGAGGACGCTGTCGACCTCGATGGAGGTTTCTTTCGCGTCGGCCACGAGTTCGGCGGCGGAGCGGCTGGCTTTTTTGTTGGTGAAAGATTGCGCGCCGACGAAGACGGCGGCGGCGAGCAGGAAAAACAGGAGCTTTTTCATTTGATGAGAAGCGTTGGGTTGTGAGAAAATTCAGCTTGAAAAAGGTTTTTTGGGGCAATGCGAGGCCCGTCACCTGTAAATCGGCTTCACGCTGCCCGGCCAGATGAGCGCCTTGTGGGTGGCCAGGCCGGGGATGCCCTTGCCGTCGAGCTTCGTCCAGTCGAGGCCGCTCTTCAGCTCGCCGACCACGTTGATGTCGATGACGTGGCCCTCGTTGAACAGCAGCGGCCGGATGGGGCCGCCCTTTTCCACGTCGTCGCACTTGTAGACCTGGATGTGGAAGTGCGGCCCCGTCGAGCTGCCGCTGTTGCCGGCCAGGCCGAGGAAGTCGCCCTTCTTGACCACCGCGCCGACCTGCATGAGCTTGGGGTTGAGCGAGCCTTGCTGCAGGTGGGCGTACATGGCCATCAGCGGCCCGTGCTGGATGTAGAAGTGGTTGCCGGCCCCGCCGTGCTCGTACTGGTGGTACTCGGCCGTGTCCTTCACGCCGTAGGGGTTGTTGCCGCAGTCGTTGAGGTAGTGCTCGACCACGCCGTCGGCCATGGCGTAGATGCGCTTGCCCCAGACGCGCCAGCCCTTGTTGGTCTTGGGGTCCTCGTTCGGCACGGCACTGCTCCACTTGCCGTTGACGAGGCCGACAACCTTCATGTCATAGGCAAAGACCTGGCTCCCGCCGACGTGGGTGGAGCTGGAGTACCACATCTCCTCGGGGCCGAGGTCGGCGGATTTGAAGGGCAGCCCGAACGTCGCGCTGTACGGCTTGACCGCCTTCGAGAACGTGACTGGCAGGTTGTAGCCCTCGAAATAGAGCTTGACGGTCACCCCCGTCGGGAAGGGCTTCTCCCAGTAGAGGACGTCGCCCACCACGTCGTAGTCGGGGCGGCCGTTGGTCGTCGAGCGGCTCTTGCCGGGCTTGATGGTGTCGGCGTCGGCCCAGGTCTTCGTCTTCTGCGAGCCGTTCTGGTTGTAGACGATTTCCGTCTTGTACCAGATCAGGGTCTTTTCGCCGAGGTTCTTGACCGAGGCGGCCATCGTGAACTGCGCCTGGTCCTTCTGGCTCCCCGTCCACGCTGCGACCGGCTCATAGACGAATGCCCCGTCCTCGAGCGGCTCGAACGTCACCTCGATTTTCGGCGTAGGGCCTGCGGCGATGTTGCCGGGGCCGATCGGCTCTGGGTGCGGCGGGTCGGGGAAGTTCCAGTCCGGTGCGCCATAGGTGGCCTCGTGCTGTTCGTTTTCGGGGAGCTGGGGCCGCTGCGCGGCAAGCTGCGCCGTCGCCAAAAAGAAGAGGGCCAAGAAGAGGCCGCTGGCCGTGCGCGGGGACTTTTTTGAAAATTCCATCTGGTTGAAAAATTGAGTGAGTGAAAGAGATCTTGTCCGTCTGACGGGACAAAGGTGGCCGCCTGTCCAGCCCCTCTTTTTTCAACCGAATTTCAAAAAGTGCAAAAAAGTGCAAAGCCGCCCGCCGCCCGCGTAACATTGCCCGAGCATCGCAACTCATTGATTGTCAAGTGAAAAAAATCCTCTTGGTCGACGACGACCGCGCCCTCGCGCCGCTCCTTGCCGAGTATCTGGAAGGCAAGAACTTCCGCGTCACCCTCGCCCAGACGGGCGACGACGGCCTTGCGGCTTTCAAAAAACAGCCCTTCGACCTCTGCCTGCTCGACGTGAAGATGCCCTTCAAGGACGGCTTCTCCCTCGCCGCCGACCTGCGGGCCATCGACCCGCAAATCCCTTTCATCTTCCTCACCGGCCAGAACCAAAAGGAGGACCGGATACGCGGCCTCACCCTCGGCGCCGACGATTACGTCACCAAGCCCTTCAGCATCGAGGAGGTCTACCTGCGCGTCGAGGCCGTGCTGCGCCGCACCGGCCGTCAGCAGGCCGAAAGGGCAGGGGAGGAGCCGCGCCAAATCGGCCGCTACCGCTTCGACCCCGTCTCCCGCGAACTCTTTTTTGATGGAAAAAACGCCGCCCGTTTGAGCGCCATCGAGGCAAAGCTCCTCGACCTGTTCTGCTTGTCGCCGACCGGCGTGGTCGAGCGCGACACGGCCCTCAACCGCGTCTGGGGCGACGACTTCAACGCCCATTCGCGCAGCCTGAACGTCTATGTGAGCAAGCTGCGCCAGTTTTTGAAAGACGACCCGGCCATCGAGATTTTGAACATCCACGGGGAGGGCTATCGCCTCGTCGTCCGCTGATTCACCCAACGGACCATCCGCCATCCACCGCCACGACCTGCCCCGTGATGAACCGCGCCGCGTCGCTCATCAGCAGGACGGCCAGCCCGTCGAGGTCCTCGGGCAGCCCGGTTCGGCCACCGTCGAGCGGCTGTTTCTTTTTTATAAAAGACTGGATGTCAATGTTTTGCATCGCCCGTGCTGCCATCGGCGTGTCGACTAGGGCGGGCGCGACGACGTTCACCCGGATGTTTTGAGTCGCGTAAAAAGCCGCAATCGACTTTGAAAAACCGATGGCCCCGGCCTTCGCCGCCGCGTAGGCATGGGTCGAAAAATGCTCGGGCGCGGGCGAGAAGGCGAGGACGGAGGCCATGTTCAGAATCGCGCCGCCCGTTTGTTGTTTCAAAAATTGCCGCACCGCCGCCCGGTTGGAAAGCATCATCGAGGTGAGGTTGAGGTCGAGCGTGGCCTGCCAACCGTCGTCGGTCAGGTCGTGCAGCGGCCCGTCGCCCAGGCGCCGCCCGCTGCCCCCGGCGACGTGGTAGAGGCCGTCGAGGCCGCCCCACTTTTCGAGACAGATTTCGATGGCCCGCTCGGCGGTCGCGGCTTGCCGGGCGTCGGCGGAGAAGGCATGGCAGCGGCTTTCGCCAAGCTCGGCCTGCGTCTCGGCCGCGCTCGTCTCGTCGAGGCCGACGGCGACGACGAACGCCTCGTTTTTCACGAAGGCGCGGGCGGCGGCGCGGCCCATGCCGGTCGTCCCGCCGATGACGACGAGGCGTTTTGCGTCGAGCATATTTTTTAAATGGTTGAAAGTCACCGGGTTAGGGCAGTTTTTTCAAACCGTCGAACAGTTGAAAAAGCCCCTCTTCCGGCTCCTCCGAGTTTTTCAAAACAACCGAGATGGCCGACCCGATGCCCACCGTGTCGGCTCCGGCCGCCAGCCAGTCGCGGGCGTTCCCGGGCGACACGCCGCCGGTGACCATCGTTTTCAAATCCGGAAAAACCGCTTTGGCCGCCCGCACGAACGCCGGGCCGACCACCTCGCCGGGGAAGATTTTCACCAGCGAAAGCCCCCGCGAGCGGCAGTCGAAAAGCTCCCGAATCGTCTGGCAGCCGGGCAGATATGGCACGGCCGCCGCCCGGCATTCCTCGAAAACCTCCTCCACGAAACAGGGCGAGACGACGAAATCCGCCCCGTTCTCCATGAAAAACCGAGCATCGGTCGCGCTTAAAACGGTGCCGATGCCCAGCGAGCAGCCGAGTTCGGCGGCTTCTTTCTTCAAAAAAAGGAAGTTGTCGCGGGCCGCCGCGCCCCGGTTCGTCATTTCAAAAACCGGGAGGCCGGCACGGCAAGCGGCCTGCATGACCGTCGCGCAGACCGCAGCCGAGGGGTCGTAGAAGACCGGCACGAAGCGCACCGCCAAGATTTTCTCGATTGGGTTTTCCACCTTTGCCAAGCTGGATTTTGGCCGAAAAGTCCTGTTTTTCCATTCAAAACCGGCTCGGCCGCGCCCCGGTTTTTCAAAAAGACCTTCTCCGTGCAAGACCTCACCGACGCCTACCTCGACCGCTGCGCCGACCTGTTGGCGGCCGTCCGCTCGCAAAAAGCGGCCATCCAGCGGGCGGCCGATTGGTTTGCCGCGAGCATCCTCGCCGGGCGCGTCGTCCACCTCTTCGGCTCGGGCCACAGCCGCATGATGGTCGAGGAGATGTGGCCGCGCTACGGCTCGTTCCCCGGCTTCAACCCCATCGTCGAGCTGTCGCTGACCTTCCACAACGGCGTCGTCGGGGCGAACGGGCAGCGGCAGGCGATGTTTTTGGAGAACACGCCCGGCCTCGCCGACCGGATTTTGAGGAATTTCGGGCTGTCGGAAATGGACTCCGCCCTCATCATCTCGTCGAGCGGCTGCAACGTCGTGCCGATTGAGATGGCCGAGATTTTTCAAAAAAGGGGAATCAAGGTCGTCGCCATCGTCTCCAAAAAGCACCTCGAAGCCAGCACGAGCCGCCGACCGGACGGCCGAAAACTCACCGACTTTGCCGACCTCGCCCTCGACACCGGCGCTCCGGCTGGCGATTCGATGGTTCGAATCGACGGACTCGAGATGCCCGTCGCGCCCGGCTCGACGGTCGGCGGGGCGATGCTCGTCAACTCGATAAAAGCAGAGGTCGCGGCGCGGCTGACGGCGGCCGGGCAGCCGCCATTGGCCCTCGCAGCGGGCTGCACGGTCGGGTCGGCGCGGGCCGCGGAGATTTTCGAGGCGGCCTATGACGAGCACGGGCGGCGGCTGGCGCGGCTTTATGAAAACGCCGGGAAGCCCGGTTTTTAGACCAAATTTCAATCAAGCACATGACCAACCACCCGCCCATCCGCACGACAGTCGTCGGCTCCTACCCGTTTCCCGGCTGGCTCGAGTTCGCCTCGCAGAACCTCGAAAAGTTCGGCCCGGCCGACGTCGACGAGCTGATTGACGACGCCGTCATCGCCGCCATCCACGACCAGACGGCCGCCGGGCTGGACGTCATCACCGACGGCGAGCAGACGCGGCTCGACTTCAATTTGAGCTTTTACGGATTCATAAACGGCATCTCGCCCGACTCCTCCGAGACTCGAAAATTCGGCCCCGCCGCCCACGACCAACGCGGGAAGCACGCCATTACCGGCCCCCTCGAAGCCCCCGGCGGGCTGGGCGCGGTGCGCGAGTTCGAGCGGCTTCGGAGGCTCGCGCCGCCCGGTTTTACATTGAAAACGAGCGTCCCCGGCCCGTTCACGTTGAGCGGCCGCCTCGTGCCGAACGCCGACTACCCCGACCGCTACGCCATCACGGAGGCGCTGCTGCCCATCGTCCGCGCCGAGCTGGAGGCATTGGCCGCCGCCGGTTGCCGGGAGATCACGGTCGACGAGCCGTCGATGTCGTGCTATGCCTATAAAGAGGACACGGCCCGTTTCGTCGACATCTTCAACCGGACGGTCGCGCCGGTCGCCGGGCGGGTGATGCTCTCGACGCACCTCTGTTTCGGCAACTTCAAAGGGAGGCCCGTCGGCCGCCGCTCGGTCGCGCCGATGCTGCCCGATTTTTTGGACTTGAAAGTCGATGAAATCCACGTCGAGATGGCCAACCGCGAGTTTGCCGAACTGGAGCTTTTGGGCCGCTTCGCCGAGCGGATGCGCGTCGCCGTCGGCATCATCGACGTGAAGAACTATTACATCGAGACCGTCGACGACGTGGCCGAGCGGGTTCGGAGGTGTTTGAAATTCATCCCGGCCGAGCGGCTCTCGGTCGCGCCGGACTGCGGCTTGAGCCAGACGGCCCGCTGGGCGGCGCGGCAGAAACTGGCCAACATGGTGGCAGGGGCGCGGCGGGTTAGGGGGGAGGTTTGAGGCCGTTTTTGAGGAAAAAGAACCGAAAAGGCCTGGTTTGATACATTTGCCGACAGCTGATTCAACTAAAGCCGACTCGATTGAAACAGATTCACCTCAACGACTTGCGGGAAAAATGCTCCAAGCTCTCCCCGAAAAGATGCGATAGCTTCGCCGAGGCGGGGGCCGTTGCGTTTGAAAACCAGGCACATCGGCCAGGCGTTGAATTGCTCGTTGATGCCGAGCCGAGCCAGAAATTCCAGTTGACCTGGGACAAACCTGATGCCCGCAACGATTGGCAAGAGCCGACCGAGGTCGCCAACCTAGGTGCGGTGGCTGTGGGTCTTTCGATGGCGTTCGAACTGACGGAGTTCGAGGTCGTCCGTCAAGCCAAGATAGGAGCGACTTTTGACTACCATTTGGGCTACAACAAAGGCGATCCGCGCTACGACCCAGACAATTTCCTCGCTGCTCGGCTCGAAATATCTGGCATCAACAAGGGCACGACGAGCCAATTGAGCCAGCGAGTCCGAGAAAAAATGCGGCAGATGGACCCATCCGACGGCAGCGGCCTCCCGGCCTTCGTCGCAGTGACCGAGTTTGGCAAGCCCATCACCGTCTTCAAAAAGAAATGAGCCAAGCACAAGACTTTCACGATGCCGCCATGTTGCTCGCAAACGACGCAGAGGATGCCCGAACGGAAGGGAACGCCGCTCGTTTCGAGTCGCTTTCCCGCGAGGCTTTTGAGCTTGAAAGGCAGGCCGCCAGCCTCCTCCTCCACAAGACGGGGGCCGAGCCGACGCGCTCCATCCTTTTCCGAAGTGCGGCGCAACTGGCCCTCGACTGTGGCGAGTTCCGGGAGGCCGAGCGGTTAGTCAACGCCGCGCTCTGGGGTAACCCGCCCGCCGAAATTGCCGTCGAACTGCGGCAAATCGGGCAGCAACTGGCCAGCTATTTCGAGCTTTTGACCGAGACCCCAAACCCTGCTGCCAACGCCCAC
>JBGAWE010000355.1:0-3277 GCA_044227705.1 Saprospiraceae bacterium
TCTGGGGCCGAGTTCCAAACATCCAAACCCGCCGTCGAGCCGTCTTTTCTTCAAAACCGGCTTTCTCTTTCCTATTTGCCCTTGTCTTGGCTCCTGGTGCCACAAGTTGAACGGCAGGGCAAACCATCTGTGCATAGCTTCACACCGTCTCGGTCTGGCGTCACCTCGCCTTGCACCGGATGCACCGCATCTTTTTCATGTCGCATAAATTCTGATTTTCATATAAAATCATCTTGGCATTCTGTCAAGTGTGCGCAACTTGTTGATAGCCAATCGATTGCGAGCGTTGTTCAGCCGCGGGCCGTTTTTGGCACCTCATTTGCGCCGTGCGGGTGGGCAAGATATCCTTGCCTGTTCATCGCTTAAACCATTACTTTCCATGAGGGCTTCTTTGAACCGCCGCTACAAAATGCTCGTCAGTGTGCGCGACGTGCTCGCCAACCGCCAAACGCTGGTGAACAGCACGCCGATGCTGCGCAACCGCGCTGATGAGTTCACTGCACAGTTTACCGTCATCGACGCCGGGACGACGCTCGGCATTGAGACCACCGAGGGCGCCACCGAGACCAAGAACATCCTGCGCGAGCGGCTGGTCAATGCCTGCTTCTCGCTGGCCAACGCCATCTGGAGCCATGCCGACGACGCCAAGGACGAAAGCCTTAAGGCCCGCATCCCGAACAATCTTTCCGATTTCCAGTACGGGAAGGACGCCGAGCTGCTTGGCCGTTACCGCGCCGTGATCAAGGAGGCGCAGGAGCTACGGGGCATCTTTGAGGCGTTCGGCATCGACACGAAAGTGGTGGACGACGCGGCGATCAATGTGGAGGAGTTTGCCCGAAATCTCAACGCCCCGAAGACGCTGCGGAACACAAACTCCGTCAAGCTTGCCAACTGGCAAGACAATTTCAAATCCATGGACGGCACCCTCGAACGCCTCGACCGCATCATCAACGCGATGCGCATCGGTCAGGTCGAGTTTTACCAAGAGTACACGCGAGCGCGTGTCCTCGGGACCTCGAACGCAAAGAAGGAAAAGGCCCCGGAGCCAAGGCGGGCGAACAAGTTCCCGGTGCCAACAAGTCCAGTAAAGCCTCCCGTCGAGGCTGAAGAAAAATCCATGGACGTCGGCAGCCCTTTCGACAAGCGATAAGGCAAGCGGGTTGGCGCGGAAAGACAACGCTGAAGGCTCCAAGCTTAAAAAAAACGAGGGCGGCACCTTGCGGTGTCGCCCCCGGTTAAGCTACCCAAAGCGTGAGCGGTGCTAAATTGGAAGAGTGGAAGACCTGTGTGAAGACAAGATAGTGCTGCTAAAGTTGGTTCTGTTTTGACTCGCACCATTGCTCTGGGAGCTGAACTTGGGCCAAAGGTCAACAGCGCCCCGGCCGCCCACCAATTACCGGAATGGTAGTTTTTTGACTGTCGAGGAGGCCCGGAGAGCGAGCGATGGTTGCGAGCATCGGCTGCTGTCCGTCGTCTGCCGTTGGCTGGCTGCCGTCGAAAAAGATGCGGGCGGCGGCCACAAAAAGGCGCGGGCCGCGTTTTGGCGGAAACCTTTGCCGTGCTTTTTGGCCGCTTGCTCCATGGGTAAATCCTCGACCGCACTTTTCTTTTTGATGTTCCTCGGCTCGATGGGAGGGCTTTCCGCGCAAACTGGCGCGGCAAAAACCTCTGTTCAGGGCCGTGTGGTGGATGCTTCGAGCGGCGACGCGCTCCCCTACGTCACCGTTCAGTTCAACGACGGGCAAACGGCCGCGCTGACCGACATCAACGGCTATTTCAAAATCACCAGCGGCCGGAAGCCGACGCTCCTGAAGGTCTCCTATCTTGGGTATCTCCCCCAAAACCTGCGCCTCGACGGCCTGCAAAAGACCGATTTGGTCATAAAACTGGAGGAAAACACCGCTCGGCTCGCCGAAGTGACGATTCGCCCCAAAAAGTACAGCAAGAAGAACAACCCGGCCGTCGATTTGATAGAGCAGGTCTTTTTGCACAAAGACCAAAACCGGAAGGAAGGCCTCCCCTACTACCAGTACGACAAGTACGAGAAGCTGCGCATGGACCTCAACGGCATCACGCCGAAATACAAGCGCAAGTGGTACTTCCGCCCCTTCCCCTTCCTCTGGAACTACTGCGACACCAACGAGGTGACGCGCCGCGTGTCCCTCCCCTACTACCTGCGCGAACGGTCGGTCAGGGCGTTTTATCGACGCGACCCAAAAGGAAAGAAAGAACGGCTGCTGGGCGAGCGGCAAAGCATGATCGACCCCGAGTACGACGTCGACGAGGACGGGATTTCGGCGCAGCTCACCGCCCTTTACACCGACATAGACATCTACGAGCCGTCCATCCTCCTCGTCGACCGCGAGTTCATCGGGCCGCTCTCGGGCGCGGCCAACACTTTCTACCGGTTCTACATCACGGACACGACGGAGGTCGGCGGCGAGAAGTTCGCCAACGTCTTCTTCGCCCCGCGCAACAAGGCGGACGTGGCCTTCATGGGCTCGCTGCAAGTGGCGCTCGACGGCTCATTCGCCGTGCGCCGCGTCGACATGGGCATCACCAAAGAAGCGAACCTGAACTTCATCACAGACTGTCGGGTGCAGCAGCAATTCGAGTGGGCGGGCGACTCGACGGCGGGCTTCGGCCGTCAGAACCCGGACTCGCTCCACCGCCGCCTTTTGCTCGCCCACGACGTGGTGACGATGGACTTCAAGATGCTCAAATGGAAGAACGGCCGCTCCCTCGGCATCCGCCGGACGGCGTTTTACCACGACTACAAACTCGGGGAAACCTTGCCCGACAGCCTTTTTTCCTCCAAACAGCTCATGCTGCGCGACTCGGGCGACGTGCGAAAGCGCGATTCCCTCTTTTGGAAGAACACGCAGACAGAGGAACTTGACACGTCGGAAGCGGGCGTGGGGTTGATGTACAAGGAACTTCAACAGACGCGCATCTTCCGGGCGATGGCCAAAACGGGGATGGTCGTCGGCACCGGTTTCTACAAGTTCGGCAAATGGGAGCTGGGCGACCTCGGCTCCGTTGTCAGCTTCAACAGCGCGGAGGGCACCCGGCTGCGGCTATCCGCTCGGACGAGCCGAAAGCTCTCGCAGCAATGGCGGCTGCAGGGTTTCGCGGCCTACGGCACCCTCGACCGGGCGTGGAAAGGCGGCGCGTCGGCCGTCGTCGCGCTGCCGGGGGCGCGGTTCAACCGCTTCCCAAACAACCAATTCAAGTTCAGCTACGAGCACGACCTGCACACGCCCGGCTTCCTGCCGAC
>JBGAWE010000356.1:0-3268 GCA_044227705.1 Saprospiraceae bacterium
GCGGCTGTTCTCGCCGGACTGGCAGCGTGGGAGTGGTGGCTTCTCGCCCGGCGGTTTTGGGAGGGGCTGGCCGCACAGTCCTTTTTCGAGAAAGAAAAAGCGGCAGGCGAAAAACTGGCCGAGGCGAGACGGTGTTTGACACAAAAAATCGGCAACCTCCAAACCCGAAACTGATGTCAAAGCAACTGAAGAAAATCTACGCCTGCACCTCCTGCGGCGGCACAAGCCCGAAGTGGGAGGGCCGCTGCCCGCACTGCGGCGACTGGAACACCGTCCACGAGGAAATCATCCAAAAAGAGACCGTCGCCGAGGAAAAGAAGCGGTCGTGGGCAGCGGGCGGCAGGCAGGAATCGGCACGCCCCGTCCGGCTCGAAGAGGTGCGCACCGGCCAAGTGCGCCGCCAAGAGACGGGTGACGGCGAGCTTGACCGTGTCCTCGGCGGGGGCATCGTGCCGGGTTCGCTCGTGCTCATCGGCGGGCAGCCGGGCATCGGAAAATCCACGCTTTTGCTGCAAGTCGCCACGAAACTTCCGGGCAAAATCCTCTACGTCAGCGGCGAGGAAAGCGAGGAGCAGATAAAGATGAGGGCCGACCGCCTCGGGGGCGGCGGCAACGAGTGCCTCCTATTGACAGAGACAAACTCGACAAAAATCCTCCAACTGGCGGCCGAGACGCAGCCAAACCTGCTCGTCATCGACTCCATCCAGACCCTCGCCAGCCCGCATATCGACTCCACGCCCGGCTCTGTCTCGCAGGTCAGGGAGTGCGCGGGCGAGCTTCAGCGGTTTGCGAAGGAGACCGACGTGCCGGTCTTCCTCATCGGCCACATCACGAAGGACGGCGAAATCGCCGGGCCGAAACTTTTGGAGCATATCGTCGACACCGTCCTCCAGTTCGAGGGCGACCGCAACCATTCCTATCGGATTTTAAGGACGCTCAAAAACCGGTTCGGCTCGACCGACGAGCTGGGCATCTACGAGATGCGCGGCACGGGCCTGCGCGAGGTCTCGAACCCGAGCGAACTGCTCCTTTCGCAAAACGAGGAGGGTCTGAGCGGCTCGGCCGTCGCCGCCACGCTCGAGGGGATGCGGCCGATGCTCATCGAGACGCAGGCCCTCGTCTCGAAGGCCGTCTTCGGCACGCCGCAGCGCACGGCGACGGGGTTCGATTTGCGGCGGATGGCCATGCTTTTGGCCGTTTTGGAAAAAAGGTGCGGCCTCTTTTTCAGCCTCAACGATGTCTTCTTGAACCTCGCCGGGGGCATCCGCATCGACGACCCGGCACTGGATTTGGCCATTGTGGCCGCCCTCATGTCGTCGCTCGAGGACGTCTCGATTCCGCACGACGTCTGCTTTGCCGGCGAGGTCGGCCTGTCGGGCGAAATCCGGGCGGTCAACCGAATCGAGCAGCGTATCACGGAGGCTGACAGGCTCGGCTTCAAAGAAATCTACATCTCGAAATACAACACGAAAGGGCTGGACACATCGAAGTTCGCCATCCGCGTCCTGACTTTCGGGCGGGTGGACGAGATGCGGAGGGCGCTGTTCACATGAGCGGGAGCCGGTCGCCGAGAAGGCTTGGCCAGGCTTTGATTTCCGCTAAAAAATATCCGAAAACCCCCATTTCCGGGTCGGCCCACCAATGCGGGCCTTGCTACATTTGCCCGCTTGACAAAGAAAAAAATGGACTTGAAGGCCCAAATCGTCGCGGGAAAGGTGCCCGAGCACATCGCCATCATCATGGACGGCAACGGGCGTTGGGCCAAGTCCAAAGGGATGCCGCGCGTCGTGGGGCACCGCTCGGGCGTCAAGTCGGTGCGCTCGGTGACGGAGGCGGCGGCCGAGGTCGGCGTGAAATGGCTGACCGTCTACGCCTTCTCGACCGAGAACTGGAACCGCCCGGCCATGGAGGTGACGGCCCTCATGTCGCTCCTCGTTGAGGCCATCGAGCGGGAGATAACCGACCTGAACAAGAACCGCGTCCGCCTCCACGCCATCGGCGACCTGTCGAAGCTCCCGCCGAAGAGCCGCGACGCGATTTTGCAGGGAATAAAGGACACGAAACAGAACGACCGGATAAACCTCGTCTTGGCCCTGAATTATTCGGCCAAATGGGAAATCCTCCAAGCCGCCCGGCAACTCGCCGAGCAAGCCAAAATCGGAGAACTCGACCCGGCCGACATCGACGAGGCCCGCTTCGAGGCCGCGCTGACCACAGGCGGCATCCCGCACCCCGAGCTGCTCATCCGAACGAGCGGCGAGACGCGCATCTCCAACTTCCTCCTCTGGCAGATTGCCTATTCCGAGCTTTATTTCACGCCCGTCATGTGGCCCGACTTCGGGCGCGAGGAGCTTTTCAAGGCCATCCACAATTTTCAGAACCGGGAACGGCGGTTCGGGCTGACGAGCGAGCAGCTGGTGTGAACCCCAAATCCCGCAGACACGGCCGCTCTGTCGCCTGTCCTCGGCTGACAGGCCCCGTTGCTGGGCATTTGCTTTTTTTTAATAACATTGGTCTTGTGGAAGCAGATTGTCATTTCCTTCGTCGCATCGACGACCAAACAATGCGTTGTGCCTGCGCCTGATTTGCTATATTTGATTCTTTCCTATCCTTTTGTGGCCAAGCACCCATCTCATTCCCTCACAAACTCAACTCCTTCGATATGGGAACAGCCAATCAAATCTCCCTCGACCTCGCGCCCGAACAGATGGCGCCCATCACCCAAGCGGTCGACGACGTCCAACGCAACTCCGACTTTCTCGTCAGCCTGACGAAAAAGGAGAAAAAGGCGCTTAAAATCATGGCCAACAAGTCCCAGTCCTTCGTCGAGAAGGCCCTGGAGGTGGGCCGCAACAACCCCATCATGGTGCCCCAATTCACCAACATCGAACGGGCCACCAAGAACGTCGGCAGCTGGAAACTGCTCCGCTCGGTCAATTCCGACCTGATGTCGTTGAGCAGCCAGTACGACGACACCATGGCCGCTGCCGGGAGCGACGCCTATCGGGCCGCCCTCGACATCTACAGCTACATCCAAAATGCCGCAAAGCGCAACGTCCCCGGCGCAAAGCCCCTGCTCGAAGAGCTGAAGCCCTACTTCGAGCGGTCGAAACAGCCGGACGACACCCTGCCCCCTGCCAATTAATCTTTTTTCATCTCGGATGGGTCATACACAACCAGGCTCTGCTCCTCGGGGGCAGGGCCTGATTTGTTTTTGGTACCCGTTGAATTCAATCGTGACATGGGGGCGACCGCAAGGGTCGCCCCT
>JBGAWE010000357.1:0-3245 GCA_044227705.1 Saprospiraceae bacterium
CGGAGATGGACATCAGGCTCACCCCCTCGCGGTCGACGAACGTCAGTTCCCGCAGTTTTTCGAGCGAGAACAGGCGCCCGTGGTGCTTGGCGACCATGCGAAGGCAGGTCGCGCCGCAGTCCATCGAGTCGTGCTGTTTGTAAAAAGGGAAGCGGTCGAAAAGCATGTCGAGGTTTGGAATCCGAAATCCAAATGTCCGGCTTTATCGAGGAATCGGGGCCGCCGGTAAATCGGGCGGCCGGGCGGCGTTGAACAAAGTTGGGCGCGGCCCGGCTGCCGGTTAGACGTTATTAAAAACCGGGCCAAAAAGGGCGATGCGCCGTCTAACGAAAGTCAGTTATTTTTTTTGGAGAAATTTGGGCGACACGGTCACTTCTCCCGCTCCGTGACGAACATGACCAGCTCCTCGAGCGAGTCCCGATAGGTGGAGGGCGGGAAGCTCCCCCTCAAAATCTCGATGGCCTCCGCCCGCAGCGCGACCATTTTTTGCTGCGCGTACTCGATGCCGCCGCTCTTTTTGACGAACTCGATGACCTCGCGGACCGCCGCTGGCTTCTCCGAATCCCGCTTCACGAGGCGGATGATGCGCCGCTTCTCCCACCAACCGGCTTTCGAGAGGGCGAACAAGAGGGGCAGCGTCAGCTTCTTTTCTTTGATGTCGACGCCGACGGGCTTGCCGATTCCCGTCCCAAAACCGAAGTCGAGAAGGTCATCGCGGATTTGAAAAGCCATGCCGATGCGCTCGCCGAAGAGCCACATCTTTTCAATCGCGTCCGCGTCGTCGGTCGAGCTGGAGGCGCCGCTCGCGCAGGCAGCGGCGATGAGGGAGGCGGTTTTCCCTTTGATGACCTCGTAGTAAACGGCCTCGTCCGTGTCGAGCCGCCGCGCCTTTTCGATTTGGAGAAGCTCGCCCTCGCTCATCGCCTTCACCGCGCGGGAGGAGATTTCGAGTAGTTTGTACTGCCCCGTTTTTACGGAAAGAAGCAGGCCTTGAGCGAGGAGGAAATCGCCGACGAGCACCGCGATCTTGTTCTTCCACAAAGCATTGATGCTGAAAAACCCGCGCCTTTCGTGGCTGTCGTCGACCACGTCGTCGTGGACGAGCGAGGCCGTGTGCAGCAGTTCGAGCATCGAGGCGGCGGTGTAGCCGTTGTCGGTGAACGGCCCGCAGGTCTTCGCGGCGAGGAAGACGAACATCGGCCGCATCTGCTTGCCCTTCCGGTTGACGATGTAGTAGGTGATTTTGTCGAGCAGCGGCACCGTCGAGCGAACCGAGTTGCGGAAGCGCCGCTCGAACTCTTCCAGTTCGGCCTCGATGGGGGCCTTTATTTCGTCGAGCGAGCGCATCTTTTGGATTTTTTCATGCTGTTGCGCCACACCCGGTTGCGCGGAACGGCGGGCAAAGCAAAACCACTTTCGACTAACACCGCCGCCCGCCGACGGTTGGTTTTCGGGAAAAAAATCCGGCCGAACGGTCGGTTTGATACCTTCACCCCCAGTTTTTGGGGACTGAAACCACAAACCCCAAAACCTGGAATCCAGCGCGTGCTCTCTTTTTTCCGCTCCAATCAGGCCTTAACCGCCTTTCTTTTGGCCGTCTACGCGGTGATGGTTCGCTGCGCTGCCTTCATCTCGCCGCCCGAGTTTACGGAGACGGGCGAGATGGCCTTTTTCACCGATCTCGTCCACCAATTTCTCGGCGAACATCCGATCGTGGCTGCCGTCATTGCCGCCGCGCTGGCCATCGTTCAGGGCATGATGGTCAACCGGATGGCCAACATTCATCGAATTTCGCCGTCGAACAGCTACTTCCCCGGGCTTTTCTCGATCTATTTGTGCAGCGTCGTGCCGGATTTCCTGCGGCTCTCGGCCCCGCTGATGTCGACGACCTTTGTCCTAATTTCAGTCAACCAGCTTTTAAAGACCTGGAACGACCAAAAAACAGGCCCCGCCCGCATTTTCAATGTCGGTTTCTGGCTGGCCATCGCCGCCCTCTTTTACATGCCTGCTTTTTGGCTGGCCATCGCTGCGTTTGCCGGTTTGGGCCTCATCCGGGGCTTCGACCTTCGCGAGCGGGCAATGATGCTTTGCGGACTCGCAACGCCCTTCCTCCTGGCGTGGACTTGGTTCTTTTGGCGCGATGCGGGCGGTTGGTTCTGGGAGAAGCACTTTTTGAGCCAACAGTTCGGCCTCGTCCAGTTTTTCGACCAGCCTTTTAGTGAAAAGACTGCCGCAAAAATCGCCATCCTCGCGGCCGCCGCGCTGGTTGTTGTGCTC
The DNA here is from genome assembly GCA_044227705.1 of Saprospiraceae bacterium. Taxonomy (GTDB): domain Bacteria; phylum Bacteroidota; class Bacteroidia; order Chitinophagales; family Saprospiraceae; genus JANOQP01. The sequence continues at coordinate 2,278 of JBGAWE010000357.1, forward strand.
AATTACGGCTCCTTTTTCACCCGAAAGACCATCCAGGTGCAGAAGTTCATCGGCGCGCTCAATTGGTTCCTCGTCATCGCAGCCGCGTCGTTCCTTTTGCGGCCGCACTTCGAGGTGGCGCATTTCTACCTTTGTGCGCCGCTTCTGGGGCTGTTCATGGGCATCGTCTTTTTGAACATCAAAAATCAGCCAATAGCGGAAGTACTGCATCTATTAATGCTTTTCGTACTGGTTTTCATGGCCATCTGGGCATAAATCTCAATCTCGCACCGCAAGCCTCGTAGGGGCGAAATGTTGGTAGAATAGTCGCAACAATGATTCTCGGAAGCCCCGAAGGGGCGAAATTGGTTTCGCTCCTACGGAGCTTTCGAAAACGGCGGGAACGTTCGTTCTACCAACATTTCGCCCCTCCGGGGCTGGCCGACCAAACTCAAACAGCTTCTAACTCTTTTTGAAAATGAAATTCGGAGTAATCGTCTTTCCCGGTTCCAATTGCGACGATGATGCAGTGCACGTCCTCGGCGATGTGTTGAAACAGCCCGTCCAAAAGATTTGGCACAAGGATTCGTCTCTTCCGCCGGGAATCGAGTGCGTCATCGTGCCGGGCGGCTTTTCTTATGGCGACTATGTGCGGGCTGGGGCGATTGCCCGTTTTTCGCCCATTATGTCGGCGGTTGCCGAGTTTGCGTCTCGCGGCGGGCTGGTCTGGGGCATTTGCAATGGTTTTCAGATTTTGTGCGAGGCCGGGCTGTTGCCGGGCGTTTTGTTGCGCAACGAAGTGCGCTATTCCTGCAAAAACGTTTTTTTGAAACCGATGACCCGACGCTCGGCCATCACCGCCAAGCTCGACCCGAATCGCGCGTTGAAAATCCCGATTGCGCACGGAGAGGGACGTTTCTACGCCGATGCCGCGACTTTGGACAAACTGGAGAAAAACGGCCAAATCTTGTTCAAGTACTGCACCGAAG
>JBGAWE010000358.1:0-4279 GCA_044227705.1 Saprospiraceae bacterium
GGGGACATCGATGGCGATGGGAAGACAGACTACGTCGCCTTATATGGTAGTGACCATGCTTCTTATGTCCTGTTCTTAAGCTCAAAAGCAAAAAAGGGCGAGGGCGTCCATGCCGTCGCCATCCTCCATATGTGGGACCCTTGCTGAAAGCTTCCACAAAATAAAAATCCCTGCCGACGAAGCCGACAGGGATTTTTCCCAAAAACAGGGGTGGAGGGGTTCAGCCCTTGCCGTTTTTCACGCGGTTCTGCTCGTCTTCGAGGCCGGTCTTGCGCTGGCGCGCGCCTTTGATTTCGTTGCGCCCAAACCGGTAGGAGAAGTTGAGCGTGACGGTGTGGTTTTCGTTCGTGCCGCGCCCCTCGAAGACAAGGCCGGGCGTGAACACGTTTTTGCCGCGCCAGCCCGACGTGCGGAAGATGTCGCCCACCCGCAGCCGCAGCTCGCCGCGCCCGTCCCAGAGTTTCTTGCTCGCGCCGAGGTCGACGGAGCCCATGCTGGAGGCGCGCATCGTGCCCCAATAGGATGGCGTGTTGAACCAGCCGGAGACCTGCGCCGAAAAGCCGTGGCCGAGCTTGAAGCTCTGCTCGGCGTAGCCGTTCAGCGTGGCAAAGGCCTGGTTGATGTGGATGGCGCCGCCCGACGAGAGGGAGTCGTAGTCGGCCTTGAAATGGCTGCGGATGCCCGTCAGGCTGACATAGCCGTCCCACCACTTGCGGATGGGCGTGGGCGCATTGACGGAGACGGTCCAGTTCTGCTGGTCGGCGAGGTTTTCGTTGGTGATGAACGCGGCGCGGGGGTTGCGGCTGTCGGTGCCGAGCACCTGCGTGAACACGTCGTTGGTGCGGCTGTAGCCCACCGAGACTACCGGGTAGCCGTGAAAAGTGGGCGCCAGCTCGAAGTTGTTGGTGAATTGCGGGCGCAGGCGCGGGTTGCCCTTGCGGAACGTCAGCTCGTCGAGCTTCGACTCGAAGGGGTTCAAGTCCTCGTAGGAAGGCCGGTCGATGCGGCGGCTGTAGGTGGCGTTGAGGCCCAGGTTTTGGGTGAAGGAATAGGTGACGGCCGCGCTCGGGAACAGCTTGGTGTAGTTGTCGCTCACCTTCTCTCCGTTCTGGCTTGTGTGGGCGGTCAGGTCGCCGGTGTAGTCGGTGTTTTCCACGCGCAGGCCGGCCTGCACGTTGAGCTTCTTGCCGAACATTCGGTTGTAGTTCACATAGCCCGCGCTGGTCATTTCGTCGTAGACGAAGCGGTTGGAGCGCTCTTCGTCGAGGTCGTCCACGCCGTTGAAGATGTTGTAGAAGTCGAACGTGTTGTCCGTCTTCACCTTCGAGAACTTCGTGCCGATGCCGAGCGTGCACTTTCCAAAGGCGCTGTTCCCAGTCGGCCTTGAAGGTCGCGATGTCGATGTCGACCTGGGCGTCGAGTTTCGATAGATGAAGGCATGGAGCAGCTCCTCGCCGTTGAACAGGGCAGTAGTAGTTGGGCTGGAAACTGGCGTCGCTGTTCCTGAAGGTGCCCCGGTCGAGGTCGATGTTCAGCAGGCGGCCCGAGGTGTCGAGCAAAGCGGTAGTTGAGGTTGGCGTGAGGTTCTTGCGGTCCACGTCCTGGATGTTCTGTGCCGTCAGCAACGGAATCTATCTGGGTGCGCGTGGCCGTCTGGCTGATGGCGGTGCGGCTGTTGCTCCCATCCGCCGGTGTTGAGGCCGCCGTTGACCAGCACGCCCACCGTGTGCTTGTCGCTCAAAAACCAGTCGGCAGCCGGCCCGTGCGCCGTTCCATTTGCTTTTCCAGACCTCCTTCGATTTTTGGTCGAACAGCTGTGCCTGACTGCTCGCGCATGAAGTCGTTGGTGTTGCCAGTCGCCGTAGTGGTTGTTGTAGGAGCCGAACGTTGACGCCCTTGTTGCGGTGGTTGAGGCTCACGTTCACACCGCCTTTGGGGTCTGGCCCTCGATGACCCTAGCCGCCAAAGTTGCCGTTGGGCCTGCAGGCCTTGTTCTTCTTGAGGCGGATGTTGATGATGCCCGCGTTGCCCAGGCACGTCGTACTGGCCGACAGGTTGGAGATGATCTCGATGTTGGCGATGTCGGAAACTGCGTGCCTTTCAGAAGGGCCGACAGGTCCTTGCCGTCGAGCACGTCGCGCCCGTCGATCATGATTTTGACGGCGTTCTTGCCTTTTACCGAGACGTGCTCGTTGTTGTCCACTGCGGTAACGCCGGGGGCAGTTCACAGGGCCGAGGCGATCGAGTTGATGGTGCCCTCCACGTTCAGCACGGTCTTGTCGGCCTTCACCTCCACGACCGACGCGGGCTACCACCACGACCTCATGTTGACCAGGCCGCGGTGAACTGCAGATCAGGCTGGCCACAGGCTTGGAGGCAACCTCAAACTTTGAGGAGAACACATCGGCCATCCCGATGAAAGTGGCTTTGAGCAGATACTCGCCGGTGCCGACCTCGTCGAACTGGAACCGCCCGCCGTCATCGGAGAGCGCGCTTTTTATAAACGAGGAGTCCTTTGACTGGAGCAAAAGGACGGTGGCAAACGAGAGCGGCTGTTTCTTTTCGTCGCGCAACAGGCCGCTCACGGAGGTTTGAGCAGAGAGGTTATGGAGGAGTAACAGCAGGAGAGTGAATGAGAAGAGGTATTTCATGACAAGTTGTCTGATTGATTTTGTGCGGCAAAGAGCGGTTCTTTGACCGAGTACCATGTTTTGCAAACTACCAACGGCTCGCTTTTTCGGACAAACACCCTGTTTCCGCTGGTGGAAGAAAAGGGCGGCAACCCTGCCCGACCGTGTCGAGAAGACCGTCCGGACATCGGATAGGTTACGCTGTGAGGGTGCTTTTTGAAGAAATTGACCGCATCGCCCAAATCAAAAAAGCCCTCCGGACAGGCCCGGCCGCAGCAGCGCGGATATCGGAGAGCGTGCGCATGGCGTTTGCCTTGCCTCCACCAAAAAAAGCCCGGGAACAGGCGCAATCCCTGTTCCCGGGCTTGGCCGGGGCGGTTCGGATGGGTCACTGTTGCGGGGCGGGCGTCGCGGGTGGTGCGGAGGGCGCGGGTTGTGGCTTGGGCGAGCTGCCGCCGCTGCTCGGTGCCTTCTTCAGCTTCATTATTTGTTCCAGCACGAGCTTGGCCTTTTGGTTGGTGCCACGGTTGGCGGCCCGCTCCACATTCTCTGCGTAGATGCCGAGGGCGTTCTCGTATTGCGCCCCGGCTATGATTTGTTCCCTTTTCATGCGGAGCATCATGGCGGCCACCGCGCCGGGGAACTTGTCGCAGAACTCATAGTAGAGCTTGTCGTTGCGGATGTCCTGCACGGTCAGGTGTTCCGAGCCAGGCTCCGGTTGGAGGAACTCGGGGTTGGCCACCACGATGTCGAACAGGTCGTCGCATTGCGGTTTGAGCGTGTCGGCGATGACGCGCAGCTTGTCGTAGTCGCTTTCGCTGATGGGCGTGTCGTTGCCGAGCAGCTCCATGACCTTCTGGAGGTGAAGGTTGAGCTGTTCCTCGGCATCGGGTGGGAGAGGCTTGTTGAGCCGCTTCGGGAGCAGCTCTCTGGACTTTTTGGCCATGGTTGAAATCTTTTGTAGGTGAGAAAAAAACGGGTTGTCTGCCGTGCCCCGGCGTTGTTCAAAAGTATAGGAGAATCGGGCAGGCCTCCAAACGTTTTATCGGATTCTACCCATTTGGATAATGAAATGCGCCTCAATCGGCATATTGGCGACATTTTGAGGAGCGGACACGCTTGTTTCTTTCTTTGATGTCCGCGCTTTTAAGGGATATTTGGCCTGTCGCTCAACCCGCTTCTTTCAACCACTCAACCGCCTTTCCCTTATGTCGCAGCTCGCCCTCCGCCTCATCAAAGAGAACATCGAAAAGCACCGCCGGGGCGAGGATGCCACCTCCCTCGACCTCGGAAACTGCGGCATGACCACCGTCCCGGAGGAGATTGGGCAATGCGTCTGGGTGGAGCGGTTGACCTTTTCGGCTAATTGGGTGGAATGGAACGGCACCAAATGGGTGAGACATGAGTCATCCAACAAGAGCGAGAAAAACGAAATCGCTGCTCACCCACCCGCCCTTTCTTTACTGCGAAACCTCAAAGTCCTTATCTTTAACGGCAATCCTGTCAGCGACCTCGCGCCCCTCGCCGCGCTCTCCGCTTTGCAGAGTCTTTACTGCTTCAACACACAAGTCAGCGACCTCGCGCCTCTCACCGCGCTCTCCGCTTTGCAGACGCTTAACTGCTCCAACACACAAGTCAGCGACCTCGCG
>JBGAWE010000359.1:0-3182 GCA_044227705.1 Saprospiraceae bacterium
GGGCAAAAGTACCAATTGCTCGTTTTTCGATGCTTTTTGGGCAAAAAAGTGGTCAAAAATGCCCTTTGCGAGCAAGCGAGGTCGGCATGGCGACCGAATTGTTGCACGAGGAATCTGCAACCCGCACTGCTCGGCCGACGGAACCGGCCTTTCCACAGCAGGGAAGTAACCTTTGTCCAAAAAATACGACTGCCTCCATAGCCGCTGCAACCTTCGCTGGAACGGCCCTGTCATTGCCAAAAAAGATAAACCGACCACCTGTTCACATGAAGAATTGCCTCGCCTCCCTGCTCACCGTTTTCCTGTTTTCAACACAAGTTTTTGCCCAAGCCGAGTTTCCGAAAAAGGATATCAGCGCCACGCGCATCGCCGAGCGGATCATCATCAACGGCCGCGACGACGAGGCCGGATGGAAGTCAGCGCCAGTAGCGACCGGCTTCTTCTGGAAATGGCCCAACGCCGGGGCCGTATCGACGACTCGGACAGAGGTGCGCGTCCTATACGACGACAATGCCGTCTACTTCTACGCCAAATGCTTCGACAGCCCGGACAGCATCGCTCGGCCGCTCACAAAGCGCGATGAGAACGACAACTCCGACTGGTTCGGAGTCATCATCGACACTTATGAAGACGGGCAGAACGCGCTCGAGTTCGATGTGATGCCGTCGGGCGTGCAGTTCGACTCAAAATACTCGCTCGCAGCCGCCAACCCCGACAACGGCGACGCCGACGGCGAGGACAGCTCGTGGGACGGTGTCTGGAAAAGCGCGACGTCCATGCTGCCCGATGGCTGGTCGGTTGAAATAGAGGTGCCCTACTCGGCCATCCGGTTTCCGAAGAAGCAGCTTCAAAACTGGAACATCAACTTCCTGCGCCACGTCAGCCGTCGGGGCGAACTGGACTGCTGGAACCGCGTCATGCCCGACCAGCGCACCCTTGCCCAAGCGGGAAAACTGACCGGCATCGAAAACATCAAGGCACCGCTGCGGCTGTCGGCCACGCCTTTTTTGGCCCAAAACTTCACAAACAGCTTCGACAAGAGTGCCAGTCCGACAAGCGCGTGGGGCCGCCAGTTCTCGGCCGGCATGGATCTGAAATTTGGGCTGAACGAGGCCTTCACCCTCGACGCGACGCTCGTGCCAGATTTCGCGCAGGTGAAGAGCGACGCGCAGGTCTTGAACCTTTCGCCGTTCGAGGTGCGGTTCGACGAGAACCGGCCTTTTTTCACCGAGGGTACGGAGCTTTTCAACAAAGGAGGCCTCTTTTATTCGCGCCGCATCGGAAACCGACCCCTCCACTATTGGGACGTGGAGGATGAAATCTCGGACAACGAGGAGATCGTCGAAAACCCGGCCAGCGTCCGGCTATTGAACGCCACGAAAATCAGCGGACGGACGAAAGGTGGCACCGGGATCGGCGTATTCAACGCCGTCGAAGGAGCAACCACCGCGACCATCAAGAACATCGAGACCGGCGAGACCCGCCAAGTAGAAACCTCAAGCCTGACAGACAAGAGCGTCGTGGTCATCGACCAGAACCTGCCGCACAACAGCTCTTTTACCTTCATCAACACGGCCGCCGTCCGGCAGGGCGGGGACGTAGACGCCGACGTGACCGGCGCGACTTGGTACCTGCGGAACAAGAAGAACAGCTACGCTTTTTACGGCAACGCCTACGGAAGCCAGCGCTTTTTTGCGGACAAGACCGTGCGCGGCAACGCCTGGGGCGCCAACATCGAGAAGACCAGCGGCAAGTGGACATGGCACCTCGGCAACAACGTCGAGAGCGCCAACTACAACCCCAACGACCTCGGCTTCCTATACTCGCCCAACGAGGTCAGCGCGTTGGCGTGGGTGAGCTACAACCAGTTTAAAAAGACGAAGCACTGGAACAATTGGTGGACGAGCCTCTGGACCTGGAACGGCCGCTACTACAGCCCGAACGTGCCCAACTCGACAGCCATCGGCTGGAACATGGGCGGCAACACGCCCGGATTTCACAATGTCGGCATCAACATGAGGCTCGTCCCGGGCAGTGAGCGCGACTATTTTGAGCCGCGTACCGAGGGTTTCGACCGCTATTTCCGCATCCCGGGCAGCTTTCGCGTGAACTATTGGTACAACTCAGACCGGCGAAAACTCTGGCAGGTCAGCCAGGGCATGGCCTTCACCCGTCGCGGCGGCTACGGCGGCCGGACCGGTTTGTACCCGTGGGCGGGGCTTTCGTGGCGACCGGGGAAGAAGCTCACGCTCGGGTTTTTCGTCAACCTTGATTACTCGAAGGGCGATGTCGGCTATGCGGGCGGTGGACCTGACGAAAGCTCCACTGGTTATGGCAGCCTGCTCGACTCGCTCGGCGGGCTGGACGCGGAGAAGATTGTCTTCGGTCGGCGCGACATCCTCGGGTTGGACAACGCGCTTGACATCAACTTCACCTTCAACACGCGGATGAACCTCCGGCTCGGCATCCGCCACTATTGGAACCGGGTGAGCTACAACCATTTCTATCTGCTGAAAAACGACGGCCGCCTCGCCCCGACCGATTACGCGGGCGAGGACGCTTCGGGCACCAAACTTCACGACGTCACCGCCAACTTCTTCAACATAGACTGTGTCTATTCGTGGCGGTTCGCGCCGGGCAGCGACCTCCTTTTGGTCTGGAAAAACGCCATTTATGACGAGACAGAACAGGCGACCGAGGGTTATTTCAACGGCCTCGGCGCAGTGCCGACTTTGCCGATGCAGAACAGTCTCTCGCTCAAAGTCCTCTATTACCTCGACTACGCTGCGGTGAAAAAGCGGTTTTGAGCCGGTTTTCGAAAAAAGAAAGCCCGCCTCGACATCTCGGAGCGGGCTTTCGGTTTTAGCGGAGCCTTCTTGGTTAATTGGTTTTTTTCTCCACCTTCAAGGGAATGCAGGTTTGTGGCGGGCAGGGTGGGGTACAGTCGTTGATGGTGATGGCAACGGTTTCCAAGTCGTCTGGGCACGGTGCCACGCCTGTGACTTCATATTGGAAGACATAAGTGCCGGATGCCATCCCATTCGGGTCGAACGTACCGGCATTTGCGTCAAAATTGACGCCCGTGTTCGGGCCGCTGGTTTTTGTCCAAATGCCACCGGATTGCTCTCCCACGAGCTGGGCAAACAGGCTAACAAATGGCAGGCCGTTGGTTGCGCTGCAGA
>JBGAWE010000032.1:0-27092 GCA_044227705.1 Saprospiraceae bacterium
GAGCTTGGCCAAGATGGTCGGAAAGGCTCCGGAGGTCGAGTAGCCAAGCACCATCGAGCCGTCGGGCAGAAAGTTGAGGGTGGAGCGTTTGTACTCGAACGCCTCGCCCGAGTAGGCGCGTACCCACAGCGGGTTGAGGTCGGCGTCGAGCTTGGCAAGGATGCAGTTCTCTTTGTTTTGGGAAAACGGAAGAGGCTGTTTCGTGTGGCCGAGGAGAAAGACGGAGCCGTTGTGGAAAAAGAGCTTCTCGTAAGCATCGGCCTCGACGGTCTTCCACTGCAGGGGAGCGCCGTTGGGGTCCAGCTTAAGGATGGCATGGGGGGATTTCCACACAAAAGGCTCTGTGAGCATGTAAGCCGTCCCGTCAGCCGGGTTCAGGTCTAATTTCACGGAATTGGTGCCCAGAGGGTCGATGCCCGGCAACTCGTATTGCAGGTGCTTTCTCCAAAGGGTGTTTCCCAGCGTGTCAACAGAAAGGAGGTGCAGGATGTCGTGCTTGGACCAGGTGCCGTCCAAAGCGTAGCCCGCCACGATGAGCAGCTCGCCGTTGGGCTTTGTGGCAAAGCTCTTGATGTTTGACTGGGGGTGGCCCAATATAGTAGGACCGAATCCTTTGCACCAGGCCTTTCCGCTCTTGAAATCGTAGCTAAAAATCCAGTTGTCAAGGTCAAGGGCATGGCCAAAGACGAGACGGTCATGGAAATAATGGGCCTTCAAGTCGTCAAATTCCCAGACTGGGCCGTTGTGGACAGCAAAGTGTTTCGCCTTGATGCTGGCGACGTTGCCCACTGGCATCAGAAAGAAGTCTTCACAAGCCCAGCAGCCCGGTGAGCGAAAGATGCCAACAGATTTGTCTACCTCGTCCACCACGATGTCGTCGAAACGATAGCCCTTTTGCGCCGAGTCGATGGCAATTTGAAAAGAGCCATTCTGGGCCGGAGAGGTTTGAATAAGGACGGCCGCCCAAAGAGAAATGAGACACTTTTTCATGCTTTCCTATTTTTCATGGGTGTTGCAGCCACATTCTTCGAGCAATTCAATTTCGCTCATAGGAGCCACGCTGTTGCTGTTGCCAGACACTGTTATCGGGCCAGAATAATTCCAGACCCCGTATGGATAATCGGCACCTGAAAGGGCTTGGCACCTGATTTCATAGGTGAGATTCCATCATTTGCTGTGGTCGTGCTGGCACGAAGTATTTGCCTGCGCCGTGGTGAAGTAGACAAAAAGATCGTCCCATTTAGGGAGATCACAGTTAAATGGGTACCAAGCAGTCGAGTCAATCGACCCGATTATTGTGTTGATGCAAGTTGGGTTCGCTGGGCCGCGGAGGCTGCCCGAAGTGTACCATGCCCACATCTTCTCGCAGGTTCCACTTCCGCCACGAAATTGGCCGTTGGTTATCACCTGTGCGGTCTCAATCGGATACCCAGAAGTAGGAGCCTTGAATCCAAATTGACTAATCCGGTATTCACACTGGCAGCCGTGGCCGCCGCGCTCAGTGGCTTGGGTTTGGTGGTCTTTTGCGGTTGGTTCGCCGGTGCTTGCCTTATCATTACCGCAGGCCATCGACCAAAGGACGAAAAGAAGAAACGTCAGCGCGGAGAGCGGAGAGCTTTTTCATGCTGAAAAATTTGAAAGGAGTGGACGAGGCCCTCTGGCCAAAAGTAGGAAACCTCTTCATGCGGAAAAAACACCCATTTGGGTAAAAATCTCACCTCGCCACCGTCACGCTGCCCGAGCGGAACTCGGTGGCACCCGACGTCAATGCTCAAAGGCTCCTCGTCCGCCCGCCGTCCACCGGCACGTTGATGCCCGAGACGTAGCCCGCCGCCGGGCTGGCCAGAAAGGCGACCACCGCCGCGACCTCCTCCGGCTCGGCGAAGCGCCGAAGCGGCACGGAGCTTCTGAACATCGCCTCAACGGCCTCAGCCGTCTGCTTGCTGGCGGCCGCCCGCCGTTCGACGACCTCGTCGAGCCGCCCGGTGCGCGTGTAGCCGGGCAGCACGTTGTTCACGGTGATGCCCGCCGGGCCGACCTCGCCCGCCAGCGTCTTGGCCCACGAGGCGACGGCACCGCGCGTCGTGTTCGACACGCCGAGACCGTCGAGCGGTTCCTTCACCGAGGTAGAGATGATGTTGACGATGCGCCCCCAACCGGCGGCTTTCATGCCGGGGAGGAAATTTTTTACCAATAAGTGATTGACAATCAAGTGGTTGTGAAAGGCCGCAAGGAAGTCGCCCGGCCCGGCCGCCGCGATGGGGCCGCCCGGCGGGCCGCCTGTGTTGTTGACGAGGATGTGGATGGTGCGCTCCGAGGCGAGCAGGGCGGCGGCCTGTTCGACCGCTTTTTCGTCCGAAAAATCAACAGCAACGAGGCCGTGCTGCTGGCCCTTCGAGGTGTCGAGCGAGGCGACGACCTCGCGCAGCCGCCCCGCCGAACGGGCGCAGACCGTCACAGAGGCGCCGAGCAGGGCCAGCTCGCGGGCCACCGCCCGGCCGATGCCCTGCGAGCTGCCGCCGACGAAGGCGTTCTTTCCGGTCAAATCGAGAACCATGTTCTTTTTGGCGGGTTTTTGTGGAGGCCCGCAACAGCGGCAAATGTGGCCATTCCGCAAAATCTCTCCTATGAAAAATCCGGCGGCCGACGGCCCCATCCTCTTCTTCGACGGCGTCTGCAACCTCTGCGTCTGGTGGGTAGACATGCTTGTGCGGCTCGACCGGCGGGGGCGGTTTCGTTTCGCCTCGCTCCAGTCCGAGTTTGCCGAAGACGCGCTCGGACGGGCCGGTTTTTCGAATTTCAACATGAACACCGTCGTGCTTTTGGCCGGCGGGAAGGTCTTCTCGAAAAGCGACGCGGTGCTCGAAGTCTCACGGCGGCTGGGCGGGGTTTGGCCGGTTTTCTATGTCTTCAAGGTGTTGCCGAGGCCCGTGCGGGACTTTTTCTACGGGCTTGTTTCTCGAAACCGCTACCGGTTTTTTGGAAAGAAAGAGACCTGTCGCCTGCCGACCGAGGCTGAGCGGGGTCGGTTTTTGGGGTAAAATTTGAATCTCGAAAAAGCCCAACCGGCGGCGGGGTTTGGCCACCTTTGCCCCCCCCAAACCGGGATTTTCACCAAACTTTCCACCCTGAAAATGGCAGCCTCCTTTATCGAAAGCACCCTGCGCACCCTCCGCCGCGCCGTCTCCTCGCAAGCCCCGACGGTGCGGAAAATCCGCCACGAGTTCAGCCCGTCGCTCGGCCGCGAGGTCGCGCTCGACGTCTACCTGCCGCCCGATTTCCGCAGCAACAAGCGGGCGACGTACCCGCTCCTCATCCTCAACGACGGGCAGGATTTGCCCCGGATGAGCTTCTCCAAAATCCTCTCGCGGGTCTGGAAATCCGGTTCTATGCCCTATTTCGTGGCCGTCGGCGTCCACGCGGGCGACGACCGCATGAAGATCTACGGCACCGCCCGGCAGGCCGACTACAAAGGGCGCGGCGGGCGGGCAGCCAACTACAAGTCGTTCATTGTCAACGAGTTGATTCCCCTTTGCCTCGAAAAATACCGCATCGACGGGCGCGTCGAGAACACGGCCATCGCCGGTTTCTCGCTCGGCGGCCTGTCGGCGATGGATATCGGTTGGGCCACCCCGGAGATTTTCGGCAGCGTCGGCGTGTTCAGCGGCGCGCTCTGGTGGCGGTGGGAGGATGTCAACCCGAAAGACCCCGACGGCGGGCGCATCATGCACGACATCCTTTTGAACTCGGGGAAAAACGACGGCCAGCGCTTCTGGTTCGAGGTCGGCACGCTCGACGAGGAGGACGACCGCAACAACAACGGCATCATCGACGCCATCGACGACACCGTCGACCTCATCGGCATCCTCCGGGCGAAGGGCTACAGTGAGGCCGACACCCGCTACCTCGAAATCCCCGACGGGACGCACGACCCGATGACTTGGGGGGAGGCGATGCCGGATTTCCTTTATTGGGCGTTTGGGGAATGACCGAGCATCGACTCTTCCCGAAAACAGAGAAGCCAATCCATTGATAATCAACGGGTTGGCTTCTCTGTTTTCGGGAATCGGCATCAGTTTATCTCCGCCCGCAGCACCTCCAGCGGCGGCTTCCGCACGACCTCGAACGAGTTGAACAAACCGATGATGACGGTCAGCGCGACGATGCCGCCGGTCGTCAGCACGAGCGGCAACCAGTTGAGCGCGAACGGGATTTTGAACGAAAACTTCGCCAGCGCGAACGCCGCCCCGACCGACAGACCGGCACCCGCGAGGCAGGCGAGGCTGCCCAAAAAGAAGTATTCCAGCCCGTTTATCCAAAGGATGTGGCGGCGGCTCGCGCCCAGCGTGCGCAGCAGGACCGACTCTTTCACCCTTTGAAACTTGGAGAGATACAGCGACGACAGCAGCACCAGCAGCCCAGTCAGGATGCTGAACAGGGCCATGAAGCGGATGACGAACGACACCTTCCTCAGAATCTCCTCGACCGACCGCAGGATTTGCGTCAGGTCGATGGCCGAGACGTTGGGGAACTTTTCCACCACGAGGCCCTGGATTTTGGCCGACTGGACCGGCGTCGGCGCCCGCGAGACGAGGACGCGGAACTGCGGCGCGCTCTCCAGATAGCCGTTCGGGAAGAGGACGAGGAAGTTCGTCTGCACCCGGTTGAAGTCGACCTTTCGAATGCTAGCCACCTCCGTTTCCATCGCCACGCCGCTGACGTTCCAGAGGAGCTTCGAGCCGAGCTTGAGCCGCGCGGTTTCCGCGTAACCCTCTGACACAGAGACTTTTATCGGCTCCCCGGGGGCGGCTTTCGGGCCGGGAAACTCGCCTTCGAGCAGTTGCTCGGTCTCAATCAGGGTGTCGCGATAGGTCATCCGATATTCTTTGTCGAAAACCCAGCCGGGCATCCGCTTGGTCGAGTCGGCGAGGGCGAGGTCGTCGGCCCGGGTGTGCCCGTCGATGGCGTCGAGGCGCATCGAGATGATGGGGACGTCTTGGATGATGGGCAGGCCGTTGTCCTTGAGCATCGCGGCGACGCCCTCTTTCTGGTCGTTTTGGATGTCGAAAAGGAGGAGGTTCGGCTGTTTCCCCGCACCGGAAAAGGAGACTTGCGAGAGCAAAAGCTGCTGGATCAAAAAGAGCGTAGAGAGCAGCAGCGTCCCCAAGCCGATGGTCACGACGAGCATAACGGTCTGATTGTCAGGCCGAAAGAGGTTGGCCACCGCCTGCCGGGCGGTGAACGACCAGCCGCGCGGGAAGAACCTCCGGAGCAAGAACATCAGCCCCCGTGCCATCGCCCACAGCAGCGCGAACGCCCCGGCGATGCCGCCCATGAAAAAGGCCGTCTGCCGAACCGAGCGGATTTGCAACCATGTGAAGCCGAACAAGAACAGGCCGATGAGCACCGCCACGCCGATTTGCAGCCAGAGGTTGACGCGTGTTTTTTCCCCGAAACTGGAGCGCAAAGTGCCGAGCGGCGAGGTGTGCAAGATCCCCGAAAGCGGTAAAAGAGCGAACAAAACGGCCACCGCCAGCCCCGTCGCCGTGCCCTCAAAAAAGGCCTTCGGGGTAAAATCCGTCGAGACGTTGGCGATGGGCAGGAAGTCCTTCAGAACCCACGGCAACAGTTTTTGAACGAGGCTCCCGAGGGCGGCCCCGGCCAGCGCGCCGACCAAGCCGATGCCCAAAATCTGAATCAGGTAGATATAAAACGCCTTCCGCCCGCTCGCCCCGAGGCAGCGCAGGATGGCGACGGTCGGCAGTTTGTCCTTTATGTAAATGGAGACCGCGCCCGCCACGCCGATGCAGCCGAGCAGCAGCGAGACAAAGCCGACGAGGTCGAGAAAGGTGCCGAAAACGCCGAACGCGTCGCCGACCGACTCCTTCCGCGACTCGACGGACTCGAACTGGAGCTTCGCCGTTTCGACCTCCTTTTTCAGGCTTTTCAATTGAATATCAGGCAGTTGCGTGCCCGGCGGGAGCATCCAATAGTTCTGGTACCAGAGGCGGCTGCCCTTTTGGACGAGGTTCGTCGAGTCGATGAACCGGGCCGGAATCCAGACGGCCGGGGCGATGGAACCGGCGAAACCGGCACGGCCGGGCGAGGAAATCAGGTCGCCCTCGATTTTGAAGACGAGGTCGCCGATCTTCACCGAGTCGCCGATTTTGAGGTCGAACTGGAGCATCAGCGAGTGGTCGACGAGGGCGTTTCTCCCGTCTTGAAAACTGGGGAAGGCCGTGGCCGGCTCCGTCTTCACCGTCCCGAAAAAGGGGAACCCCGGCTCGACGGCCCGGACGAGCGCGAGGCGCGTGCCCGCGTTCTTCGGGAAATAGGCCATGTTGATGAGGTTCTGCACGACCGACCTTTTTTCACTCAAAGCGTTGATTTTCAACGAAGTGGAATCGGGCAGCGGCGTGTTCCCCTCGGCCAAAAGGTCGGCGCCGAGAAGGGTCTTGGCCTCGCGGTTGATGTCCTTTTTGAGGTTTTCCGAGAAGGAGCGGACAGCCGTAATGGCGGCGATGCCCGCGACGATGGACGAGACGAAGAGCAGCATCCGCGCCCGGTTGCGGCGGCTGTCGCGCCAGGCCATGCGGAGGAGCCAGGAGAGGTTGGGACCCATTTTAGAGTTTGGAATTCAGATTTGCGATTTTTTCGGGCGGCTTGGAAACAGGACGAGACAGGAAGGGTTCTGAAAAATCGAAAATCAAGAATCCGCCCGATTGCCAATGAAAAAGGGCCATCGGCGGTGCTGCCGGTGGCCCATAGCTTCATACAACCGATTGATTAGTAAAAAGGGCGAGGGTGGTTCGTTTTGTTTCCGGGGTGAAAGTCTGAAAGTCCGGGGGATTGCAAATTTTTTTGAGGGGAATTTTGGGGGCGTGGCGGGCGGCTTTTGAAAAACCAAAGACACCTATTCAATCAAAAAAAATGCGTCGAACCCTTCGACGCAACTGTTGGCAAAACGACGACAACCGTTCTCCCAATCGCAGGCCAACAGGAATCCGCAAATACTGCTTGGCCAAAAGCCAGTCTTCGTCCAAAGAGATTTTGAAAGAAAACTCTCTTGGCCACTCCTTCCCATCAATCAAACCCATCAATTGGAGATTGGCCACTTCCGGGTCAAAAACCCTGTAAACAAGCCGCCTCGTCCCGCCAAAGGTGACACGGGCGAGGAACAGGGCGTTCGGCTTGGCCGTGTCCGTGCCTTTCAGCATTGAATCCAATTGGTCTTGAAACTCATTGACTACGAAGTTCTCCTCAATTGTCGGCATCCCGTTTTCGGTCAGGCCTTGAAAATCAATGATGATGGAGCAATGCCACGAGAACACCTCTTTGGGCTCGAAGAATTTAAGCGACGAGTTCACCACCGCGATTCCGGGCAGGCCATCTTCCTCGAATTTCAGGAGTTGAAAGACCTCCTCTGGGATGATGACTTTGTAGGCTTCCATCAATCTCTTCAATCAAAGTTTTTCCCCAAAAGCAAGGTCCCCCGCATCCCCCAACCCCGGCACGATGTAAGACTTCGCCGTCAGCTCCGCGTCGATGGCGCCCGCCCAGATTCTCGCCTTCGGAAAGACCCGCCGGACGTGCTCCACCCCCTGCGCCGAGCCGATGACGGTGGCGATGTGCAGCGATTTCGGCTCCCCGAACTGCGTCATCTTTTTCAAAACAGCCTCAATGGACGCGCCGGTCGCCAGCATCGGGTCGGCGAGGACGAGCGTCGCGCCGGTCAGGTCGGCGCAGGCGGCATAGTCGAGCTTGATGTCGAACGAACCGTCCTTGTGATGGCGGCGGAAGGCGGAGACGAAGGCGTTGTCGGCCCCGTCGAAATAGTTGAGCATGCCCTGATGGAAAGGCAGCCCGGCGCGGAGGATGGTGGCCAGCACGACGCGGCCTTTCGGCAGTTTCACTCGCGCCGTTCCGAGGACGGTTTCGACCTCAACTGCTTGATAGTCAAGCGTTTTTGAAATTTCGTAGGCCAGAATCTCACCGACACGCTCCAGGTTTCGGCGGAAGCGGAGGCGGTCTTTTTGAAGCTCCACGTCGCGCAGTTCGGCCATGAATCGGTTGCCGACGGAGTTGGTCGAGGACAGGTTGAAAATCATGGCGACAAGGTAACACGGCAATTGTGCAGTATCGGTCGCAGCATGAATGTCGTGTTACTTTCGCCGCCCATGAACTACCTCACGCTCGAAAACGCCTCGAAGAGCTACGGCGAAAAGACCCTCTTCCGCAACATCACGCTCCACATCGACCGGGGGCAGAAAATCGGCCTTATCGCCAAGAACGGCACCGGCAAGAGCACCCTCCTGCGCGTCATCGCCGGGCTGGAGGGGGCCGAGGGCGAGCATTCCAAAATCATCCTGCGGCGCGGCCTGCGCATCGGGTGGCTCGACCAGGAGCCGCATTTTCCCGAGCACCTCGAGGTTTTGGAGGCGGTTTTGGAATCCGACTCGCCCGCCGTCGTTGCCATCCGGCGGTACGAAAAAGCATTGCTCCATCCCGAGAACGCCGACGAACTTCAAGCGGCGATGGAGGCGATGGACGACAGGAAGGCGTGGGATTTCGAGTCGAAGGTCAAAGAAACTTTGTCAAAACTACGCCTCGACAACTTCGAGCAAAAAGTCTCAACGCTCTCCGGCGGGCAGGCGAAGCGGCTGGCGTTGGCCAAAATCATTTTGGAGGAACCCGATTTCTTCGTCCTCGACGAGCCGACCAACCACCTCGACATCGAGATGGTCGAATGGCTCGAAGGCTATTTCAGCCAGCCGAACGTGACGCTTTTCATGGTGACGCACGACCGCTATTTCCTCGAAAACGTCTGCGACTCGATGATTGAACTGGAGGGCGGGCAGCTCCACCGCTACAAGGGCAACTACTCCGAGTACCTCGAAAAAAAGGCCATGCGCGAGGAGGTTCAGGCCGCCACTTTCGACCGGACGCGCAAGTGGCTGCGCCGCGAAATCGAGTGGGTGCGCCGCTCGCCCGAGGCCCGGACGACGAAGTCGAAGGCCCGAGTGGACAACTTTTACGACGTTCAGGAAGCGAACGCGGACAAGCGGCCGAAGCAGGAGCAGATGCAGCTGATGATTAAGGAGACGCACCTCGGCTCGAAGATTGTCGAGCTGCACAATGTTTCGAAGCAGTATGGCTCGAAAAAACTTCTGGAAAACTTCAGCTACAAATTCAAAAGGAAGGAGCGCGTCGGCATCGTCGGGCCGAACGGGTCGGGCAAGTCGACCTTCCTCCGTTTGATGACTTTGGAGGAGAAACCGGACACTGGGAAAGTGGTCGTCGGCGACACCATCCTGTTCGGCCATTACCGGCAGGACGGCCTTTCTGAACGGGAACTGGCCATGCGCACCATCGACGTCGTGCGCGCGGTGGCCGACGTCATCCCGCTCGCACAGGGGAAGTTCATGACGGCGGAGCAACTGCTCGAACGCTTCCTGTTCACGCGGCCGCAGCAGCAGGTCTACGCGGCGCAGTTGAGCGGCGGGGAGCGGAGAAGGCTTTACCTGTGCACGGTTTTGATGAAGAACCCCAACTTCCTCATCCTCGACGAGCCGACGAACGACCTCGACGTCATCACCTTAAATATACTGGAGGACTTTCTGGACGAGTACCCCGGCTGCCTCGTCGTCGTCACGCACGACCGGTTTTTGCTCGACCGGCTGGCTGACCACCTCTTTGTCTTCGAGGGAGAAGGGCGCATCAAAGACTACAACGGCACTTATTCGGAATATCGCACCGCTAAAAAACTGGCCGGTTCCGGCCCGAAGCCCGTCGCCGCGCCGGTCAATGCCGCGCCCGCCGTCGGCCTCTCGAAACCGGAGCAGAACGAGATGAAAAAGCTCGAAAACGAGATTGCGAAACTGGAGGAAAGGCGGGCCGTGATTTACCAAAAGCTCGGCGACGGCGGCGACGCGGACGAATTGACCAAGCTCTCGACGGAGGTCGGGCAGATTCAGAACCAGCTGGAAATCAAGGAGTTGCGCTGGCTGGAACTTGCCGAGCGGGCGTAGAGACGCGATGCTTCGCGCCTCTACATTTTTATCCGCACCATCTGCTCGGCGAGGATGTTCGTGTTGTCGCCGCCGAGGAAGGCCTTGAGTTTGTATCGCCCGGCGGTCGAGAAATTGACCGGCATTTTGAAAAAATTCCAGTTCGGGCGGCACTCGAAGCTGCGCGTGTCGAGGAAGGTCTCGTAGCCGAAATCGTCGATTTGCCAGATTTCAAAGCCGATGCGATCGGTGTTGAAAGGCCGGTCGGTGGCGAAGAGGGCGTAGATGGCCCCGTTCGGCGCGAGCTTGAAGTCGATGGACGAGCCGATCGCGGCGCCGGTCTCGCTCACGTCGCGGCAGGCGGTGAGCTGCGCCTTACCGACGGTCGGGTCGGCCGCCCGACGGACGGTGACGACGGCCGTGGCCACGGGCTTGCCCGCCGCGTCGAGCGTCGAGCACTCATAGATCCCCTCTTCGCGGAAGGCGATGTCGAAGACCATCCAGTCGTCGCCCGCTTCCACATAATTGTAGACCCGGTCGAAGGGCTTGAAGTCGACGGAGCGCGAGTTGAGCGGCCGCCACTTGAGGGCAATGCTCTGCGGCAGCTCGCGCGGGCTGTTCTCGGTGCGGTGGAGGAAGTAGACGGAGGCACCGGAGGCCGAGATTTCCCAGTTGTCGGTCACATCGCGGGGCTGGCCGTCGGGCGAGTAGCTGCCGCACGGGAAGAGCCGTGCGGCCCCGAGCAAGGCGGGCATCGAGGCAAGGAGGAGCGTCCGGAGGAGCGTTTTCATGGTAGAAAGACTTTTTTGGTGAAAGAATCGCGGGGCAAGCCCCCTGCAAATGTGCAAATCGGGCTTTTAAATTTTTGCCAATCCGTCCCGGAAATCGCCTTTTGCGAAAACAAGGCGGCCGCCGCGCTTGTTAGCTTCGCCGCCCAAACCAGCTGTTCAACCGTTCAAACAACACATTTTTCATGAAAAAATCGACCTTTCTGATGGCCGTCCTGCTGATGGCGGCCGCCGTCTCCCAGGCTCAAATCAAGACTCCGGCGCCCAGCCCCACGGCAAAGCTCACGCAGGAGGTTGGCCTCTCCAACGTCACCGTCGAGTACTCGCGGCCGAGCGCGAAGGGGCGCAAAATCTTCGGCGACCTCGTGCCCTTCAACGAAATCTGGCGGACCGGGGCGAACGCCTCCACCAAAGTCACCTTCGGCGACGACGCGACCGTCGGCGGCAACAAGGTCCCGAAGGGCACCTACGCCCTCTACACCATCCCCGGCGAGAAGACCTGGACCATCATCTTCCACAAAAACACGAGCTACTGGGGAACCGGCGGCAAGGACTACAAACCGGAGGAGGACGCTTGCCGCTTCGAGGTCGCCGCGCAAAAGTCGGCCGACCTCGTTGAGACGCTCACCCTTGACGTGACCAACCTGCGCAACAGCGGCGCCGACATCGTCCTCTCGTGGGAGAACACCCGCGTGGTCATCCCCTTCTCGTTCGACACCGACTCGAAGGTCATGGCCGACATCAAGAACCAGATGGCCGGACCGTCGGCGAACACCTTTTACCAGTCGGCCCGCTATTATTTCGAGGAGAAAAAGGACCTGCCGCAAGCCCTCGCTTGGATAAACACAGCGATGGAAAAGGGCGGCGAGAAGTTTTGGATGATGCGCTACAAGGCCCTCATCCTCGCCGAGATGGGCCGCTACAAAGAGGCCATCGAGGCGGCGAACAAGTCCTCGGAGATTGCCCGCGCGGAGGACAACCAGGACTACCCGCGCATGAACGACAAGAGCGTGAACGAGTGGAAGGGGAAGGCGAAGTGAATCACTCCGGCGCCCCGTTTTGAAACCAGCACTCGAGCCGTGTGAGAATGCTGTCGTTGAGCTTCGAGCCTTTCGGCATCTTGTTCTCGATGAGGACGGTCTTCTCAAATGAGGAGTCGTTGACAGCGGCCAGCAGCCCGTTGTAGGTCGAGAAATCGGCGAGGCCCTTCGAGTTCCCGGCGACGTGGCAGCCGCTCACCGCGCAGGAAGTATTGGCGAGGTAGCCGACGTAGTTGCTCCAGGTGATGTCTTGCTGATAATAGCAGACGGCCTTGTGCTCGGAGGAAGCGCCATCTTTGCCGCAGCCTCCGACCAAAAGCGCGGCGACCGCGCAAACCGTTGAAAACCAATTGATTGTCAAGACTTTTGACGACTTCATCTCTCAAAAAATAATTTCAGAAATGGACAACTTCATTCCCATCAACCCCCGCCCCGCCCGCGCCTCGATGTACCCGGCCTACCTCACGGAGCCGATGGAACGCGAACTGACGGAGGTCGGTTTCTCGGCCCTGCACTCCGCCGAGGAGGTCGACCAGACCCTCAACGCGCCGAGCGGCACGACGCTGCTGATGGTCAACTCCGTCTGCGGCTGCGCGGCGGCGATGGCCCGGCCTGGCGCAAAAATGAGCCTCGAAAACGCAAAGCGCCCCGACCGCCTCGTGACCGTCTTTGCCGGGGTTGACGCGGAGGCGGTGCAGACGGCTCGTGAGCATCTCCTGCCCTACCCGCCGAGCAGCCCGGCCATCGCGCTGTTCAAGGACGGGAAGCTCGTCCACATGATCGAACGGCGGCATATCGAGGGGCGGCCTGCCCAGATGATTGCCGAGAGCCTGAAGGCGGCCTACGACACTTATTGCGCTGCGAAAAAGGACGCGATGCGCTCCGGGCCTTTTTTAAAACAACCCTTCATTCTCCGCGCATCCGCTCCGCGTTCTCCGCGATGGTCAGCGCTTCGATGACGTCGCCGAGCCTTCCGTTCAAAATCGTCTCGAGCGGGTAGTTTTTGTCCTCCCCTTCCAGCCGGTGGTCGGTCAGGCGGTTTTGGGGAAAGTTGTAGGTCCTGATTTTCTCGCTCCTGTCGCCCGAGCCGACGTGCGCCTTCCGCTGCTCGGCGACGGCGCCCATGACCGACGATTTTTGGTGCTCCTGAATCAGTTGGACGAGCCGCCCCATGGCAATCCCCCGGTTCTTTATCTGCGAGCGCGACTCGGAGCTTTCCCCGATGAAGCCCGTCGGCAGGTGCGTGATGCGGACGGCCGACTCGGTCTTGTTGACGTGCTGCCCGCCCGCGCCGCTCGCCCGGTAGGTGTCGATGCGCAGGTCTTCCTTTCTGATGTCCACCTCCTCGATTTCCCATTTGGGCAAGACCGCGACGGTCACGGCCGAGGTGTGGACGCGCCCTTCGCCTCCGTCTCCGGCACGCGCTGGACGCGGTGGGTTCCCGACTCAAATTTCAATTTGCCGTAAACCCCGCCGCCCGACACCTCGATGATGATTTTGGAAAGCCGCCCGCCGTCCCCGGGTTCTCGTCGAGGACTTCTGATTGCCAGCCCATTTCTGCAAAAATAGCGGCCGTACATTTTCACAAGGTCGCCGACGAAAAGAGAGGCTTCGTCGCCCCCCGTCCCGCTGCGGATTTCGACGATGACGTCCTTCTCGTCCTCCGGGTTTTTGGGGATGAGCAGGGTTTTTATCTCCGATTCGAGAACGGGAATCTTTTGTTCAATGAAAAAAGCCTCCTCGCGGGCCAGTTGCCGCATCTCCTCGTCGGTCTCCACGGCGAGAAGGGCGCGGGCGGATTCGAGGTCGGCGAGGGCCTTTTCATAGGCCGAAAAGACGGCCATCCTTCGCGGAGTCTTTGTCTCTTTGATTTTTATCCGGGCCATGTCGGCGAGGACGGCGGGGTCGGCCAGTTGTTGAAGGTAAAGTCAGGCCGAAAACGGTAGCCCTCCATGATGAGGTTGGCCAGCAGTTTTTTGCGGGCCGAGTCGACGGCGGCGCGGGCCTCGGCCTCGCTCGGCGCGTCAGCCATCTGGCGTCGGTGGAGACCCCGGGTGCTTCATGTTGTTGAGCACCGTTTTCCCCTGCGGGTCGAGGAGTTCGCGGTGCGGCATGATGTCGATTTCTGCGATGAACTTCATTTTCTCGATAGAGATGGTTTTTGGAACATGGGCGCTGGCCGTGGTTGGCGCCCGGGTTCCGATAAGTCAAAAATCAATCTTCCCCAAAACCGTCTGCCCCGTGCAGCGGCCGCTTTCCAGCCCGAGCTTGACCGACCGGCGGAAGTCGACGCCGCCGAAGATGCGCGACTCGGCCGCCTCGTTGCTGGCCGCGTCGAACGACGCGAAAGCCCGCTCGGGCAGGATTTTGGGCACCCCCGGCTCGTCGGGCGTGTAGATGGCGGAGCCGAAGTTGGTCTTGTCGTTGAAGGCCGTCGTCTTGCCGAAAAGGCTGTTCAAGACCTCCGCCGCCGCCGCCCCGACCGCCGCGCTCGCCGAGACGTGGCTCGGGTAGGCGGGTGTGTTGATGGACGGGGTCCAGTCGCCGTCGATGCGCTCGCGGATGAAGGTGACTGGCCGCAGCAGGTTGTACTTGTACTTCTGGTACCAGGCCACCGAGGCCGCGTCGGCCACCGTCATGCCGAGGAGGGCGTAGGTTTTGCAGGCGGCGGCGAGGTCGGTGTTCTTTTCCACCATGACCTGCTCGGCGATGCTCATCCAGTGCCCGGCAGTCGTCGCGGAGCGGCCCGCGCCGTCCTCCCAATGGTAGGCCGCCGCTTTCTGCTCGTTGGATAGGGGGAAGAAGTCCACGACCTCTTTCGCCTCTTTGTAGAATTCGCTCGACGGCGTCGTGTTGTACGGCAGCGGCGAGGCGGCCTCGCAGCCCTGACTGTTGGTCAAAACGAACGTCCGCACAGTGCTCCACAGCGGCTCGATGGCCGTCTGGTTGAGCGTCGTCGCGTCCCAATATTGCGGGTGGGTCGCGTCGCGCGAGGGCGTCTCTGGGGTGATGTTCAGAATGATGTCCCGTCCGTCGGCCTTTGCCCTTGCGATGATTTTCTCACCGATGCGGATGCCAAAATCGACGCTGGCCTTCTCGACGAGCGCATCGACCGGGTGCGCGGCCTTCATGTCGGTCATCTGGACGCCGACGAGCGACGTGATGGAGCCGCGCTGCGAGTCGTTGATGTCCTCGACGAGGGCAGGCATGACCGTTTTCATCGTGGCACAAAGGACGATTCCCCAGTCGTATTCTTGGTCGCGCTCGGCCTGCGGCATCGCCGCGAGGTCGTTCACCTGCCCGGCCATCGAGCGGCCGCCGGGGATCCCGTTGACGACCGATTCCCAGAGCGAGAGGCCGAGGTAGCCGTAAATCCGGGCCGCCTGTGGGACGAAAAGGTGGTTCTCTTTCACCATCCGGTGGGTCAAATCCAGCCAGTCGTGGGCCATCTTGCCCGAGAGGTCGGCGGTTTTGTTCTTTTGGTAGAGGTTGCTGGGGTTGTCGCCGCCCGGTTTTGCGCAGGAGAAAAGGAGCGTCAAAACCATAGTCAGCAGCGCGGGGAGCGGGATTTTGCTGGACATGGGAAACAGGTTTTCCGCCAGACGGGTGGTGGCCGTCAACGGGCGATTGGTTGAAAAACTGCGCCGGGCAATGCCCGAAGCGTGGCTAAAAACAGCCCCTGTTGCCGGTGGAAAATCCGCGACCCAGCGGTCTGTTCATGGAATTAGGATTAGAACGTGGATTAAAAAGGCGCACAAAGCTAAAAAGCCCGCCCGATTCGGAGGTTTAAGAAGCTGTTGAGTTGGCCAGCCCGCTCCTAAAACGGCAAATCGTACTCCGCCCAGACCGGGCAGTGGTCGCTGTGCATCGCGTCGCCGAGCTGCCGAGCGGCCTTGATTTTGGAGGCGATGGGCGACGTAATCGATTGATAGTCAATGCGCCAGCCCTTGTTGCGCGCCCGCGAGTTGAACCGGAACGTCCACCACGAATACTCCACGAGGTCGGGGTTGGCGTGGCGGAAGGCGTCGGTCAGGCCCGAGTCGAACCACTTCGTCATCCACTCTCGCTCCTCGGGCAGGAAGCCGCTGGAGTTCTTGTTGCCCTTCGGGTCGTGGATGTCGATTTCGCGGTGGGCGATGTTGTAGTCGCCGACGACGATGAGGTTGGGCCGCTCCTTTTTCAAGCGGGCAAACCATTCGAAGAAGTCGTCGAGGAAAACCATCTTGAACGCCTGCCTTTCCTCGCCGCTCGAGCCGCTCGGGAAGTAGCAGTTGAGCACCGACCAGTCGCCGAAATCGGCGCGGATGATGCGCCCCTCGCGGTCATATTTCTCGATGCCGCAACCGACGACGACGCTGTCCGGCCTCCTTTTTGAAAGGATGGCGACGCCCGAATAGCCCTTCTTTTCGGCGGAATGCCAGGCGGCGGAGTAGCCCAATTTTTCAAGCTGGGAGCCGTCGACCTGCCCCTCCTCGGCCTTCGTCTCTTGCAGGCAGATGATGTCGAAACTGTTCTTTTCGACCCAGTCGAAGAATCCCTTGTTGATAGCGGCGCGGATGCCGTTGACGTTGTAGGAGACGAGCTGCATTGGCTGAAACAGTCTATTTTGAAAGAAACCGGGCGAACCTACGGCGATTTCCATGCCCGGAAAGGAGACCAGCCCAAATTTGCCCGCTGCTCCGTCGGCTCCTTTTCCTTTTGACTTTTGACTTTTGCCCCCAAAAAATGCTCGTCTCCGCCATCGTCGCCCAGGCCCGCAACCGCGTCATCGGGCGTGACAATCAAATCCCCTGGCACCTGCCCGCTGACCTCGCGTGGTTCAAAAAGTGGACGATGGGGCACCACCTCATCATGGGCCGGAAATGCTTCGACAGCATCGGCCGCCCGCTTCCGAAGCGGGTCAACGTCGTCGTCACCCGGGACGCTTTTTTCCTCGGCACGGGCCTCGTCGTCGCCCGCACGGTCGACGAGGCTTTCGAGATTTGCCTGGAGGCTGGCGAGAGCGAGGTCTTTGTCATCGGCGGCGGCCAGATTTATGAGCAGACGATGCCGCTCTGGGACAAAATCTACCTGACCGACGTCGAACTCGACGTACCGGACGGCGACGTTTTCTTCCCAAAAATCGATGTGAGGGAATGGCGGCAGGTCTTTTCGGAAAGAAGGGAGGCGGACGAGAAGAACCATTGGGCGCACACTTTTCGGATTTTGGAGCGCAGCGGAGCGGGGGCAGCGGAGGATTGAGTCTGGCCGCGTGGTCAAAGCCCCAAATCCGCCCGGATCGCCTCTCCCACCCCGGCGAGTTCCTCATAAAACGCCTCTCCGTATTGGCGGACAATCGGCTCCCGGAGGAACTCGTAGACCGGCACCCGCAACGACTTCCCGTGCTCGCAGGCGGCTGCACAGATGTCCCACCGCTCGTAGTTGAGGGCCTCGAAGCCCAGTTCCTCGTCCTTTTTCACCCGGATTGGGTAGAGGTGGCAGCTTATTGGTTTCCGAAAACCGTGCGCCCCGGCGAGGTGCGCCCGCTCGATGCCGCAGGCGGCGCGGCCGTCCGCGTCGAGCGTCATGTAGGCGCAGGGACCGTTGTCGACGAGGGGCGTGGCCCACGAGCCGTCCTCTTTTTCCTGTACCGAGGTGCCTTGCACCTGGATGGCAGCGATGCCTTTTTCAGTCAGAAAGGGTCGGGTTTTTTCAAAAATCTCCTCCAAAATGGGCAGTTCGGCCGCGTCGACCGGCGCACCCGCGTCGCCCTCCCAGCAGCAGGCGCCCTTGCAGGCGTCGAGGTTGCAGACGAAATGCTCCTCGACGATGTCGTCGGAGACCAGTTTTCCTTGAATCAAAATCATGTGAGTGATGGGCGGTTTTGGCGGGCAAAAGTCGCCAAAGGTTTTTGTCGCAAACCGGCCGCCGCCCGTTTTTGATGAAGAAAAAGGGCCGCGGCCCGTCCGTCGTCTGCCGCCCGGCATTCTACATTTGGCCGCACAAAAGCTGTTTTTGCATGAAAAAATTGACCTTCCTCGCGGCCGCGACGCTTTTCTCCGCCGCCCTTTTTGCCCAAAACGCCATCGCGCCGGAGACCACGCGGCTCGTCGAAAAGTACAACCTCGACAAGGCCCAGACCGCCCGGATGGACGCCGTCGTGGCCCAAAAGGCCAAGAACCTCGCCGCCATCGAGCCGCTCAAGACCTCCAATCCCGAGAAGTACCGCGCCAAGCTGCTCAATGTCCTCGCCGGGGCGCGGGCCAGCGAGGGCCATGTCCTCTCGACGAAGGAGCAGCGCGAAATCCATCAAAAGATGCTCGTCGAAATCCGCACGCGGCGGGCGGAGAAACAGGCTGAACTGAAAAAGCAGAAGGCCTCGAAGGCCGTCGTCGAACAGGCGATGATCGACATCGAGAGCGAGTATTGAAGGAGCACCAACAGCCCCAAAAAGCAGCCCGCCCCGAGCGCTCGGGGCGGGCTGCTTTTTTTCACAAACAATTGAAGATCAACGGATTGGTGCCATTTTCGGTGGGCCGACCACGGGGGTGCCGACTGTTTGGGAAATCACCGTCGCGGCTGCCAAAACAGCCCATTCGGCTGGCCGATTCTCACCGAACTATCAGTTTTTCCCGCTCCGGCCCCGTCGAGACCATGCGCACCGGGACGCCCAGTTCCTCCTCCAAAAAAAGGATGTAGTCGCGAGCGGCGGCGGGCAGCCCGTCAAAATCGGAAGCACCGTCGAGCGGCGATTTCCAACCGTCGTGCCATTGCCAGACGGGCGTGATGTCGGCCGCCGAGAGGTCGAACGGAAGCTCGCCGCCGGCCCGCCCGTCGTGGAAATAGGCGACGGCCGCCCCGACTTTTTCCATTCGGTTGAGCACGTCGATTTTCGTCAGGCAGATTTCGGTCACACCGTTGAGCATGACGGTGTAGCGGAGCTGCGGCAGGTCAATCCAGCCGCAGCGGCGCGGGCGGCCGGTCGTGGAGCCGAACTCGGCGCCCTCTGTCCTCAAAAAATCGCCGGTCTCGTCAAGCAGCTCGGTCGGGAACGGGCCGCTGCCGACGCGGGTGCAATAAGCCTTCGAGATGCCTATGACTCGCCCGATTTTTTGCGGCGCGATGCCGAGGCCCGAGCAGACGCCCGCCGAAATCGTGTTCGAGGAGGTGACGAAAGGGTAGGTGCCGAAGTCGATGTCGAGCATCGCGCCCTGCGCACCCTCGGCCAGCACTTTCTGGCCGTTGGCCAAAGCCTTGTTGATGAAATACTCGCCGTCGACGAGCGTCAGTTTTTTCAGCTCGACGAGGCTTTCCATCCATTCGGCCTCGGCTTTTTCGAGGTCGAAATCGACGGGCGGGTAGATTTTCAAAAGCTCTAAATGCTTGGCTTTCAGCGCGTTGTACCGGTTTGGGAAATCGGCGGCGAGTATGTCGCCGACGCGGAGGCCGTTGCGGCCGGTCTTGTCCATGTAGGTCGGGCCAATGCCCTTGAGGGTCGAGCCGATTTTGGCCGCGCCCTTCGATGCCTCGCTCGCCGCGTCGAGCAGCCGGTGGGTGGGGATGATGAGGTGGGCCTTTTTGGCGACGAGGAGGCGGCTTTCAAAGGCCACGCCCGCCTGCCGGAGCTGGGCCAGTTCTTTTTGAAAAACGACGGGGTCGAGGACGACGCCGTTGCCGATCAGGTTCAACTGGTTCTCCCGAAAAATGCCGCTCGGGACGGTGTGCAGGACGTACTTCTTCCCGTCGAACTTGAGGGTGTGGCCCGCGTTTGGCCCGCCCTGGAAACGGGCGATGATGTCGTAGCCCTCGGCGAGGCAGTCCACGATTTTGCCCTTGCCCTCGTCGCCCCATTGGAGGCCGAGGATGACGTCAACTTGCATCTTTTCGGAAGTTTGGTTTTGGAAGGATGGCGGGCAAACCGGTTTCAATCAATTGAAAATCAACGCTTTGCATCAGGACTCCTTCCAAAGGAAGGCACGAAGGTACATCTCCCTCGCCCAAGTTTTTACCTTCGCCCCGATGCGGAAACTGACGATTCTCTTCCTTTTTCTGTTGGCAAAAACGGCCGTCGCGCAGCAGCGCACGGGCAACCCGTTCGACCTCTCGCACCGCCTGCCCGACTCGGTCATGATTGCCGACGCGGCGGCCAACGGCAACCCGTTCGACCTCGTGCCGCACCGCTATGTGAAGAAGGCGGGGCCGCGCCGCGAGCGGGCCAACTGGGTCGTGCCGCGCGTCGAGCTGCCGAGGGGGAAGAGCCGCAACCCGAGCTTTCTTTTTGCCGCTGTTCTCCTCGCGCTCGGGTATCTGACGGTGATGGTCTCGCTCTTCCGGCCGACCATCCGCAAGGCGGTGAAATCGCTCCAAAATGAAAATTTCCAGAACCTCGTCTTCCGCGAAATCGGGGGCGTGGCGGTGTCTCCTTATGGGATGTTCTATGCCCATTTTTTCTTGCAGATGGGGATTTTCGGCTTCCTCGTCACGCGCTTTTTCCTCGGCGACGCTTTCAACAACCTCTCCTTCCTCGCCCTGTGCACGGCGGGCGTGGTCGGCCTTTACCTTCAAAAGCACCTGCTGCTCGGCCTCGTCGGCTGGGTGTTCCCGGTGGGCAAGGAGGTGGCGCGCTACCAGTTCACCATCACCGTCTACAACCTGCTGCTCGGGCTGGTGATGCTGCCGCTCAATTTGTTCATCGCGTGGGGGCCGCCGGAGCTTGCCCGGAGCCTGATTTTCACCGCGCTCGGCGTGGTCGCCCTCTTTTATTTGCTGCAATCGTGGAGGGGGCTTCGCATAGGGGGAAAATTTCTGGCCTCCGCGCAATTCCATTTTTTGGCCTACCTTTGTGCCGTTGAAATCGCGCCGCTGGCCGTGCTGCTGAAGGTCGTTTTGCTGCAAGCCGGGGGCCGCTGATTTCCACTCCAATCAATACAAATCTGTTTATGTCGCAAAGCCAAGCCCGGGAGGCAACCACCTTGAATCGCGTACAGAACATACTAATCTCACAGCCAAAACCAGCCCAAAGGACCCAATACGACGACATCGAGCGCAAGTTTGGCGTTCGCATCGACTTCGTCCCCTTTGTGGAACTGCAGGGCCTGAACGCGAAGGAATATCGCGCCTGCAAACATTACCCCGACCAGTTCGGCGCCATCGTCCTCACCAGCCGCCACGCGGTCGACCACTTCTTCAGGCTCTGCGAGGAGATGCGGCTGAAGATGTCAGAGGAGACCAAGTATTTCTGCGCGACCGAGACCATCGCCAACTACCTCCAGAAGTTCATCGTCTTCCGCAAGCGGAAGGTCTTCAACGGAGTCAAGTCCGTCACCGAGCTGAAGCCGTATGTTCTGAAGAACAAGGACGAGCGCTACCTCGTCCCCTGCTCCAACTCCGGCAACCCGGAGGTGGCCAATTTCCTGAAAGAGCAAAAGGTCGTCTTCTTCGAAGCGGTCATGTACCGCAACGTCTTCCGCGACCTCTCTGCGCTGCGCGACGTGAAATACGACATCATCGCCTTCTTCAGCCCGCCGGAGGTCAACTCGCTGTTCGACAACTACCCGAACTTCAAACAGGAAGACCGCCGCATCGCCGTTTTCGGTGGCGGGACGCACAAGGCCGTCACCGACCGGGGCTTGCAGGTGAGCATCCAAGCGGGGACGCCGGAGGCGCCATCCATCGCCGTCGCATTGGAAAAGTACCTCGCCTTGAGCAACAAGAATTGAGCACAACCAACTGGTTTTCAATGAATTGAAAAAGCCCGCCGGGTCTCATCGACACAACCGGCGGGCTTTCTTTTTGAACAAAACCCGCGCACCGCGCTTCCTCCGGCCATGACCAAAGGCATCCGCTTCATGCTCGCCGCCGTCTTCTGTTTCAGCGTGATGGCGGCCTCGGCGAAGGCCCTCTCGCGGCTGCCGGGCGAGGAGGTCACGTTCATCCGCTCGGCCGCGATGAGCGTCGCCTGCATCTTGCTCATCCGGCGCGAGGGCGGGGCGCTGCTGGGCCACAATCGGCTCTTTCTGCTGATGCGCGGGATGTTCGGCGGCACTTCGATGCTCGCCTATTTCTACTCGCTGCAAGCCCTGCCGCTGGCGACGGCGACCATCTTCTACTACGTCTCGCCCATCCTGACGGCCATTTTCGCCAGCCTCTTTCTGGGGGAAAAACTGCGGCCCGTCACCGCCCTCTTTTTCGCCGTCTCCTTCGCGGGAATCATCCTTGTCAAAGGCTTCGACCACCGGGTGAGCAACTTCGGCTTCCTCTGCGGCATGACCACCGCCCTGTGGTCGGCCGCCGCGTACACGGCCATCGGCAAGCTAAAGGGAAAGGAAAGCCCCCACACCATTATCTTCTACCTCTCGGCGGTGGCCACCGTGCTCTCGCTGATGGTCGTCTGCCTGCGGGCCTCGTGGCTCAATCCGTCGGGCGGCGAGTGGCTCTGGCTGCTGCTCGTGGCGGCCGGGGCGCAGGCCGGGCAGTATTTCATGACGCTCGCCTATTTCCACGAAAAATCGGCCAATGTCGCCATCGTCAACTACGTCGGCATCGTCTTCGCGCTCGGCTACGGCTGGCTGTTTTGGGGCGAGACGTTCAACTGGCTCTCCCTTGTCGGCATGGCGATGGTCCTGTCGGGGGTCGGGTTGAGCGTCTTTTTTGGGAAAGAGGGAAAGAAGGTGGCCAGCTAATTTCACCCCGTCAATCCAGCCGTTTTTCAATTCAACAAAAGATGCCCGTCAACCTCCTCGGTCTGCGCACCCACATAGCCGTCGTCCCCGACATCGCAGCGGCGGCTGCTTGGTACACCAAGATTTTCGGCTTCGGCCCCTATTTCGACCAGCCTTTTTATGTCGGTTTCAATGTGGAGGGCTACGAGTTCGGCCTCCAGCCCGGCGCGAACGAGGCTAGTACGGAAGCCGAGAACGTCCGCGTTTATTGGGGCGTGGAAGATGTCGCGGCGGCCGTCGCGGCAATGTTATCCGAGGGAGCGACCGTCCACGAGGAGCCGACGGAGGTGGGCGAGGGCATCGTCGTCGGGGCCGTGCGCGACCCGTGGGGAAACGTCTTCGGGGTGATTTTCAACCCGCACTTCCGAGGCTGACCAGCTTGGTCTTTCTCACAAATTATGATGGAAAATTGACCTGCCCGCTTCCTCCCCCGGCGGCGCGAAGGGCTATCTATGCCGCCTAATTCTGCCGTTTTCATGAAAAAACAATTGGTTTTCGCGCTCCTCGCCGCCCTTTTTGCCCAAAACCTCGCCGCCCAGAAAGCCGAGCCGTCGAAGGAAAAGCACCTCAAAAACCTCCGGATGCTCACCCACGGCGGCAACAACGCCGAGGCCTACTGGTCGCCCAACTCCAAAAGGCTGACCATGCAGAGCGACCTCAACCCGCTGCACGTCGACCAGATTTTCTGGATGGACGTGAAAAAGGCGGCGAAGGACACCGCTTACAGGCCCCGCCCCCTCTCCACAGGCGGCGGCCGCACGACCTGCTCTTATTTCATGCCCGACGGCAAGCACATCCTCTACGCCAGCACGCGCGGCGCCTCCGACACCGTCCCCGCGACGGGCGACCTGCGCTCGGGCGGCCGTTACCTCTGGCCCGTCTTCAACAGCTACGACATCTGGGTGGCCGACCTGAAAGGGAAAATCACCTCGCGCCTCACCGACACGCCGGGCTACGACGCGGAGGCCACCATCTCGCCGAAGGGCGACAAAATCGTCTTCACCAGCGACCGCTCGGGCGACCTCGAACTCTGGACGATGGACATCGACGGCAAAAACCAGCGGCAACTCACCAGCGGCCTCGGCTACGACGGCGGCGCCTTCTTCTCGCCCGACGGAAAGAAGCTCGTCTTTCGCGCCAGCCGCCCGCTCGCCGAGGCCGAGGTGAAGGACTACAAGGATTTGTTGAAAAAAGGGCTCGTCGCGCCGTCGAACATGGAAATCTACACCATCAACGCCGACGGCACCGACCTGCGGCAGGTCACGCACCTCGGCAAGGCAAACTGGGCGCCCTACTTCACACCCGACGGCAAGCGCATCATCTTTTCGAGCAACCACGCATCGAAAAAGGGCTACGACTTCCAGCTTTTCTTGGTCAACCTCGACGGCTCCGGCCTCGAGCAGGTGACCTCCGAGAGCATCTTCAACGCCTTTCCCATGTTCTCGCCCGACGGGAAAAAGCTCGCCTTTTCGAGCAACCGCGACAACGGCGGGACCCACGACACGAACGTCTTCGTGGCCGACTGGGTGGACTGACCGTTTGGGCTGGTTGCGGTTGGTTTTCTTGCCGGGCTTCGGAAAGGAACCTCGGCAAAAGCGCTTTCCTTCACCCGCCGGATTTTCCGCAACCACACCCTAAACAGTTGACAATCAATGTCTTGGATAGACTGGGCCGTCCTCGTCGGCACCCTCGCCGCCATCACCGGCTACGGCCTGTGGAAGTCGCGCACCGAGCGCGAGACTGCCGACCACTTCCTCTCGGGCGGCCACTCGCTGCGCTGGTGGACCATCGGCTTGAGCATCATGGCGACGCAGGCCAGCGCCGTCACCTTCCTCTCGACGCCGGGGCAGGCCTACACCGACGGGCTGCGGTTCGTGCAATTCTATTTCGGGCTGCCGGTGGCGATGGTCATCATCGCAGTGTTCGTGCTGCCGATTTATTACCGGCTGAAAGTCCTGACCGCCTATGAATATCTCGAGGGCCGCTTCGACCTGCGGATGCGGACGCTGACGGCCTCCCTCTTTCTGATGCAGCGCGGCTTTTCGGCGGCGATTTCGATTTATGCGCCGGGCCTCATCCTGTCGGCGATGATGGGCTGGCCGCTGTGGCAGGTCAACCTTTTGATGTCGGCCTTTGTCGTTTTCTACACGATGGTCGGCGGCTCGACGGCCGTCTCGAAGACGCAGGAGCTACAGATGACGGTCATGCTCGGCGGCCTCGTCGCGGCCTTTTTCATCATCTTGAACCAGCTCCCGCCGGGCATCGGGCTGGCGGAGTCCTTCCGCGTCGCGGGCAGCATGGGCAAGGTGAACGCCGTCAGCTTCAAGTTCGACCTGCACGACCGCTACAACTTCTGGACGGGGATGCTCGGCGCGACCTTCCTCTTTTTGAGCTATTTCGGGACCGACCAGTCGCAGGTCGGGCGGTATTTGTCTGGAAAAACCTTGACGGAGAGCCGCCTCGGCCTCCTGTTCAACGGGCTGGTGAAGGTGCCGATGCAGTTCCTCGTGCTGTCGGTCGGGCTGATGGTGTTCGTTTTTTTCCAGTTCAATCCCTCGCCGCTGCACTTCCACGAGGCCAACCGGGCGCGGCTGGCGGGCGCGGCCGACGCGGAGATGCGGCAGCTGGAAATGGTGCACGCGAGCAACCAGTTGCTCAAGCAACCGGCCCTGACCGGCCTCGCCCTCGCCGCCCGCACGGGCGACAAACAGGCCGAGGCGCACTGGAAAGAAGAGCTGCAATCCATTGAAAGACAGGAGGTTGCGCTGAAAAAACAGGCCGACGACCTCATCCAAAAAAACATCCCCGGCGCACCGAAGGACACGGACTACATCTTCCTCGACTTCGTGATGAAACACCTGCCCGCCGGCCTCGTCGGGCTGATGCTGGCCGTCATCTTCTGCGCCTCGTGGAGCACGACGGCCTCCGAGCTGAACGCGCTGGCCACAACTACGGTGGTCGACATCTACCGCCGCTCGCTCGTCCGGGGCCGCGACGACCACCATTATCTGAACGCCTCGAAATGGGCGACGCTCGGCTGGGGCCTGTTCGTGATGCTCTTCGCCACCCTCGCCACCTTGCCCGAGAACCTCATCCAGCAGGTCAACAAGGTCGGGTCGCTCTTTTACGGCACCATCCTCGGCATCTTCGCCACGGGCTTCTTTCTCAAAAAAGTCGGCGGCCGTGCAGTCTTCCTCGCCTCGCTCGTGGCTGCGGCCATCATCGGCTGGCTCTGGGCGACCGACGGGACGGCCTACCTCTGGTGGAACCCCATCGGGTGCGCAGCGGTGCTGGTCTTCTCGCTGGTTTTTGAGCGGTTGTTGCCGAGAGCAAACTGAGGCAGTGCGCTGGCATGGCAGCAAACGGCGTCGAACAAGAAGAATCTCAATTTGAGAACGGGCCGCCTTCTCGAGTAATCGGGAGTGCGGCCCGCTCTTTTTTGGAAGCTGTCTATTTTTTTCAACCCGCTCAATCCGTTCCGGCACCGCCCCCGTAACTCCCTTCGAACCCCAAAAACGGGACCGAACAGACACCCATTTTCCACCACCAAGCCAGGAGCAAACCTCGGTATTGGCCGCCCGGCCAAGCCCTGTCCGCTCCGTGCCGCGACAGCAACCAAACCAGTTTTTCATCCTTTTTCAATTTCAAAAAAATGAAACCACAATCGTTTTTCCTCTCGCTCGCCCTGCTCCTCGGAGCCGTTTCGCTCTCCGCGCAGGAGAAGACGGCGGGCAAAATCGTCGCCGACTACTTCGCGTGGATCGACGCGCACAACCTCGACGCGGTCGGCAACCTCCTGACCGAGGACTTCACGGCCACCGCGCCGTTCTCACCCACAGGCTTCCCGAAGATGGGCTGGAAAGCGGTCGGCGAGAACTTCAACACCGCTTTCCCCGACGGGCACCACAGCATCGCAGGCTGGTTCGCCGACGACAACCAAGTGGCCGTGTGGGGAACTTGGACCGGCACCAACACCGGCCCGAACAACGGCATGCCGCCGACGGGCAACAAGGTGGCCTGCCCTTTCACCGCCATCTTCATGCTCGACGGGAAGGACCATATCAGGTCGTTCGACATCAAGTTCGACCAGCAGCATTTTGCCGAGCAGCTCATGGCGGGCCTCGCGCCCAGCCCGGCAGATGCGGAGGCCACCGTCCGGGGCATCATGGCCGCCGCCGACATGGGCGACGGCGACAAGGTGCTGTCCTTTTTCACGGCCGACGCAAAGCACTTCTTTTCGGGAAAACAGAACACGAACGAGGAACTCAAGATGCGCGTCGCGGGCATCAAGGCCGGTTTTCCCGACGTGAAGCGCAGCCTCGACGAGGTCTCGGTCAACGGCAACACCGTCCTCATCCGCGGCTGGCTCACGGGGACGAACACAGCCAGCTTCATGGGCAAGCCCGCGACGGGCAACAAAATCAAAATCTCGGTGCTCGGCGAGTACAAGCTCAACCCGGCCGGGAAGGTCACGGAGGGCTACGTCGAACTCGACGGCGCGACCCTCGATCGGCAGCTCGAGGGCAAGGGCGCGATGGGGTCGGCGACGCCCAAGAA
>JBGAWE010000033.1:0-28937 GCA_044227705.1 Saprospiraceae bacterium
AGCCTCGACTCCATCGACTGCCCGGGCACGGCGACGGGCGGGGTGAACCTCGACATACAGGGGTCGCAAGGGACTTTCACCAACGTCATCGACGGGACGCTGACCTTCAACATCGCCTCCATTCAGAACGCCGTCGCGGCCGGGACGCACGAGCTAATCTGCACCGACCAGGCAGGCTGCATGGACACGGTGACGTTCTCGCTGCCCGATCCGCCGGACATTTCCGTGGTGACCTCCTCGTCGCCCGCGCTTTGCAGCGGCGACAACAGCGGCTCAGTCACTGGCAATGCCATCGGCGGGACGGGCGTGTTCACCTACGCCTGGCAGTCGACGACGGGCGGGACGGTCTATTCGACCCCGCAAGTGCAGAACCTCTACGCCGGGACCTATGTGCTGACCGTCACCGACATCAAGGGCTGCACTAAGACAGCCACGCAGTCCGTCGGCGAGCCGACCCCTTTCACCTTCAACTCGACGCAAGACTCGGTCGACTGCTATGGGCAGGCGAACGGGATGGCCACGATATTCGTCGGCGGCGGCACGCCGGGTTACACCTATAAATGGGACAACGGCGACCTCACACAGACCGCCGCCGGCCTCACCGCAGGTTTCCATAGCGTCACCGTGACCGACCAGCAGAACTGCAAGGCGGTGACGCTCGTGCAGGTCCTCCAACCCGCAGTTTTGAACGCGACAACCACCAAGACCGACATCAAATGCGCCGGGGTGAGCACGGGCACCATGACCGTGACCGGCACGACGGGTGGGACGGCGCCTTTCTCCTATCAATGGAGCGGTGGGACGGTCGCGCCCGACGGCAAATCCGCAACCGGCCTCGGGCAGGGTTTCACGATGGTGACCATCACCGACTGGCACGGCTGCTCAGTGGTGAAAAGCGAGTTCATCTCATCGCCCGTGCCGATTTCCATCGTGACCACGACGACCAATGAAACCTGCTCCGGCTCTTGCGACGGGACAATCACCCTGAACCAATCTGGCGGAACCGCGCCGTACACCGTCGCCTGGAACCCGGCAGTGCCGAACCTCAACGCCGTCTGCGGCGGGATGTACACCGTCACCGTGACGGACGCGAACACCTGCACGGCCACAAAGAGCGTGACCGTCGGCTCGGCCGTCGTGGTCAACCTCTCGCTGACGCAGACGCCGCCGAAGTGCTTCACGTCTAAAGACGGCACCCTGACGGCCAACGCCTCGGGCGGCGCGGGGACTTTCACCTACAAATGGAGCGTTCCCGGCACGACGGCGACCATCACGGGCCTCGGAGGCGGGACGTACACCTGCACCGTGACCGATGCGAACGGCTGCACGAAATCGGCCTCCGTCACGCTCACGCCCCCGCCCGCGCTCGTGTTGAGCACCATCTCGGTGGCCACGCCCATCAAGTGCTTCGGCGATGCGAACGGGGCGTTGAAAGCCGAGCCGACCGGCGGAACGACAGGTGCCGTCTCCTTTATCTGGAGTGATCCGCTTGCGCAGACGCAGCAGACGGCGACCAATCTTGTCGCCGGGAATTACAGCGTGACCGTCACAGACCCGAACGGCTGCACGGTTTCGGGGAGCCAAGTTTTGAACCAGCCGGCCCAGCTCGCATCGACGGCTTCGGCGACGGCCGTCAATTGCTTTGGCGACAAAACCGGCACGGCGACGGTCGCGCCGACCGGCGGGACCACTCCTTATACATACAACTGGAACACGACCCCTGCGCAGACGACGGCCACAGCCTCGAACCTCGGTGCGGGGCTTTATTCAGTGACCGTCACAGACAAGAACCTTTGCACGACGACGGCCAACGCGACCGTTGCCGGGCCAACGACGCCCGTTGACGCCCAGGCTTTGCAGACGGTGAAAAGCTGTTTCGGCGCGAACAAAAGCGAGGCATCGGCCACCGCGACAGGCGGCAACGGCGGCCCCTACACATTCAAGTGGAGCAGCACCCCGCAGCAGACCGGTGCAATAGCAACGAACCTCCCGACCGGAAGCATCACGGTGACGGCGACGGACTCGAAGGGCTGCACCGACACCTATGTCATCACGATTTCAGAGAACACGGCCATCACGGTGAACGTGGCGAACACTTCCGCCAAGTGCTTCGGCTCGGCCGATGGGCAGGCTGCCGTCAACATCATTTCTGGCGGAGCCGGGACGGGGCAGATTTCCGACTACACCTATAAATGGAGCACGACTCCAATGCAAACAACCGCTGTTGCGACCGGCCTGACGGGCGGGCAACTCTACACCGTCACCGCGACCGACGCGGGCGGCTGTACGGGGACGGCCTCGACCATCATCCCCTCGCCGAAGGCCATCGTTTTGGATGTCTCCTCGACGGACATCAATTGTTTCGGCGGGAAAGATGGGACGGCCACTGTCAACTCGGCCACGAACGGCGTTGGTCAATTGACCTACAAATGGGACAACGGGAAAACGACGAAGTCGATAACCGCCCTTTTGGCCGGCACCTACGGCGTGACCGTGACCGATGCGAACGGCTGCACGGCCGACTCGACCGTCGTCGTCATCGAGCCGACGCAGCTTGTGATTGACAATTTCATCACCACGCAAATCGACTGCGACGGCGACAAGGACGGAAAGGCCGAAGCCGTGCCGGGCGGAGGAACGCCCGATTACACCTACCTCTGGTCGAACGGCGACACGAACTCGGGCATCCGCGACCTCGGGGGCTGGCTGGTATACTTTGACGTTGACCGATTCTCACGGCTGTTCGCTCGTCGACTCAGTGGAAATCGCGCAGCCTAACCCGGTGAACATCATCGTCGACGTGACCGACGTCACTTGCGCAGGGCTTGAGAACGGTAAAATAGTCTTCACCACCAACGGCGGTGCCTACGCCTTCTCATACAGCGTCGACAGCTTGCACTTCTCGGGCAGCAACGCGCTGCTCGCCTCGCCGCCAGGGCTATCCAGTCTATGTCCAGGACGCCAACGGCTGCATCTTCCGCGCTGGGCTGTCGTCGAGGAGCCGCCCGCCATCGACCTCGCCCTCGGGCCGGACATCGACCTGGTTTTGGGCGACAGTGTTGTGCTTTTGCCGTCGGTGGCGAACGGGCAAGGCGTTTTGACCTACAACTGGAAGCCCGAGTACCCCGGCTCTACGACTTGCACGGACACCACCTGCACGTCGCTTTTGGTGAAGCCGCAGAACGACATTGCCGTCGGCCTCGTCCTCGTCGATGAAAAGGGCTGTCTTGCAAGCGACCAAGTCTTAATAAGAGTGGCGAAGCCGCGCGGCGTGTTCGTCCCCAGCGGTTTCACGCCGAACGGCGACGGGGAGAACGAGCTGCTCACCGTCCTTGGAAAGAGCAAGACCATCCGTCAAATCAATGTCTTCCGAATCTTCGACCGCTGGGGAAACCAAGTTTATGAGGACAAAGAGTTTGCCCCGAACGACCCGACGCGCGGTTGGGACGGCACCTTTAAAGGCGACAAGGCGGCCGTCGGGCAGTACGTCTGGTTTGTCGAGGCGCTCTACATCGACGGGTTCAAGGAATCGGTGAAAGGGGGGACGATGCTCCTCCGCTGACATTGCTCGCCAGGGTCTCCGGCCCGAGGTGTCCCGTTCGCGGGTATCCGACCTGCACAACCAATTTGACCTTTCTTCTTTTCAGAAAATATGAAAAAACACATCAACCACGCGCTCCTCGCCATCCTTTTCCTTTCCCTTTTCACTGAAAAGGCGGCGGCGCAAGACCCGCACTTCAGCCAGTTCTTCGCCGCCCCGACGTGGGTCAACCCGGCTTTGAACGGCGTCTTCAATGGCCGGTGGCGCGTCTCGGCCAACTACCGCGACCAGTGGGCGAGCATCCTGCAGTCGAATCCGTTCCGCACCTACGCAGTCTCGGGCGACGTGCGGCTCAATGTTTTCAACAACAACTACATGGCCTTCAGCGGTGGCTTCATGCGCGACGAGGCGGGCGAGAGCGGCTACTCGCTCACGGAGGGCAACCTCGGCTTCTCTTACATCCAGCAACTTTCCGGCGGCGGGCGCAGACGGCGCGGCAGCACCGGGCAGTTCCTCGCGGCCGGTGCGCAAATTGGCTTCGGGCAAAACGCCGTCGATTGGAGCCACCTGTGGTTCAGCCGCCAGTTCGACCCGACGACCGAGTCGCCCGACTTCGCTGCGCCCAACGGCGAGGCGACGCAGGACGGGAAGACCGCCCTCTACCCCGACATGAACGCGGGCCTCGTCTACTACGCCGTCCTCGACGACAACAAGTACTTCTACCTCGGCGGCGCGATGCACCACCTCAACCAGCCGAACATCTCGTTCGTGGGCGACAACAACCAGTCGCTCTACCAAAAATTCACGGGCAACGTCGGTGCGCAACTGCCCCTCACCGACAAGCTCTCCGTCCTCCCAGCCGCCATCGTGATGAAGCAGGGACCGGCTTTCCAGACGAACTTCGGGGCCAACATCCGCTACTCGAACAACGACCGCAACGAGCTGGCCCTCCGCGCTGGGGTCTTCTCTCGCGTCGGCAACAAGTTCGAAAAAGGGCCTCAAATGGACGCGCTCATCTTTGTCGCCATGATGGAACTCGAACGATTGACGGTCGGCTTGAGCTATGATGTGAACACCAGCAACCTCTCGCGGGCGACAAACTCGCGCGGGGCGTTCGAGGTGTCGCTCGTCTATTTCCACCCCGAGCATCGGCGGGAGCGGGTGACCTGCCCAAAGTTTTAGGTTTGGGATTTGAGCCCAAATTATTAAAGCCAACACGCTGATTTTCAACGTGTTGGCTTTTTTCATTCCCCAAGCCGGCGGTCAGTTGAGCACCACCGTCATCTTTATTTTTTCTATGTCGAAAAACAGGTCTTCTATTAAGGACTCTGCTGGATTAGAAGAACTCGGGTGCCTTGACGCTCATCATCTCTGAGAACGTTCGTCAGTTAGGCGAGTCGACTTCGATGGGAATATGATTGAGCCGATTGAGCGGTTCTTCCGAGGGTTTGGGGCGGCACCTGTGAGGTATTCGGGCTTCGTGCTCGACCGCCTGCCGCGGTGGCCGA
This sequence comes from Saprospiraceae bacterium, assembly GCA_044227705.1. Taxonomy (GTDB): domain Bacteria; phylum Bacteroidota; class Bacteroidia; order Chitinophagales; family Saprospiraceae; genus JANOQP01. Next base: position 5,050 of record JBGAWE010000033.1, read on the forward strand.
GGGTAGGCTAATTGTGAAGGACTCTTTCGAAGCGTGGGTTTCTGAGGCTCAATACCGCTTCGTCGGTGTCCAAATGTTCGTTCGAACGCCGCGCAGCCAGCGGAAGAAGCCGTCCATCAGCGCGACGTTCATCAAGATGAAATAGGCGAGGCTGCGGACAGGCAACCAGTTGATTTTCAATCTTTTAAATAAAAAATCGAGCGTAGGCACCGCAAGGAAGACGGCCGTCATCGCCCAAAAAGCAGCGGCGTAAAACAGATTTTCTTCAACCAACAAGAACGCCGAGACCCATGCCGCGACCATCAAAAAACCGCCGAACCACCGCAAGACTTTGTGGCTGAAAAAGACAAAACCGAGCCATGACGCGGGCGGCAAAATGAGCCTTTTGAACCGCGAGAGGTTTTGAAAACTGCCAGTCGCTATGCGCCGCTTGCGCCGGTACTCGTCGCGGACGGCATGGGTCGCGCCCTCGGTGCAGCGGGCTGCGGGTTCCGTAATGGCCCGGAAACCGCGCTGCATCACACGCATCGTCAGCCAGAAATCGTCGACGAGCGAGTTGGGCGGTATCGGCTCGAACAGGTCGGCCCGCAGCGCGAAGCAGCCGCCGAACGGCCCCATCATCATCCCGAGGGCGCGGCTCTCGTGGCCTTTCAGGGCGATCTCGCGGCTCATGTACTGGTTCTCGCTGCGCGAGATGCCGTCGCGGCGCAGGCCGGTCCCGGCGATTTGCGCGTCGACGACGCCGATTTTAGGGTTTCGGAAATGCTTGGCCAACTCGAAAACGGCCGACGGTTCGAGCATCACGCTCGCGTCGGTGAGTAGGAGGACGGTGTTTTTTTTGCCTGAAAAAGAGCTCCGGGATACAAGCTCGTTGATGACTGGCGGCTTTCCCCGCCTTTCCGAAAAGGGGAGGAACCGCAGGTTGGGCATCCTCATTTGAAGACCTTCGACGATTTGATTCGTCACGTCAGTCGAGCTGTCGGAGCCGATTAGGATTTCGAGTTTTTCAATCGGGTAGTCGATGGCGGCGAGGCTGTCGAGCTTTTGGGCAATCACTTTTTCCTCGTTGAAAACCGACATAACGACGACCATGCGGGGCAAATCCGGGCTGTCCTTATCAAAAAATAGGCCGTTGGCCGACCGACCGACGGCCATTCTTTTCATTAAAAAAGGGAAGAGGAGATAAGTGTGGAACAGCCCGAGGACGCTCGCCCAGAAGAGGATTTGCACAGGATTTGGTGGTTTTGGCTCAAATGATTACGTCGAACTCGTCGGCCTCGAGCGGTGGAAAGGCGCGGGCAAAAGCCGCCAGCCGCGCCCGGTGCATCGACTGAAAACCGGTCTGAACGGCCTCCAAAAACTCGGGATCGAGGAGCCGCCGAACATCTTCCAAGGTTTCGACTTGGCCGCCCGAGCGCAGCTTGAAGGTCTGCTCGTACTGTTCGTTTTCGAGCTTTAAGAGGAGGCGGCCTTCGGTCTGGAAGACAGTGGTTTTCAGGCCGGGTTGGTCGAGAGAGCCGAGGATGCGCATGGTTTTTATTGAATAGGACGGCCGTCAAGCGGCGGTCCGGTTGGCGGGCAAATTTCCAAAAAGCCCAGCCAACGAAACGAGTCGAGCTACTTTCGCCGCAAAAACAGATTTTTCCACACTTCAAAAACAGAAAGAATGGTCATCGAAAAGAACAAGGTCGCCCTCGTCCACTACAACCTCACGGAGGGCAACGAGGGCGGGCAGCCCGTCGAGAGCACGCAGGGCGGCGAGCCGCTCGGCTTCATCTTCGGCATGGGGTCGATGCTGCCCGAATTTGAGCGCAACCTGGCGGGGCTGAAAGAAGGCGACCGCTTCTCGTTCGGCATCAAAGCGGCGGATGCCTACGGCGAATTCGACCCGAGCGCGTTGGCCGAGGTGCCGATGCAGGTCTTCACCGGGCCTGATGGGAAGGTGCAGGAGGGGCTGCTGCAGGTCGGCCGCATCCTCCCCATGTCGGACAACCACGGCAACCGCATGAACGGCATGGTCGCCAAAGTCGGCTTGGAGACGGTAACGCTCGACTTCAACCATCCGATGGCGGGGACGGATTTGTGGTTCACCGGGCACGTCCAGTCGGTGCGCGACGCGACAAAGGTGGAGCTTGAGCACGGCCACGTCCACGGCGAGGGCGGGCACCACCATTGATTGCGGATTGGATCACGGCTTTTTTCAATAAAAATTGGGCCGAGCATTGGTCAGGGTTTTGAGAGGCAAGAAGGACTGCTGCCAATGAACAGTCTTTTTTAAAATGCTTAAATCGTTGGCAGGAAATTAGTTTGAACAGGTTCCTTTTTCGGAATGGGAGTTTTTGAGCCATTCCCTGAAAAGCAAAGCGCGTCACGAAAGCCCCGGTTAGAGGAACGGAGATGGCCCGGCGAACGGCCCATTTTTGTCGTGACAACAAAGACGGTTCATTTCTCAAACTCAATTTTCTCTTTCCTATGAAGTCCATCCTCAACCTTCTCCGCTCGACCGACAAGCACGAACAACTGAAAGCCAACGACATGACCAGCATCAAGGGCGGTGCCCAAATCGAGGTCATGGTCGAGGTGACGACCGTGGATGCGAACGGCAACGTCTGCATCGTCTACTGCGACCGCCGCCGCCGGAAGGTTTGAGCGGCCGATGGCCAACTTCCCATTCCGACAGAAAATAGTTTTGGTGAGTCGAAGGGGCGTCTTGACCTCAAGCCGCCCCTTTTTTTACGAACAGCCGCCCTGCCTTGACGGGTTTGTGGCGTGTTTTGTGCATGATTTGGCCCGCGCATGAGAACGAAAACCTACACTTTCAAACTTGCTTTCCTGTTCGCCGCCTCGGTCGCTTTTCGCGGCGCGGGGCTGGCGCAGACCATCGGGGACACGACGGCCATCTCTATGCTCCGCGACGCGGTGGGGCTGTCGTCGAAAGACCACGACCGGGCACTGGCGACCTTCACCTCCGCGCTCGAACGGGCGAAGACCAGCCGCGACGAGGCCGCCCAGTTCAGCATCCTGCGAGAGCGCGGCTATTTCCACGAGGACAGCAACGAGTTGCCGGAGGCTTTTTCCGACTACCTGCAGGCGCAGAACCTCGCCCAGAAATCGGGACGTACGGACGATTTGCTCTCCGTTTTCACCGACCTCGCCATCGTTTCGCGCAAGCTCGGGAACTACGTCGACTGCAAAAACTACCACACCAAAGCACTCGAACTCGCTGAGCGCACGGGCGACCAGGAGATCATCGAGGACAGCTACCACGGCCTCGGGTTCCTTTATGAACAGATTGGCGACTATGAAAAGGCCGTCAGCTCCTACCTCAAATCGCTCGAACTGACCCAGCGGCGCGGCGGGAAGGAGGGCGAGATCGTCACCCTCCAGCAAATCGGGAAGACCTATTCGCAGCTCAACCAAAAAGAGCTGGCCTTTCAAAACATCGAGCAGGCAGAGCGTCTGGCCATCGAGACAAGGAACGACTCGATTTTGGCGAATGTCCACCACGATTTTGGGGAGATACTCGTCCAGTTCGGCGACGAGCAGCGGGCGCTCGAAAAGCTCAACCTCGCGCTGTCGACTTATCGCAAGATAGGGTACAAGCCCGCCATCGCCTCAGCCCTCGTCTACATCGGCGAAATCTACGAGAAGCTGAAAAGGCCGGAGCAGACGCTCGGCTTCTTCAAGCAGGCGTTCGAGTACGAACCGTACATGGACAATTTCGTGAAGGCCGACCTTTTCCTCAAGTTCGGAAAGACCTACCAGTTGCTCGGCAAGACGGCCGAGGCCGAGGAGTATTTCCAGAAGTGCTACGCGCTGGCGAGCGAGAACCAGTACAACAAAATCGTGCAGGAGGCGGCCGACAACCTTTACCGCATGGCCGACCGGCGGGGCGATGCGCTCTCGGCGCTGTCGTATCTGGAGGTGTCTACGAAGCTGAAAGATTCGATTTTCGGAGTGGAAAAAACGCGCCGAGCGGCCGAGCTGAAATTGAAATACGACAACGTCCAGACCGAGCGCGACATCCAGGCGCTGCGCTTCCAGCAGGACCGGACGATTCTCGTTTCGTCGCTCGTGCTGCTGCTTTTGGTGGCGGCGTTCCTCGTCTACATCGCCCGGATGTCGGCGCGGAACAACAGCGTTTTGGAGCAGAAGAACCTTGAAATCCAGCACCAGAATACCCAGCTCACCGAGTCGAACGAGGTCTTGCGGCAATACGCCTACGTCGCGGCGCACGACCTGAAGGAGCCGCTGCGGACGATTTGCAGCTTCGTCAACTTGCTCGAAATCAAGTTCGGAAAGAACCTCGACCCGGAGGCTGTGACCTACATGCAGTTCGTCAGCGACTCGGCGAAACGAATGAACACCCTGCTTACCGACCTGCTCGAATACTCCTCCATATTCAACCAAAAACCTGGGCGCGACGCGGTGCCGGTCGGGAAGGTGCTGGACGAGATTTGCTTCAACCTGAAAGGCATCATCACCCAAAAGGACGCTGAGATCTCATACCCGGATAGCCTCCCAGCCTTGCAGATGAGCCGGGTGCACCTCGTCCAAATCTTCCAAAACCTGGTGGGCAACGCCATGAAGTTCACCCCGGCCGATCGTCGGCCCGTCATCAGAATCGACTGCAAAACGGACGCCCGCGAGGTGGTATTCGCCGTGCGCGACAACGGCCTCGGCATCGAGGAGCGGCACCGCGAGAAGATTTTCAACCTCTTTTTCCGCCTCAACAAAGAAGAAGTGGAAGGGACGGGCATCGGCCTCTCCATCTGCAAGAGCATCACCGAGAAGTACGGCGGCCGCATCTGGTTCCAGAGCGTGGTGGGGCAGGGGACGACGTTCTTTTTCAGCTTCCCGGCCAGCCTCATCGCGGAGGCAGGAGGCGCGGAGGCCTTGAAGAAGACGGCCTGAGCTGGTTTTTGAAAACTCCCAGCAAACAGGCGCGTCTTCATTTTTGGGGCGCGCCTGTTTGCATTTCGGCAGTGCCCTTTTTCGGCGACTGTTTTCGATAAAAAACGGGTCGGCGGATTCAAGTTTGAGGCTGTGAATACTTTTGGCCCAACAAAAAAGAGCGACCTCGCCAAGTCATGATTTTAGGAATCCTCGCCGAGACCGGCAACGAAAAACGCACCGCCCTTGCCCCCTCCGAAATCTCCGCCGTGAAGAAACTGGGCTTCGAGACCGTCCTCGTCGAGCGCGGCGCGGGGGCCGGAGCCTTCTACGGCGATGCTGCATACGAGGCCGCCGGTGCGACCCTCGCCTCCTGCGACGACGTTTTCGGCAAGGCCGACGTCATCCTCCACATCCAGCCTTTGTCGGAAAACGAGGTCTCGAAGATGCGGGCCGGGCAAATCGTCGTCGGCCAGTTCAACCCGCTCTCGCAGCGCGACGGGGTCGATTTTCTGTTGAAACAAAAGGTCTCCGCTTTCAGTCTCGACCTCGCCCCTCGCTCGACACGGGCCCAGGCACTCGATGTGTTGAGTTCGATGGCGACGGTCGCAGGGTACAAGGCCGTGCTCTTGGCGGCTTCCAACCTGCCTTCCTTCCTGCCTATGTTCATGACGGCGGCGGGGACCATCAAACCGGCCAAAGTGCTGATTCTCGGCGCGGGCGTGGCCGGTCTTCAAGCCATCGCAACGGCGAAACGCCTCGGTGCCATCGTCGAAGCGTTCGACGTTCGGACTGCCGCCAAAGAGGAAGTTTTGAGCCTCGGTGCCAAGTTCGTCGAGGTCGAAGGCGCCGTCGAGAACAAAGCGGCGGGCGGCTACGCCATCGAACAGACCGACGAGTTCAAAGCCCGCCAGGCCCAGCTCATCCACGACCACGCGGCGGCGGCTGACATCATCATCTGCACTGCGCAGATCCCCGGCCGCAAGGCTCCGCTTTTGCTGAAGGCCGAGACTGTAGCCGCGATGAAGCCCGGCTCAGTCGTCGTCGACCTCGCGGCGAGCACCGGTGGCAACTGCGCCCTTACCGAGAACGGAAAGACCATCGAGGCGCACGGTGTGAAAATCATCGGCGACTCGAACCTGCCGACCTCCGTCCCGCGCGACGCGACGGCCCTTTTCTCGAAGAACATGGTCAACTTCCTCAAGCTCATCGCCATCAAAGGGGAGCTGAAGCTCAACTTCGACGACGACATCGTGGCCGCGACCTGCGTGGCGCACGACGGGCAGATCGTCAGCGAGCGGCTCAAATCCTGAACAAGATTGTTGGCGGGGACGCCGACAATGGACAACCAACTTTCAATGCAAAGCCTTTTCGACTTCGTCACCCAGAACCAGCAGATGATCGTCGTCGTGCTGTCCATCTTCCTCGGCATCGAGGTCATCTCGAACGTCCCGGCCGTGCTGCACACGCCGCTCATGTCGGGCGCCAACGCCATCCACGGCGTGGTCATCATCGGCGCCATCATCGTCATGGGGCACGCCTCGGCGGAGAACACGTTGGCCCTCGTATTGGGCTTCCTCGCCGTCGACAGGGACGCTCAACGTGGTCGGCGGCTTCGTTGTGACGAACCGGATGCTCGAGATGTTCAAGAAATAACCCCGCTGGCCGTTGTTGGCGTCCTCGCCGACAACCCGCACCGTTGTTGGCGAGGACGCCAACAACGGCCATTCCTCCCGGAACCAACAAGCAATGTCTCAATTCCTGCTCGACCTCTGCTACCTCATCGGCTCGGTGACGTTCATCATCGGCCTCAAGCAGCTCTCCAGCCCGGCCACCGCCCGCAAGGGCAACCTCGTCGCCGCCTTCGGCATGGGGCTGGCCATCCTCGGCACCATCCTTTTCCACAAGAACGATGCGGGCCAGCCGATCGGCAACATCGGTTGGATTCTCGCCGCCATTGCCATCGGCACCGTCATCGGTTGGATGATGGCGATGCGGGTCAAGATGACCGCTATGCCGCAGATGGTCTCGCTGTTCAACGGCATGGGCGGGGCCTGCGCGGCCATCATCTCCATCGTCGAGTTCAATGAAAACCCGGCCGGCGACATGCTGCACAGCCTCGTCATCTTCCTCGGGCTGGTCATCGGCTCCGTCTCGTTCGCCGGTTCGATGGTCGCTTTTGGCAAGCTCGACGAGAAAATCAAAGACCTCAACGTTCGGGGCATCTCCCTTTTCAACCTCGTGCTGCTCGGTCTCATCGTTTTGGCCGTCGGGCTGGCGGTCTACAGCCCGAGTTCTTCAGACGAACACTGCATGGGTGCTGCTCTGACCTCTCGCTTGTCTATGGCGGCTTCTTCGTCATGCCAATCGGCGGGGCGGATATGCCTGTCGTGATCTCCCTTTTGAACTCTTTCACCGGCGTGGCGGCGGCTTTCGGCGGTTTCCTTTACAGTAACCCAGTCATGCTCACGGGCGGCATCCTCGTCGGCTCGGCGGGCACGATCCTCACGGTCTTGATGTGCAAGGCCATGAACCGCTCGCTGATGAACGTGCTGATTGGCAACTTCGGAGGCGGTGCGGCGGGCGGCGCGAAAGCTGTCGGCGAACAGGTTGCCAAAGAAATTACCCTCACCGACGCGGCCATTCTTTGCGCCTATGCGCAAAAAGTGAGCATCGTCCCCGGCTACGGCCTCGCCGTCGCGCAGGCGCAGCACATCTGCCACGAACTCGAAAAGGCACTGGAAAGCAAGGGCGTCGAGGTCAACTACGCCATCCACCCCGTCGCCGGGCGGATGCCGGGCCACATGAACGTCCTCCTCGCCGAGGCCGACGTGCCGTACCCGAAGCTCGTCGAGATGGAGGAGATAAACCCCGCCCTGCCGCGCACAGACGTTGTCATCATCGTCGGCGCCAACGACGTCGTGAACCCAGCCGCCGAGACCGACCCGAGCAGCCCGATTTACGGGATGCCGGTCATCAACGCCTGGGAGGCCAAAAATGTCATCGTCCTGAAACGCTCGATGCGGGCGGGCTACGCGGGCATCGAGAACGAGCTGTTCTTCCACCCGAAGACCAAGATGCTCTTCGGTGACGCGAAGGATACGTTGACAAAACTGGTCGGCGAACTAAAAAATCTGGACTGACAGAATCGAAGGGGTGGCCCAAAGCCGCCCCTTCACTGGCTTTTGTCTTCTGCCCGCCAATCTCGGCAGACTCGGATGGAAAATATCTGCCATCCCTTTCCACCTTTGCCCCGTGCTTTTAATCCAAGACCGCCCGCTAGGGCTCCGATTTTTTTAACCAAACTTATCATCCATGCCGATTTCCCAAGGTTCCCGCCCCGGCGGGACGCGCAGCCGTTGGCGCGCTCGACATCTCCCAGTTTCAACCAGTTTTCATTCAAAAAAGGCTCGGCTGGCTCCTGCTTTTTGCCTTTTGCCTTCTCGCTTTGTCCTGCGAGGCCAGCCCGGCTGCGACCTCGGCTGCAAGCAGAACGTCCCCATCGCCATGTTCGACGGCTGCGCGAGGCATGTCAACGGCGACTTCCTTACCGCGCAGGCCGGCTGCATCGGGCCGAAAACTGTCGAGATTTTCGATGAGAACAATGTCATGATCGGCGACAAGGTCTACGCCCAGCACGTCGGCCATGTCCTTACAGTGAAAGTCACGTCTAATTAGTGGGGCTCGACGTGCTGGGGCAGCATCGTCCCGACCGACTTGCGGCCGCCCAAGATCACGGCCCGTGACACGGCGGTCTCCTGCCTCGTCGACCCTGACCCGTCGAGCATCGGCACCCTGCGGTTTGGGACGAATGCTCGGCCATCGCTCGTTCACCCCATGTCGATTCCGTCACCGAGTTTCCCATGCAACTCGTTCGACTTTCAGGCCAATTTCCGCCCAGCCTGTTGGACGTATTGCCTGCCGGTGAACGACGGCCACGTCGACACGACCGGTGCGCCGCACAAATCGTCCTCGAGGGGGCGAAAAACTCCATGCCCGTCCCGATGGCGAAGTACAGGACGGCCATGAAAATCCGCCTCCCCGCGCCCGGTTGGGTCATGTTCGACTGGAAAATGTACGGCAATGAGACCCCGACTACAGCAGACGCGCTCTATTTTACTGTCGGCGACTCCTGCTGGCTCTCTCCGGCACCGACACTTTGACCGGCACCTACACGAGCAAGCCTTACCCCGCCGGGACCTGGATAACCATCGAACAGGTCTCGAACGGCGACGCGCTTTTCAACACGACGGAGGTCTTCAACTTCAAGTTCTTCACCAGTGCCGCCGCCGTCATCCACCGCTGCTGGACGGCGACCGACATCTGGGGGAACACCGCCGAGGCCTGCCAGTGGATTACGCTCAACCGGGCGACGACCGACCATATCGTCTGGCCGAAGAACCGCGACGACCAGCAACTCCCCTCGCTCGATTGTGGAACCGTCATCACCGACTCCCTTGCCGGGATGCCTCTTGTCGACGACGACGGCAACCCCGCCACGACCAACGACCAGCACCCCGCCAACGTCGGCAGCCCGTGGTGCTCGCTGGCCATTGCCAAAAGCGACCAGATTTTCCCGCTCTGCGGCGGCAGCTACGCCCTCGCCCGGACTTGGACGGCGGTCGACGACTGCTCCTCGGCGGTGGCGACGCACCCAGTTCATCAAGGTTTTGGACAAAAAGCCGCCGGTTTTGGATGCCCAACTTGACTGGCCTTGTTTTCCCAACCAGTTCGGCGGCTTGCGGGGCGGAAATCACGCTGCCCAACCCGGCGGCGACGGACAACTGCTCGCCTTTATTGGTTACAGCAAATTGGAGCTTCGGCACGGGCTTCGGCCCCTTCCAGAATGTCCCGACGGGAACCCACGCAGTAGTTTTCACAGCGACCGACGGCTGCGGGAACTCGACCAGTTTTTCCACCCAAATCGAGGTGAAGGACCTGACCGAGCCGACCATGATTTGTCAGCAGAACGTCGTCGCCAGCATCGGCACGGACGGGACGGCAACCGTCTTCCCCGCCCATTTCGACAGCAGCGTTTTACGACAGCTGCTGCCTCAACTTGTTGGAAATCAAGCGGTTGGACATCGCCGGGCAGGACTTTTCACAGAAGATAACCTACCAAGCCTCCGATGTCTCGACCATCAAAAAACAGGTCGAGCTGAGGGCTTTTGACTGCAACGGCAACTCGAATTCCTGTGTCGTCAACATCACCATTCAGGACAAAATCGTCCCGAACCTGACCTGCCCACCGAACGCGACGGCCGACTGCCAGACCGATTTCGGCGACCTCGCGCAGTTCGGCACGGCCATCTCGACCGACAACTCGGGGCAGAACCAGCTCGCCTATTCTTTTGCCCAAAATTTGAACGCCTGCCACGTCGGCCAAATCACCCGGACGTGGACGGCGACCGACCCTTCGGGCAACACGAACATCTGCACACAGAGCCATTTTGGTTGAAAACAAAACGCCCTGGGACGGCGCGGCCGCCATCATCTGGCCGAAGGACTACACGACGACCGATTGCACAGGCGCGGCCGACCTCGAACCGGCCAACCTGCCCGGCGGTTTGACCAGCCGAGGCTGGCCCGCAACGACCGGCTGCGAACAACCGGTGCGCGCACGAGGATGAATTTTCCAGTTTCAGGGCGGTTTCTGTCTGAAAATCGTGCGAAACTGGACGGTCGTCGACTGGTGCAACTATTCACCCGGCAACCCCGGCGGTATCTGGAAGCAAACCCAAGCCATCACTGCTTGATGGACAACCAGCCGCCGGTCTTCGTCGACCCACCCGCCGATCTGACGGCCGGGATCTTGGGGAACACCTGTTCGACGGCGTTTACCATTCCACAAGTCTCGGTCGACGACTGTCAGCCGAACCCGGTTTTGACGGTCGACTCGCCGCTCGGAGCGGGCTTCGGGCCGTTTCAAAACGTCGGGCCGGGCGATTATCCCATCACCTACACAGCGGCCGACGGCTGCGGGAATCAGGCCAGTTTGACCATAAACCTCCATGTTTTCGATGCGAAACCGCCGCAAGTCGTGGCGAAGAACGGCCTTTCCGTCAGCCTCGTCGGCTCGAACGGCAGTGGCGAGGTGACGCTGTCGCCCGCCTTTTTCAACCAAAGCTCGACCGACAACTGCACGGCCTCTGCCGATTTGAAACTCTCCTTTTCGGCAAACACGGCGGACGTTTCTCTCATGTTCACCTTCTTGCGCCGACCTCGGCCAGCAAACCGTCCAGCTTTGGGCGACGGACGCGGCGGGCAACCAGGCCTTCTCGACGACCTACGTCCTCGTTCAGGACAACACGGGGGCCTGTGTGGTGAAACCAGAAGTTCGCCGATTTCAGGACGAATATTGACCGGAACCAGCAGCCGGTCAGGCAAGCGACGATATCTGCACGAAAATGGCGGCGATGACGGTGGACGACGGTTTCATCAACAACCTCCCGACAGGGCTGGCCTACGAGCTTTCCGTCTCGAAAGACCTGAACCCGGGCAACGGCATCACCACCTTCGACGCGAACCGAATCGACGACCACGTGGACGGTTTGCTGCTGACCTCTCCCTATAAAATCATCGCCGCCGATGCCGATGCCGACGGGCACGTCACGCAGGCCGACGTCGACATGCGGTGAAGGCAATCATTTTGCAAACCGCGACGACATTTCCACAAAACACAAGCTGGAGGTTTGTTCGCAGTCGTATGTTTTTCCGGATGCGCAAAACCCGTTTCCCTTCGACGAACAAATCACGGTTCAAAACCTCTCGCAAAACCTGTCGGGCCAGAACTTCATCGGCGTGAAAACGGGCGACGTGAACAACTCCGCCGACCCGCAAAACCTCACCGGCCCCGGCCTCACAGAAGACCGCAGCGGCCCTGACACGCTCCACCTCGACGCGGCGGAAAGGCTGTTCGCAGAAGGCGAGAGCTTCAACTTCCTCGTCACCGGCGCGAGCTGGATGCGATGGAAAGCTATCAGCTCACCTTCGATTTCGACCCCGAGAAGCTGGAGTTTTTGGGCGTTCTGAACTCAAACCTGAACGACTTCGGGTTCAAAAACCTCGCGGCGGGCAGCATCAACCACCTATGGCTTCGACCGAAAAACCAGCCCGTCGCGGCGGGGCAGATGGTCTTCAACCTGATGTTCAAAGCGAAAAAGGACGGGCTGATGAGCCAGTCGGTGGGTGTTTCGAGCAAGTTTACGGCGGCGGCGGCCTATAAGACCGGCGAGGCGGAGGAGAAGAAGCTGCCCATCGCGCTGCGCTATCGCATCGACGAGACGCCGCCAACCGTTGGCGTCTCGGAGGGAGCAGCCAATGTTTTCCACGGCATCTCGCCAAACCCGACGGCTGGACGGGCAATGGCCTCGTTCAATTTGCCAGAGGAAGGAATGGTCGAGATGACCGTGACCGACGGCTGGGCGGCTGGTTTTGTCGAAAAAGGAGTTGTTCGCGGCCGGTTTCGGGCAGATGCCTGTTGAAATTGAGGTGCCGGGAGCCTATTTTTTCAAACTGGCTACAGAAAGGCATGTTTGCCGGGCGGCTCGTCCGCCAGTAGGATACCTCGAAGCTCTGCTTCGAGAAACGTTTTACGCCCGAAATAGAGCTTCATAACAAAAAAGAGGCCGCCCGAACGCCGGGGGCCTCTTTCTTTTTTAAAAACGGAGGGTTTCTCAAACTCACTTCGGCAGCAGCACCGCGTCGATGGAGTGGATGACGCCATTCGACTGGTAAACGTCGTAAGTCGTGATGTTGGCCATACCTCCGTTCTCGTCTTTCACCACGATGTTGTGCGGGCCGTTCATCATAAAGGTTAGCGTGCTGCCCGCTTCGGTCTTCAGCGAGGGCTTGCCTTTCTTGATGATGGCAGACAGCGCGTTGAAGTCGTACTTCCCGGCCACGACGTGGTAGGTGAGGATGCCTGTCAGCTTGGCCTTGTTCTCGGGCTTGAGCAGCGTCTCGACAGTGCCGGCGGGCAGGTTCTCGAAGGCGTCGTTGACTGGCGCGAAGACTGTGAACGGCCCCTTCCCCTTGAGCGTCTCGACCAGCCCGGCGGCCTTTACGGCGGCCACGAGCGTCGTGTGGGCCTTCGAGTTGACGGCGTTGTCGACGATGTCCTTCATTGGGAACATGGCCTCGCCGCCTACCATGACGGTCTTCTCGGCCTTTGGCGTCGAAGCGGGCTTGGCCTTCTGGCTGGTCTGGGCGTTTGCCTCTCCGCCGACGAAAAGTAGGGCGAGGGCGAGGCTGGCGGCTTTCAAAACTTGTTTCATTTTTCTGAAAATTTGATTGGTGAAGGCTGGGCGGCATGCCCAGTTTGCCCACACCTACGTCGCCCGGACCGGCTTCGGATTTCAGGGAAAAGGTGTTTTTGTCCAGTACCGGGTGACCGGCGACTGACCGAACGGGAAAACCGGGGCTTTTAGCAGCTATCCATGACCAATGTTTTTAAGCGTGACACTCGGTGGCTGGGAAACGCCCAATTTTGACCAAGACCATCACAGCCTGAATGTGGCGCGCGACGCCCGAATCAGCGAAAAGACACGCACGGAATCACCTGAAACTCTCCCGCACAAACTGCCGCCCGGTATATGCCGAAAAGCCGAGCCGGAAAGTCGAGTTGATGGCGATGCCCAGCGTCCTTGCGCGAGTAGCCACGGCGATCGGGCTTGAGCAGGTTTTCGTGGAAAGCGCCGTTGCCGTCGACGTAGCCGACGCGGAAGTTCGCGTAAAGCGTCAAAAGCTCGTTCTAACGCGCGACAGCAGTAAACTGCTCCCCTGCGCGAGGTCGAGGTTCCATGCGCCCGCAAACGGCCTGCCCGACCGCTCAGCAAGTTGCGGCACGTCGAAGGATGCCTTCGGATTGAGATAGATTTTCGAGTTGAAACCCTCGCCGCAACGGGCGCTCACGAGCGGGAAGGAGACGCTCAACACCGCGTTGCCGCCGCCGCCGAGGAGCCGCTGCGTGGCGTTTTGTTGGAATTCAAAGCTGTCGACGGCCAGGATTCCGAAGGTGTCGATGTCAAAATCGGTCGTGTTGTTGCTCAAAAGCGCGCCGAAGCCGAGGCGGAGCGGGCCAAAAATATCCGAGTAGATTTCGTTGAAAATGGAGGCGTGGCCGCCCGCCGTGTTGAACGCGAGGGTCGAGTTTTTGAGGAACTGCGCCTTGTTGTCTCGCTGCTCGGACTGGTAGAAAATCTGCGCCCCGACGGCGTTCTTGACCGGGAAGACGACGAACGGCCGCTCGTTCTTCGCCAAATAGGCATAGGTTTTCGAGAGGCTGTGCAGCTCGCGGAGCTGGACCTTTGCCTCGCGCTCCTCGCGTTCGATGCGCGCCAGCCTTCTTTCCAATTTGAAAATCCGCTCGGGGTCGCTCTCGGCAGCGATTCGGTCGAGCATCGCGCCGCGCTTGGCGCGAACTCCTTTTCAGGGCCACCTCTTTCTTTTCGGTGCTTTGCCGGAGCTTTTTGGCAAACAGGGCGTAGCCGACGCGCTTCGTTCGGGGCCGGTGGCCAGGCTCGTCGCAGAGGCTGTCGCACTCGTTTTCAAAATCGTCGGGAAGGCCGGTCGTGTCCGCCGCGAAGGCGGAAAGCGCCCCTCGGGCGCAGTCGAAATGGCTTCTTTTAAAGGCAATCGGGACGGTCTGCGCGTCGGCGCCCTCGGCGAGCACAACGAGGCCGAGGCATGAAATCCATTTGTTCATCGCAGCAAGGTGAGAGTGATGGGAACGGGAGAAAAACTGTGCTCTATCTGGGCGGCAAACGCGCTGTTGGTTGGCGCATTGCGGGCCGTTCCGACATTTCACAAGAAAGGACGCGGGCCAGCCACGAGGCTGGGTTTTGTGCTTTGCCAAACCGGCACCGGCCCTATTTTCGGCGCATGAAAAAGGCCTTTTCGGGGCCGAAACAAAGCCGTTTCCATGAAGCAATACATCATTCTCGCCGTGTTCGCGGCCTTGTCGCTATCCTTCTTTCTCTCGAAAAACAACCTGCCCGATCGGACGGTCGGCCTGTCCGTCTGCCGCGGCGACCGCTATGAAATCGACTTTCAGAGGGCCGAGCTTTTCGAGCACTGGAAATACCGGCTGGCCCAGAAGGTCGTCCGCCGCAACATCGCCAAGATGACCGAAAAGGACTCGGCCGTCATCCTCTACAAGCTCGCCATCGAGACCATGCGCAAGCGCAAGCCGACCGACCCGACGAGTTTCGAGTTCCAAGCCGCGATGCACGGCTCGAAGCTGCGGGCCGACAAGAACGAGTGGGACCAGTGCCAGCACGGCAACGACTTCTTCCTTTCGTGGCACCGGATGTACCTCTATTTCTTCGAGCGGATTTGCCGAAAGGCTTGCGGGAACGAGCGGTTCGCGCTGCCTTTTTGGGACTATTCTTCGAAAGAAGGCCGTCAAATCCCCGTCGTGTTCAGAAAACCGGCCATCGACGGCAACGCCCTGTGGACAAAATCGCGCGACCCGGACATGAACGGCGGAGCCTGGCTGACCGATAGCGAGGTCTCGACAAAGGCAGCCTTCAAGTCGAAAAAACTGGTCGGGCCGTACTCCTTTCAGGACTTTTTGGAGGACACGCCGCACGGAACGGTCCACATGGCGGCGGCGGGCAGCACCTCGCGGCTGATGGGCAGCTTCGCCACAGCGGGCCTCGACCCGCTCTTTTGGGTGCACCATTGCAACATCGACCGGCTCTGGGTGAAATACATGAACGAGACCGGTGCCGCCATGCCGACCGGCAACGACAAGTGGATGAACAAGGAGTTCCTCTTTTACGACGAGAACGGCAAGCCCGTCCGCATGACCGGCAAGCAGGTGATGGACATCGCCGAACAGCTTGATTACAGCTACGAGGGCCTCACCGCCCCGAAACCGCCGCAAAACGGGCCGAAAACAGCCGAAAACCCGGCCGATAGCCTCGTTCGCACAGTTGTCTCGGTGGCTGAAAAGGCGAAGGTCAAAGGCAATGGCGGCGGCATCGACATGAAAGAGACGAACAACAAGCCGCCCGTCGGCCGCCGTTCGCCGGGGCAGCCGCCGAAGGGATACCTCCTTGTTTTGAAAGAAATCGAGATCGGGAAGCTCGACGGAGAGGGCTATGAAATCTATCTCAACCTCCCGAAAGGGACCGCGCCCGACCCGTCGAGCGACCATTTCTGTGGGATGCTCAACCTCTTTGCCCTCGAATCGAAAGAGGAGCAGCGGCTGCCGGTGACGGAGATCGTGCAAAAACTCCAATCGAAGGGCATCGACACGGGCGAGGCTCGGGTGACGCTCTACCAGCGCAAGCGCGAGCTTCCAGAAGGGAAAAGAGCGCGGGCGGCGGAAGAAGAACAAGGTCGAAATCCGGGCCGTCGAGCTGGCCGCGCTGGATTGAAGATTAAGAAATCTGTGGAAAATCTAATATTCATGCACCTTTCCGACATCCTCACCCACCTCGGCGAAGAGCGCGAAACTACTTCTGGGCCGTCTCGCCCGCCGGTCGTGCAGACCTCCAATTTTGTCTTCAAGGACCTCGCTGCCTTCCGCGCGGCCTTTGCCGACGAGTTCTCCAACCACGTCTATTCGCGGGGCAACAACCCGACGACCGAAATCCTCCGCAAGAAAATTGCCGCGCTCGAGGGGACGGAGGACGCGCTCGTCTTCGCCAGCGGGGCGGCGGCGATTGCGATGGCGGTCATCGGCAACGTCAAGGCGGGCGACCATGTGGTTTGCCAAAAGTCGCCCTATTCGTGGACGAACGCCCTGCTGACGAAGTTCCTGCCGCGCTTCGGCGTGGAAGCGACCTTCGTCGACGGGACGGACATCGAGAACATCCGCGCCGCGCTGCGGCCGAACACGACCGTCCTCTTTTTGGAAAGCCCGAACACGATGACCTTCGAGTGCCAAGACCTCGCCGCATGCGCGGAACTGGCCCGCTCGCGCGGCATCGTCACGATGATAGACAACAGCTTCGCCAGCCCGCTCTTCCAGAACCCGGCCAAGTTCGGCATCGACATCACCATCCACACCGGCACGAAATGGCTCAACGGCCACAGCGACGTGGTCTTCGGCGCCCTCTGCGCCAGCCGCCCGATGGTGGAGAAAATCTTCCACTCCGAGCTGATGACCCTCGGCGGCATCCTTGCGCCGCACGACGCCGCGCTGGCCATCCGGGGCCTCCGGACGCTGGAGCTTCGGGTGAAAAGGAGCGCGGAAACGGCAGAAAAGCTCGTCAACTGGCTCGCTGCGCACCCGAAAGTGGAGCGCGTGCTGTGGCCATTCCACGAGAGCTTTCCTCAAAAAGAACTGGCAAAAAAGCAGATGAGCGGCTGCGGCGGCCTCTTTTCCGTTGTTTTCAAAACGGAGTCGAAAGAGCGGATGGCCAATTTCATCCACCGCATCGAGCGCTTCCTGATGGCCGTCAGTTGGGGCGGCCACGAGTCGCTGATGATACCGACACTCGGGTTTTACGACATCCCCGGGAAGGCGCAGCCGAGCTTGCCGTGGACGTTCGTCCGCTTCTACGTCGGGCTGGAAGACGCCGATTGGCTCATGGAAGACCTCGAACGGGCGATGGAGGAGCTTTGAAAATTGACCATAAAAACCCCAGACAACCATCTCGACATGAAAATCACGGCCAACCTCGTCGACCTCCACCAAAGAAAGATTTACCCGGCTCAAATCGACATCGAGGGCGGTCGAATCGTGCGAATTGCCCCGCTGACGGGCGGGCAAGCGGTCGAGGGCTACATCCTTCCCGGCTTCGTCGATGCGCACGTCCACGTCGAAAGCTCGATGCTGGTGCCGAGCGAGTTCTCCCGGCTTGCGGCCAGGCACGGCACGGTGGCAACGGTCAGCGACCCGCACGAGATCGCCAACGTCCTCGGCACGGCGGGCGTCGAATTCATGCTCGACGACGCCCGGCGTGCGGGCATCAAAATCCATTTCGGCGCACCGTCGTGCGTTCCGGCGACGAGTTTCGAGACGGCGGGCGCGGCGATGGACGCGGCGGAGGTCGAGCGGCTGCTGCGCCGGGACGACATCTTTTACCTCTCGGAGATGATGAACTTCCCCGGCGTCCTGCACGACGACCCGCAGGTTTTGGCCAAAATCGAGGCCGCCTACCGCCTCGGCAAGCCCGTCGACGGCCACGCGCCCGGCCTGCGCGGCGACGCTCTGCGGAAATACCTCGCCGCCGGCATCGCCACCGACCACGAATGCTTCTCCTACGAGGAAGGGCTGGAAAAACTCGAGCTGGGCATGAAAGTCCTTATCCGCGAGGGCAGCGCGGCGAAGAACTTCGAGGCGCTCATCGACCTGCTGCCCCGCTTCCCGGACCGCGTCATGTTCTGCTCCGACGACAAGCACCCCGACGACCTGCTGCGCGGCCACATCAATCAATTGATTGTCAGGGCATTGCGGCGCGGATGCCCGCTCTTCGACGTGCTGCGTGCAGCCTGCCTCAACCCCGTCGAGCATTACCGGCTGCCCGTCGGCCAGCTGCGCGAGGGCGATTTTGCGGACTTCATTTTGGTGGAAGACCTGCAGGATTTTCGGGTTTTGAAAACCTTCGTCAACGGGGAAAAAGCCTTTGACCGAGCCGAGCCGACCATCGATAGAAACTTAAAAAAGGAGACCGCCAGTCCGCTGCCCAACAATTTCAACATCGGCCCGAAGCGACCCGAGGATTTTACAATTGAAATCAAATTGGGGCAAGTCCGCGCCATCCGAGCCCTCGACGGGGAAATCGTGACCGGATCGGAAACTGTTGATTTTCAACAAGATAAAGCTGGCGAGCCGCAAGACTGGCTGCAAAAAATAGCCGTCGTCAACCGCTACCACGACGCGCCGGTGGCCGTCGGTTTCATCCGCGGATTCGGTTTGAAAGAGGGCGCACTGGCCAGTTGTGTCGCCCACGATTCGCACAACATCGTGGCCGTCGGCTGCGACGACGAGGCGATTTGCCGGGCCGTCAACCTCGTTGTAGAGCAGCGCGGCGGCATCAGCGCAGTCGGTTTGGGTTTGGATAAAATCCTGCCTTTGCCCGTCGCTGGCATCATGAGCGACTTGCCGGGCGAGGCGGTCGCGGAGCGGTATTCCGAAATCGACCGGTTTGTGCGGGAGTCGCTCGGCTGCCCGCTGTCCGCGCCTTTCATGACGCTTTCGTTCATGGCCCTGCCCGTGATTCCGAACTTGAAAATGACCGACAAGGGGCTGTTCGACGTGGAGCGCTTCGAGTTTGTGGGGAAGTAAGCCTCGGCGCCGTTTCATCAACGGGCAGCAAGAGGGCGTAAATGGCGGCGGCGAGGTGATGTGCCTCGCCGCCGTCCCCGTGTTTTAGACTCGTTCAGATTCGAATCAGCTTGAGCGGCGAGCCGCGCCTGCCGTCCACTTCGGGTTGGATGAAGTAGACGCCTTTCCTCCAATCTTTCCCGACCGAAACAGTTTTTTCAGCCGTGCCGACCGAGCGACGCTCGACAAGTCGCCCGGTCAAATCGAAGACCAGAAGGCTGGCCGACCGGGCCGTTTCGGGCAGCGAGAGAGCGATTTTCGTCTCGTCCGAGAAAGGGTTGGGCGAGGCGGCCATGGCCGCGATTGCCTCCAAGTTGCCGCCCGTCCCCAAGACCTTGCTCGACTCGCCGACCCAAAAGCCGTCGATGGCCGCCTCGACGAGGTGGCCAGGCTGGTCGTCGGCGGAACGGAACCGGACTTGCATCATGTCCGTCGGGGCGATGAGGTTCTTCACCAAAATGGTGT
This sequence comes from Saprospiraceae bacterium, assembly GCA_044227705.1. GTDB lineage: Bacteria > Bacteroidota > Bacteroidia > Chitinophagales > Saprospiraceae > JANOQP01. The sequence goes on from JBGAWE010000033.1 coordinate 24,689, forward strand.
CCGAGAAATTCCAGTTGCTCCCCGAGGTGTTGTGGGTGAAAAGCTTGACCTCCGTGAAGCCATTGGAAATCCAGCCCTCGATGTGGTCGTTGGGCGCGCCGCCCTGACCGCCTCCGTTGTAGAACCAGTAGTGGAAGCTGACGGCCGGGTTTTGATAGCCCGTGAGGTCCATCGTCGGGGAATAGAGGACGACCTCGCCGCCGTCGATGTCGTCGGTCGCGGCATTTCCGCCGCCGTTGCCGGAGGTGTAACAAAGGTTGCCGAGGTCGAAGGGGAGGTCTTGTTCCGGGTTGCACTGGTCGGAGCCGTTTGTCGTCCCGACGGGTTCGGCGCGTGTGAAAAAGCCTGTCGTCGCCGTCTGCGAGGTCGTCCAGCCGAGGTCGGCGAAGAAGTCGTCTTGATAGCCTTTCTCAAACTCGACCGTCAGGGCCGCCGTTGGGACAGAAACGTTGAGGCTGACGTGCCGATATCCCCATGCGCCGCCGAGCACTTGGTAAGCCCCGCCGAGCAGGCTCGAATAGTTGAAGTCGCCGCTTGAATTGGAGACAGTCTCGGTCTGCCCGTTCGCGTCTTGGAAGATGATTTTGGCACCGGAGACCGGCTTTCCCGTTCCTTTTTCAACCGCTTTCCCGCTGACGGCGAAGGTCTGCAGCGGCACGAGAGCAACATTGAGTGTCGTCACCTGGCCGTTCACGAGGTTGACGCTGTGGGTCTGCGAGACGTAGCCGATTTTGGAAAAGGTCGCTGTGTAAGTCCCCGCATCGACATATCCGGTTCCGTAGCTGCCGTTGTTCTTGGACAGCTTGGCCGCCACGTTCGGCACCGAAAGGGTCACATTGACCGAACCGAGAGGGGCCGCGGTGTTTGCGTTCGTGCAAACGCCCTCCAGCCAGCAGGCCTCTTTGAAAGTCGGTGTGAGGACGTAAAGCCCGTCCTCGATGTTCGAGCAGACGAGGTTGCCGCTCGGGAGGAACGGGTAGACGCCCCATGTCCCGTTGAAGCCGCTGCCCTCGCCCTGCGGGTAGAGGTCGTAACGGGCGACCTCAACGAGATTCCAGGGCCGCGAGCAGTCGACGATGTTCACCCCGTCGCGATACCACGAGGTGACGGCCCAGCGGCCATCGCGGACGTGCGTGTTGTGGACGATGGAGCCACTCCCCGGCGTGGTCTGGAAGCGGTCGACTTCGGTGATGTTCGTATAGTCGCTGATGTCGTAGGAGGCCAGATAGCTGGCGTCCACCTCGTCGGTGGTGAGGAGGTATTTCCCGTCGCCACAGGGCCAGTTGTTGTGGGTGAAGTTGCCCGGCGTGTGCTGCGTAGCGAGCAGTTTGGGGTTCGCCTTATCTTTAAAATCAATGACCGAGAAATAGCCCGCATAGATGTGGCTTCCGTAGAGGGTGTCGTTGTTGACATAACCGTCGTGGATGTAGTTGACGTTCCACTGCCCGACGTAGGTAGGGTTCATCGGGTCGGTCTTGATGTCGAGGACGACGTCGCCGATGGCCTGGTTGTTCGCCATCGTGCAACCGTAGAGGTGGACGAAACCGGCCGTCGTGTCAACGTGCAGCGCGTGGATGCGGCTCATCTGTCCGGCAATGGCTCCATCGCCTTTGTAGGTGTTGAAAGGTACGCCCGAGGCGGGAAGCCCTGCGAGATCGACGATTTGCAGGCCGCCCTTCGCCTCCGTCGTGACGAACGCCCAGTGCTTCCAGACCTTGACCTCGCGCCAAGAGCTGTTCAGTCCGGGAATGAGATCGATGCTGACCGGCGCGTCGGGGTCGGTCACGTCGTAGATGCGCATCCCGGCCGAGGTGCCGATGAGGGCGTACTCGCGCCCGTCTTGTGCGTAGCCGCAGATGTTGGACGACTCCTCGCCCGGCAAGGCGACGTGCGACCGCTGCACAAGGTTGAAATCCTGCGCCCAGAGGTTGAAGGCCCCGAGCGCGAGGGCCGCGATGAGTCCAATTCTTTTCATCAAAAAGAGGTGTTGGTTTGAAAGTGAAGAGCTGATGGAAGGCCGCCAGCGGCGGCGGGCAAAACTACTTCAACCCCTCGGCCGCGATTCCTTCATGTCAACAATCGCCACCGTCAAGCGGCTAATACAGGACAGATTCCCTTTTTCGTCGTGAATCTCAATGGACCAGACATGGATAGAGCGCCCAATCTTGATCGGCCGAACCGTCCCGACGACCCAGCCGCCCTCCTTCACGCTTGAGAGATGGTTGGCGTTTACCTCGAGGCCGACGGCCATTTTGCCCGAACCGGGTTCCAAGGAGAGATGGGAGGCGACGCTGCCCAGCGTCTCCGCCAAAACAACGTTCGCGCCGCCGTGCAAGAGGCGGAACGGCTGCACGTGCCGCGCATCGACCGGCATACGGGCGCGGAGGAAGCTGTCGCCCGCTTCGATGAATTCGATGGAGAGGGTCTCGTTGAGCGTGTTCCTAGAAAAGTGGTTGAGAGAGGCCAGGTCGACGGGTTGCTTCCAGAGCATTTGCGGATGGTTTGTGTCTGGCAAAGCTCGCACTCCTTTTCGAGAACGTCGGAAGGGTCAAGACCTCCTCCGAGTCGGGAAACTACCTATTGCGGTTTGCTGAAGATATTTTGACCTCTCCGAGGCCTCCTCGTCGCAACAAGCTCGATGCTCAGTTCATCGAACTCCCCATGATGATGCCGCCGCCGATCACATCGTCGCCCTCATAAAAAACAGCGGACTGCCCCGGCGCGATTCCTTTCACATTGGCATGGAAAACAGCCTCGACATGGTCGTCGGCGAACTGGTTGAGCGTGGCAAAAGCCCCGTCGTCGCGGTAGCGGACCTTGGTCACCGCTTCCGTCCCCGGCGAGACCTGTCCGTACTTCTGCAAATTCAACTTGCTGACAATCATCGAGTTGCGAATCAAGTCGCTCTCGCGGCCCAGCACGACGGTGTTCGTCTCCGGCCTGATTTCGGTCACGAACATCGGCTCACCCAGCGCGATGCCGAGGCCCTTCCGCTGGCCGACGGTGTAAAAAGGGTAGCCCTCGTGCTGCCCGAGCTTTTTTCCCAAAGTGTCGACAAAAAAGCCGCCCGCCACCTGCTCGTCCAGCCCGTCGATTCGGCGGCGGAGGAAGCCCCGGTAGTCGTTGTCGGGCACGAAGCAGATTTCGTAGCTCTCCGCCTTCTTGGCCAGTTCGAGGAAGCCTCGCTCGGCCGCCATTGCCCGGACAGCGGGCTTGGTCAGATGCCCGAGGGGCATCCGCGTTCGGTTGAGGCAGTCCTGCGAGAGGCCCCAGAGGACGTAGGATTGGTCCTTTTGCCGGTCGACGGCGCGGCTGACGTACCGCCTCCCGTCGAGTTCCTTGATGATTCCGTAGTGACCGGTGGCGATGAACGCGCAATCGAGCTGGTCGGCGCGGCGCAAGAGGCTCGCCCATTTGATGTGGGTGTTGCACAGCACACAGGGGTTCGGCGTGCGCCCGGCCATGTACTCGTCGACGAAGTTGTCGATGACATAATCCCCGAACTCCTCGCGGATGTCGACGATGAAGTGGTGAAAGCCGAGGTGGACGGCCACCGCCCGAGCGTCGTTGATGCTGTCGAGCGAGCAGCAGCCCGTCTCTTTTTTGGAGCCGCCCGAGGTTGCGTAGTCCCAGGTTTTCATGGTCACGCCGACGACCTCCCAGCCCTCCTCGTGCAGCATGACGGCGGCCATCGTCGAGTCGATGCCGCCGGACATGGCCACCAGGGCTTTTCCTAACTTGCTCATGTTTTTATCTAAAAATTGGCCCAAAGGTAGATCAACACGGAGACGCGATTCATCGCGGTTGTCCCGGCCAGTTGGCCTATGACCGACCGAGGCATGGACGCGATGGGTCGGGTCTCTACATTTGCCCAAATCAAAACAGCAACCATGCGCATCTTCATCAGCCGCGACCTCTTGCCAGACGAACCGCTCTCGCGGATGCTCGCCGCACGCGGCCACGAGCTGCGCGGTCGGTCGCTGGTTGTGTTCGAGCCGGTCGTTTTCGATGAAATGCCAAAGGCCGACTGGTTGTTCTTCTATTCGAAGAACGCCGTCCGCTTTTTTTTCCAAAACCTTGAAAATCAGAAACTTGTGCTGCCTCCCGTGAGGTTCGCGGCGATGGGGGAGGGGACGGCCACCGCCCTCGAAAAGCACCTCAACCGCCCGCCAGACTTCACCGGCGACGGCGATCCTGTCGGCACCGCCTCCCAATTTTTGGGCGAAGCCCGAGGCCAGAAAGTGGTCTT
>JBGAWE010000360.1:0-3165 GCA_044227705.1 Saprospiraceae bacterium
ACGGTGCAGTCATCTATGCAGACTTCTCCGGCTTCACCAGGGTCGACAAAACGGGAGCCTCCCAGCAGGTCTATTCGATGGGGAATGGGTCTCTTCAATTGAGCTATTTCCACTACGACTCGGTCGGGCAGCAGCTTTTTGCCATGTTCTCCGCGTACCCGGTCTCGTCGGGCAATTATTCCACCAAAATCCTCCTTTCCGCCGACGATGGCCAGTCGTGGGCGGAGGTCTGGTCGGAGGAGGCCCTCGGCACGGCCGTCGGCCCGATTGGGGAAACACCAGACGGCATCCTTTTCACCGAGTATCGCGAATGGAGCAAAATCCTGCGCTCGGCGGACGGCGGACTGACTTGGGATGTTGTCGCCATCCCAAGCCTCTCACTCGATTTTAGCAGCCTCGCCTCCATGCCCGATGGGACGCTCATCTGCTCCGCAGGCACCCAAGCCCCGGGCGTTTTCACCTCGACAGACAAGGGCGCGACATGGCAGCCGCTGCCTGCCAAACTGGATTTCAACTGGCTGGAAGGCACGACCACCGGCCGCCTCATCGCCTCATCGACCACCGGCTCGATTTACCGCAGCGACGATGCGGGGAAAACCTGGGCCTTCTCCGCCGACGGCCTGCCCTTCCCAAAGGTCTGGGAAATGGCCTTCCGAACCCCGACCGAATGCTACGCCGCCACCAGCGACGGCCTTTTCGAGACCCTCGACGGAGGCAATACATGGGCGCTTCTGGAGGACGACCCTCGGAGGAAGAACCTGCGCGAGGTTGAGGTCAACCCGGTTTCGGGGGATGTCTTTTTCAAAACCGACACCACCCTTTTTCGGCAAAAAGCTGGGTCCTCAAAATCCGATTCGCTGCGCAGCATACACGGCCTTTTATCCATCGGCCCCGACGGGCACATCTTCACCAACACCTACTCCAGTGTGCTCGCCCGATCGACCGACAATGGCGAGACTTGGCAAGACTTCCCGACGAACGTCCAGTCCAGCAACTTCAAGCTCATCCAATTAGTAATGGAAAACTGGTCGCCCTGATTGGGGCCGGCATCTACACATCTGTCGACGACGGGGCGACCTGGCAACCCTCCCCGGCCAACTCCGATTTCCAAACCGACGACCTGACGGCGGGGGCGAACGGCGAAGTCGTCGCTTTTTGCAGTCAAAACCTCCAACAGTCGCACATCCTGACCTCCTCCGACCTTTTTCAGACTTGGAACGCGGTGCCCCTCGACACGGCCGTGAGCAAGAACCTGTGGTTCGCGCCGGGACGAAACCTTGTCAACAAGCAGGGCCACCTTTTTTGCAGCACGTCCACCAGTATTGTCTATTCAGTGGATGGTGGACTGACGTTCAACCCTCTGCCCCCGCTGCCGATTTCCGCCGCCGCTTGGGAGCCGTTCATGGGGCTTGAGCAGCGCGTCTATCTTTTTGACCGATACCTCGGCGGTCTTTTCCGAACCAAAAACCCGACAACCGACGCCACCATCCTAACCGGCCGCGCCCTTTTGGACACCGACAAAGACTGCGCCCCCGTCCCGACCGACCCGCCGATGCCCGGCCTTTTGGTTGCGATAACTCCGAAGCCCGGCGGCCAGCTTGTCTTCGGCACGGCGAACGCGGCGGGCCAGTTCGCCGCGCCGGTCTACACAGGCCAGTTCGACCTGCAAATCGTGCCGCCGTCGGGCTATTGGGAAAGCTGTCCGGCCTCGGCCACAGTGACCGCTGCCGACATCGGCTCGGTCGTCGACTCGGCCGACTGCCTGATTAAAGCGGTGCAAAACTGCCCGCTGCTCACGGTCGACCTTCAGACGGGCGGGCTGCTGCGTTGCTTCGGCGGCTCCTATCAGGTCTTTTTCAATAACGTCGGCACCGAGTCCGCCACCGGCGCGACGGTGGAGGTTCGGCTCGACTCCTTTTTGGTTTTCCAAAGTGCGACGCTGCCCGTCGCCTCGCAGGTTGGCAACGCGCTGACCTTCTCGCTTGGCGACGTGGGTGTGAACCAGAAAGGCTCCTTCCGCATCGACTTCACCGTCTCGTGCGACGCGCCGCTCGGGCAACTGCACTGTTCGGAGGCGCGGATTTTCCCTGATTTCTCCTGCCCGGCCTGGCTCGGCGGGCAAGTACGGGCCTCGGCCACGGAACTTCCCGGCGGCTCGGTCGTCGAGTTTTCCATCAAAAACATCGGGCAAAACGCCATGCTCTCGTCAGCCAGCTGGTCGCTCGCCGAGGTTGACCCGACGACCGGCGACATTCTTTCCATTGAAAAAGGGACGGTGCAGCTCGCGCCCAGCCAGATTTTTTCAAAAACAAAACCGGCCAACGGCCACGTCTGGACGCTCACTGCCGAGCAGGAACCGGACTACCCGCTGGCCTCCGCCCGCTCGATGGCGACGGCGGGCGCGGCCTCCGAGTTTTGGGAAAACGCGCTCTTTTCGAGCACCTCCTGCCAGCACAACGTGGGCAGTTTCGACCCGAACGACAAATCGGCCAGCCCCGTCGGCATCGGCGGCGACCACCGAATCGAGGCCGGGCAGCCGCTCGACTACATCGTCCGCTTTCAGAACACGGGCACGGCGGCGGCCCAAAACGTTGTCGTGCGCGACACGCTCTCGCCCTTCCTCGACCCGTCGACCATCGAGCCTGGCGCGGCGAGCCATCCCTATGAATTCGAGCTGGCGGGGGCGGGTGTGGCCATCTTCCGCTTCAACAACATCCAGCTACCCGACTCGAACGCGAGCGCGGCGGCCTCGCACGGCTTCGTGAAATTCAGGATTGCCCAGCGGCCCGGCCTGTCCGACGACATCAAAGTGAAAAACCGGGCGGCAATCTTCTTCGACCTCAACCCGCCGGTCTTGACCAACACCGTCGAGCTGCGGATTGGGGTGAAACTGACGCCGTCGTCGGTGTTCAGTTCGAAGCCGGTCTTCGGTCTGAAAATCTACCCGAACCCAGCGGGCGAAGTGGTGAACGTGGAATTGTCGCCCGGCGACGGGCAGGGAAAGAGCTTGTTCGTCACCGACATCTCGGGTCGCGTCGTGTGGTCGGGGAAGTTCACAGGGGAACAAGTGGAGATAGACGGCGCAGGGCTGCCGATCGGGGTTTTGTTTGTCTTAATAAAAAACTCGGCGGAGAAGCTGCTGGCGGCCGGGCGGGTAGTTCGGCT
>JBGAWE010000361.1:0-3188 GCA_044227705.1 Saprospiraceae bacterium
GGCGTTTGCCGAGAAGGCGAAGGCCCCGGCCAAGACCGCCGCGAAAGGAAAAGCCCCAGCCAAGACCGGGCCGAAGGCAAAAGGGAAGAAGTAGCCCCTTCCCGCCATGAAAAAGCTCGACCGCAATGTCCTGCCCGCGCTCGCCGCTGCCTATTTCATCTATGTCTGCTTGCGGGCTTGGCTCCTCCCGTTGACCACCGACGAGGGAGCGACGTGGTGGAACTACGTCCCCGACCCCGTAGCCGACCTGCTTGCCTACACCGACCCGATTCCGAACAATCACTTGCTGAACACGCTGCTCATCAAGTTTTTCACCCAGTTCCTGCCGGTTCATCAATTCACGCTGCGCATCCCGGCGTTGCTCGGCGGCGCAGCCTACCTCATCGCCTCGGTCGGCATTGGGCGTGAGTTGAAATGGCCGTTTTGGGCGCGGCTGCTGCTGTTCGTTTCTCTTTGCGGCAATCATTTCGTTTGTGATTTTTTGAGCCTCGCACGGGGCTACGGGATGTCGGCGGGGTATCTCCTGGTGGGGGTTTGGATGGCCGTCCGATTTGTGCAGACGCAACGCCTCGCGTCCCTGAGATGGGCGATGTTTTGGGCCGGCTTGTCGGTGTTTGCCAGTTTCACGGCGGTCAATTTCTTCTTGCCGTTCTGTCTCTGCCTCGGCTGGGTTGTTCTTAAAAGGAAGCTCGGCCGCCGGTTTTGGCTCTCGATTTTGGCGGGCATCGCCGCTTTGGCCGCAGTCTGTTATCTGCCTTTCAAAAGGATGAGCGAGACCGACCAGTTCCATTTCTGGTCGGCGAAAAGCTTTTATGACGACACGGTTTTGACCACCGCGCAAGGTTATGTCTACCTGAAAAGGTGGCTCGGCTTCGCCCATCCGCTTGATGTGGCGAACGGTTTTGCGGTCGTTTGGGCCATCTGGGGACTGGTTGCCGTTTTGCTTTTTTTCAAAAAAAGGAAAGACATATCCGAGCCGGTTCTGTTCGTCTGGCTGTTGTTGACTGGCACTGTTGCCGTGACCATTTTGCAGGCCTATTTGATAAAAACGCCCTACTTGAGCGGGCGGACAGCGGTCATCTTTTGGCCGATGCTGGCTTTCGGTGTCCCTTTTTTGGCTGTTCGGATTTGGGAAAAAAGACCGCTCGCCGGGCAGGTCTTCGGCCTGTTGATAGCTGGACTGTTCGCCGCTCATTTCCTCGCCTGTGCCCAACTGAAATCCTGCCGCGAGTGGTGGCACGACGCGGAGACCTTCGAGGTGCTCGACTACCTCAAAAAGATAAAGGACGAGCGCGGCGACGGCCGAAAAATCACCCTGTCGAGCTATTGGCTGATGGTCAACAGCGTCGCATTCGCCGTCGAGTACCAGCGGACAGCGGACTTCGAACCGGTTCACTACCAAACTGAAAGCAACCCGAACGACCCGAACGAGTTCGTCTACACCATCCGCTCGGAGCTGCCTGTTTATGAGAATAACTTCTCGGTGATTTGGGAGGTCGAGGCGGGCGGGCGGTATCTGTTGAAAAGGAAAAACTGACGGGCGATGAGGAAAACACTTTTCAACCCGCTTTTCTGGATTCTCGTCCTGTTCGCCGTCCGCCTCGAAAACTACCCGACGAACACGGCCCACGACGACTTTGGTTGGCGTTCGAGCTTCACCGGCATGGTCTCGCGCAACATGCTGGAAATCTCGCCCAACCCCTTCTGGCCGCACATCGACCACGCCATCGACCGCTCAGACGGGTTGGCGGCCTGCGAGTTCCCTGTGTTCAACGGCCTCCAGTTCCTCGCTTTCAAAACCTTCGGCTACGCGAAATGGTACGGCCGATTCATCAACCTGTGCGTGTCATCGCTGGGGCTTTGGTTCTTCTTCTGCCTCGCCCGTCGGCTGTTGAAGAACGAGGCGGCCGCGCTCGCTGCGATGCTCTTTTTGGCCACCTCCATCTGGTTCAACTTCTCGCGGCGCAACATGCCCGACACGTTCGCGCTCTCCCTCGCGCTGATGGCGGCGGAGATCGGCTGGCGGTTTTTGGAGAAGGGTGGGGGATGGCGGCTCGCGCTCTTTTTCGCGCTCTGCACGGCGGGGCTTTTGAGCAAGATGCCCGCTGCTTGCGCCTTGCCGGTGCTCGCCGCGCCCGTGATTTTTAATGAAAAACTGTCAAAAAGCCGAAAAATCAGCCTTGTTTCAGTCGGCCTGGTTGCTGCCGGTTTGATGGCGGCATGGTACTTCTGGTGGGTTCCGCACCTCGAAACCATCGGCCTGAAACTGACATGGCCCGAGACTTTCGCCAATGGCTGGAAACAAATCACGGGCGAGTTCGCCGGGCGGACGTGGAAGCAGTTTTGGCACAATGCGTTTCAGAGCGAGTTCGTCTGGTGGCTGTCGGTGGCCGGGCTGGCCTTTTCTTTTTGGCGGAAAAACTGGCCGCTCGTGGCAGTCACCGGCATCTGGGCGGCGGTCTCGGCGATCTTTATCCTGAAGGCCGGTTTCATCTTTTCGACGCACGACTATTACACGGTTCCGCTCGCACCGGTCATGGCCATCCTTGCGGCGAACGCTTTTTCGGCTCTGAGTTTTTCCAAAAAGGATTGGCTAATCATTGCCGTCGCGCTCGCGGCCGCCGGGGTTTCAGCCAAAAAACAACTGGACTGGTTCAGCAAACCGACCGCCGCCGACCTCTCGCTCAACCGCCTCGAAGGCCTCGTCGATCAGGTCGTGCCGAAGGGCGCGCCGGTCGTGGCGAACGACTACAACTTCAGCCCGACCATCATGTTTTGGGCGCACCGGCGCGGCCTGACGCTCGACAATGGGTCCATCGTCAAGCCGGGCTGGCTCTCAGGCAAGTGCGACCAAGGCATCGACTGGTGCATCGTCAGCAAGCACATCCTGAGCGACTCGCTGCCATTCGCCGTCGCGCTCGACGACGCGGAATTCAGGATCTACAGACTGCGGAAGACCGGTGAATGAAATTTGCCACAATTGCCGACCGGCCTTGTCCCGTCCTAAAAAAGGTTGACCGGTTATGAAGAACAAAAGATCAGTCGGTCAGTAGGGGCCTGGGTTTTCTGTAGGGCTTTGGCTTGAGGTCGGTTTGTCCGTGCATCTGGTTTGGGGTGAGCAGGTGGCAGCTCCAGTGGAGCCGTTTTTCGTTGTAGAGACGTGCTGCCCGGGCCATGATCTGCCGGGC
>JBGAWE010000034.1:0-27034 GCA_044227705.1 Saprospiraceae bacterium
GACGGCGGCGCGACCTGGGCGACGAGCTACTCGGCCTCCGGTTTTTGGGCAAATGAAATAGCCGTCTCGCCCGCCGACCCGCTCATTGTCATGGCGGCGGCGGACAACGGCCTCTACCGCTCGACCGACGGCGGGGCCAACTGGACGAAGCTTTTCACCAGTAAAAGCTGGGCCGTCAAGTTCAAAATCGGCGACGCGGCGACCGCCTTCGCCACCCGTCGCAACGGCTCGGGCATGGATTTTCTCAAATCCACGAACGGCGGCGCGACGTGGACGGCCTCGAACAGCGGCCTCTGGCAGCCCGCCTCCGGGCAGACCTCGGAGGGCGCGATGCTCGCGCTCTGCCCATCGAACCCCTCCAAAATCTACCTTTTTGAAAACGGGGAAGGAGGGAACCTCGGCGGCTTCGTCGGTGTCTACGTCAGCGGAAATGGCGGCACGTCATGGACGAACACAAACCCGACCGGCCTCATCGGCCAGCCCTATTCCATCCCGAACCACACGAACCTGATGGACGCGAACGGCGTCGACTGGTTCTGGCAGGGCTTCTACGACATGGCCATCGTCGTCAACCCGTCGAACGAAAACCAGCTCATCGCGGGCGGCTGCTCGTGGTTCAAGTCAAACGACGGGGGGAAGACTTGGCCCACGCTCGGTGCCTACGTCGGCGGTCTCGAATGGAGCCACCCGGATATGCAGGCCCTCGCCGCCGTCGGCAACGACCTCTGGATTGCCAGCGACGGCGGTTTGAATTACTCAAACGACTGGGCGACGACCATCGAGGCCCGCATGAACGGCATCAGCGGTGCCGACATGTGGGGCTTCGGCAGCGGTTGGAACGAGGACATCTTGGTGGGCGGCCGCTATCACAACGGCAACTCCGCCTGGCACGAGAGCTTTCCCGCCGACCGCCACTACCGCATGGGCGGCGCGGAGTCGGCCACCGGCTACGTCAATCCCGGGCCGGGCGGGCAGACCTATTTTTCCGACATCGGAAACTACAAAATCAAGCCGGGGTGGGGGAGCGGCGTCGTCTTCAGCGGCGACTCGCCCGTCTACCCGAACGAGAGCTACGCCTATTATGAAAACTCCGAACTGGAGTTTTATCCGCATTGCTGGAACACGGTCTTCCTCGGTTTCGAGAACAAAATCTGGCGGTCGGACGATGGCGGGGCCTCCTACGTCGCGCTTTACGCCTTTCCCGGCACGGCCGACAACCGCGTTTACGACATCGAAATCAGCCGGCAGGACCCGAAAACGATGTATTGCAGCCAATGGAACGGCACCGACGACGACATCTGGCGTAGCATCGACGGCGGCGTCTCGTGGTCGAAGTGCGCCCTTCTTCCCTTGCCTAACAACAACGACAGGGTGAAACTGGCCCTCTCCGACAAAAGCCCGAAAACGCTCTGGGCCGCCGTGACCTACGGCTCGAACGGAAAGAAAATCTACCGCACCACCGACGGCGGCCTGACGTGGGCGAACCTGACGACCGCCACTCTGAACGGCGCCTCGATACAGAACATCCTCCCCCAATTCGGCACCGACGGCGGCCTCTATCTCGGCACGAATGCCGGGGTCTTTTACCGGAACAACTCGATGGCCGACTGGCAGCCCTTTTCGAACGGCCTGCCGCTCTCGACGGAGTGCGTGCGGCTCAAACCGTTTTATCGAGACGGTAAAATCCGCAACGGCACCTACGGCTTCGGCATCTGGGAGAGCCCGCTGTTTGAGCCGTCGGGCAAGCCGCAGGCCGTCGCGATGGCCGACAAACTGCTCGGCACCTGCTCTCGCGACACCTTCTTTTTCGACGATTATTCAGCCGTGCTGCACACCGGGGCTTCGTGGAAATGGGAGTTTCCCGGCGCGGCCCAAGTTTTTGGGGAGAACACGCGGCAGCCGAAGGTGATTTTCGGGAAGACCGGCCAGTTCGCGGCCATCATGGCTTTGACCACGCCGTTCGGGGTCTCGAAAGACACGCTTTCGATAAGCATCCCCATCGACGAGTGCGCCGCCGACAGCATCCCCGGCCGCGCCGTCAAGCTCGGCGGAAACAACGCCGAGTCGAGCGTCATCCTGCCGCCGATGGGCATCAAGACCAACAAGCTGACCGTGACCGCGTGGCTCAAAATCAACGGGACGCAGGCCGAGTATTCCTCCATTTTCATGTTCGACGGCTCGGACGCGGCAGGCTTCAACTTCCGCCCGGGCTCTAACCGCCTCGGCTACCACTGGCCTGGCGGTCAATGGTGGTGGGACGGTGGCCCCGTTTGCCCGGCAGGCGAGTGGGCGCACGTGGCGATGGTCGTCGAGCCGACGGGAATCACTCTTTATGTCAACGGTTTTGGGGCGAAGCACAGCTTTTCCGTGCCGGAAATCCTGTTCGACGCGACCTGCCAGCTCGGCAGCTATCGCGGCTGGGGCGGCCGCTATGTCGATGGTTTGATTGAAGAAGTGGGGGTTTACGACCGGGCTTTGTCGCAAAACGAAATCCGCGAGCTGATGCACCTGACGAAAATCCCGGCGGGCGACCCGTCGCTCATCCACTATTACCAGTTCAACGAGTCGGGCGCGGCCGGGTCGAGGGTCTACGACAAGTCGGGCAGCGGCCACGCGGTTTTGAGCGGCGCCTCGCAGCGGGTGAAATCGAGCTGCCCGGTCGGCTTCGGGTTTGTTTCTCGAAAAAATGTGGCGGCTGGCGGGAAGGTCGCCTTCGGCAAGACGAGCCTCGAAGTGAATTTCAACACGACCGGCCTCGCACCCGGCGGCGATGTCGTCGTGACGCGCCTTTTCCTCGCGCCCGACACGGCCGTTTCGACCGGCGCGAAAAACCTGCCGACCTATTGGATCCTCAAAAACTTCGGCACCAACCAGGTCTTCGCCGCGCCAACCGGCCTCCTTTTCAAAAACCTGAACAGCATCGCCGCCGACCTGCCCGCGAACGCCGTCCAACTCCGCCGCCGCTCGGGCAACGCCGACGGGCCGGTTTGGCAACTGGCGGGAAGCTCCTCGAAGGTCGGCTACGGGGCGGGGGCGGAGGTCTCGTTCGGGGCGGTCAATCCGTTCACGACATCGAGCCAGCTGCACCTGGGTATTCCCGGATGGTATCCCGGCAAGCCGGGCATCCTCCCCGAGGCCCTGCCGGCGGCGGCCACCGGCTCGGTCGCCATCTGGCCGAACCCGGTGGCAGTTGGCGGTTTTTTTTCCATTTTGATTGAGGTAAAGGGGTCTGTCCGCTTCCGCCTGTTCGATGAAAAAGGCAACGCGGTGCGCGTCGACCGATTCGAGGGACAGGTGAAAATCCCGACGGCTGGGCTGAAAAAGGGGGCGTACTTCTGGCGCGTCGAGGCGGAAAGCTGGATGCGGGGCGGGCGGCTGCTGGTCGAGTGAGCGGCGGCTGAAAACCTGTCCGAGGCCGGACAATCAAAGCCCTGCCCGACCGCTCGAAAAACCAGACAGGCCGCTGCCCCGTTGATTGGGCGAATCGTTCAAAAACAATTTCCACGACATGATTTCCAAACTGTCCCTGCCGCTTCTCGCCGCCAGCCTGACGCTCGCCTCTTGCGGTGCTTCTAACCCCAAACCAGTCGAAACAGCCTCGAAACCAGTCGAAGCGACTGCCATCGTCCCCAGCCTGACGGGCGGGCCGCTCGACACGGCGACGTTCGCGGGCGGCTGCTTCTGGTGCGAAGAGGGGATTTTCGAAAAGCTCGCCGGGGTCACGGAGGCCGTCAGCGGCTACTCGGGCGGCAAGACGAAGAACCCGACCTACCGCGACGTCTGCTCCCACACGACGGGCCACGCGGAGACGGTGCAGGTCTACTACGACCCGGCCGTGATTTCCTATCAGACTTTGCTGGAGGTCTATTTCCGCTCGATGGACCCGACGCAGGTCAACGGGCAGGGACACGACCTCGGCGACTCTTACCGCTCGGTCATTTTCTACAAAAACCAGAAGGAGAAGGAGCTGGCCGAGGCGTACAAAAAGAAGCTCGACGAGTCGGGCGAGTTCTCAAAGCCCATCGCGGTGCTCATCCAGCCGCTCGAGGTCTTCTACAAAGCGGAGGAGTACCACCAAGATTATGTGCGCAACAACCCGGACGAGCCTTATGTCCGCGCGGTCTCGAAGCCGAGGATTGGGCGGATGGCCGACCAGTTCGGGAAGATTTTGAAGCAGTAAAAAGACGATGGTCGAAAGGCAAAAAGGGCCGCGCTTCGCCTTGATGTGAGCGCGGCCCTTTTGTCTTTTCAATACCCGAACCGCGCCAGCATCGCCGGGTCGTCGCGCCAGTTGTCGCGCACCTTGACGACGACCTCCAAAAAGACTTTCTTCCCCAAGAACACCTCGATGGCCTCGCGCGATGCCGTCGCCAGCCGCTTCATCATCGAGCCGTTGCGGCCCAGCATGATGGCCTTTTGCGACTCGCGCATCACGAAAATGACGGCGTGGATGCGCGCCATCGGAACCCCGGCGTTCGTCGCTGTTTCCTGAAAAGACTCGATGCCGACCTCTGTCGAGTACGGGATTTCGTCGGAGTAGAGGTCGAGGATTTTCTCGCGGATGATTTCCGAGACGAAGAACCGCTCCGAGCGGTCGGTGAGCTGGTCGTCGGGGTAGTAGGCCTCGCCCTCGGGCAGGTGTTTTTTTATCAATTCGAGAAGCTCGGGCAGCCCGTCGCCTTTCGAGGCCCCCACCACAACGGCCTCGGCAAAGGGGTGCCGGGCGAGCCACCAGTCGCGCGTCTCGGCCGCTTTTTCGGGCGAGACGAGGTCTTTTTTGTTCAATACCAGCACGGTCGGGGCCTCCGTTTTTTTCAAAATCGAGAAAATCGGGTCGTCGTCGGCGTACTTCTCGGCGAGGTCGGCGACGAAGACCATCACGTCCGCGTCCTCCGTCGTGCCCTCGACGAAGCGGTTCATCGCCGCGTGCATCCGGTAGGCGGGGTCTTTCACATAGCCGGGCGTGTCGGAGAAGACCATCTGGAAATCCGGCCCGTTCAAAATGCCGATGATGCGGTGCCGCGTGGTCTGCGGCTTGCGGTTGATGATGGAGAGCCGCTCGCCGACGAGGGCGTTGGCGAGCGTCGATTTGCCCGCGTTGGGGCGGCCGATGATGTTGACGAAACCGGACTTCAAGGTTGAGGAATTGAGGAGGTGAGGAATTGAGGATGTGAGGAATTGAGGATGTGAGGAATTGAGGAATCGAGCGCGGGACGTGGGAACGGTCAGTTCCTCAATTCCTCACCTCCTCGATTCCTCAATTCAGATTCGAGGAGGGCCATCTTTTGGGCCAATTCCTTGATTTGCTCGCTCTGCTTCGAGGCGACGACCGACAGGTGCAAACAGTAGAACAGCAGCCCCCCGAACACGAACAGGAACAGCAGCGACGGCGCGTAGTAGATGCCCGTCAGCCGGGCCAGCGCGTCGAGCTTCGAGCGGAAGACGGAGAAGAAGAGCAGTGTGCCGAGCACCGTTGCCCAGACCAGGATGTACTCCTCCCGCAGCCGCTTGTGCATGACGAGACGGACGAGGAAGGCCAGCAGCGCGAGGCAAAAAAGGAGGGCGAGCAGCTCGACCCTATCCGAGTTTAGCGGTTCCATATCGAGAGAGGCGGATGTGCGAAAAGAGGATGCCCAGCGTTACCTTGAGCATGTAATAGACTGATTTCCAGGAGCTTATCGACGAGACGCCGCCCAGGCGCCCGCTCATGACGACAGGCGTTTCGACCACTTTCAGCTTGTTGTGGAAGAAGTGGACGAGGATTTCCGGCTCCGGGAATTTGTCGGGATAGAAGCCCGCGATGACGGCCATCGCCCGTCGGTTGAAGGCTCGGAAACCGGAGGTCGGGTCGGTGATTCGTTTTCCAAAAAGGAGGTTTGTCAGCCCGGAAAAATAGCGGATCCCGACGCGCCGGGCGGCCGACGACTGGAAGCCTTCTTTCTCCAAAAAACGGGAGCCGATGGCCACGTCGGCCAACCCGTCTTTTTCAAAAACAGCGAGGAGCTTCGGGATTTCAGAGGCGGGGTGCTGCCCGTCGCCGTCCATCTGGAGGGCAAGGTCGAAGCCGTTTTCAAAGGCGAAGCGAATGCCGGTCTGCACCGCGCCGCCGATGCCGAGGTTGATGGGCAGGGCGAGCACCGCACAGTCGAGCCGCCGGGCGAGGGCCAGCGAGCCGTCGGTCGAGCGGTCGTCGACGACGACGGCGAGGAGGTCGAGGCCGGTCTCTTTTTTTAGAGAGACGACTGACGCAACAACCCGCTCGATGCTCTGCTCCTCGTTGAAACAGGGGATGACGACGGCGATCTTCATGGGGCGAAAGTATCAGCGCGAGGGGTCGTCGTACATGTTGTCGTACTTCTGGTGATCCTCCGGCGTGAGGTAGTACTTGCCGAAGACGCCCCAGTAGCGCTCCCGCGTCATGCCCGTCCAGCGGATGAAGCCCTCGTGGTACTGCCGCACCTGAAAGAGGTTGAGCGCGACGCACAGCACGACGGCCGTCGCGACGGAAATCTTGGCAAACAGGTTTTTTGAAAAAGCACCGTCGACGAGCGCGGCCAGCGGGACGGCCATCGGCGCGGCCGCCTCGGCGAAGGCCCGCAGGCTGAACCCGCCGCCGTACCACCACGACCACCACGACAGCACGACGTAGATGTTCGCAACCGAGAAGGCGACGACGGGCCAGAACCAGTTTTCATGCCTTTTTTTCAAAAAAAAGAGGCCGAAGAAGGCGAGAAACATCAGCGGCGTGTAGACGAACCAGCCTCGCTGATAGCTGAAAAGGCCCTGCCAGATGGCCGGATCCGTCCAGTAGAACCGCTCAAAGCGGCGGTCGTAGCTGAAGAAGAGCCAGTCGCCGGTGTTCGTTTTCCAGAGGAGGAGTTGCGGGAAGGCGACGGCCAGCCCGGCCAAAATCGCGGCCAGTATGTGCCATTTTTTGTCTGCAAAAAGACGGGCGCGGGCCGCGATGCCGCCCCAATTTTTCACCCCGTAGAGGATGAAAAACAGGCCGATGACGAGGTTCGTCGGCCTGACCAAAAAGATGAGGCCGCTCACCGCGCCGAGCAGGGCCATGTCGCCCCAGCGGCGCGAGGTGTGCCATCGGTCAGTCAGGAAGAGGAAGGCGCAGTATAGGCAGAAGCTCCAGCCGTGCGACATCGCGCTCTCGTGGACGCTGTAATAGAAGAGGTTGGTGCCGAGCAGCGTGCCGAGGAGGGCGAGGGCCGTTGCGCCGTCGCTGAAATATTTGAGCAGAAGCCGCCGGAGGAGGAGGAGGGCGAGCAGCTCGTAAAAGACCAGCCCGTACATGACGGCCACCCGGTACGGCTCGGAAAAGCCGTCGCGCCGCCCGTCGCGCTGCGGTTGCACGATCGCGACGTACTTGTCGGCGATGACGTAGAAGGGGAGCATCATCATGGCCAGGCCGCAGGTCACCTTGTTGACCGTCTTGCCCGTGCGCGGCGCGGTGACGGGCTGGAACTTGTGGAACTCGTTCTCGGCCGAGGTCTCGACGTACTTGAACTCGAAGTCGCAGTCGTGGACGAAAAGGGCGGGCAGGTAGACGTAGTACGCCAGCATGTCGTCGCGGAAGATGCCCCAGGGACCGGCGTTTTTGTAGCTCTTGTAGTTGTTGACGGTGCCCGCCGTCCACGCGATGGCGAGGAGGACGGCGAGGAGCGACCATCGCCCGGAAAGCCACTTTTTGATGGAGAAAGGCACCTTTTTGGTCGGATTTTGGGGCAAAGAAACTATTCAGGCCCAGACGGTGCAGCCCTCCGTGCAGTTGGTGCAGATGTCGATTTTGTCGCGGCCACGGAGGAGCTTCCGTCTGAAATCGCGGTACTCGGCCCCGCGCCAGAGGTCTCGGAAGCTGCTCTTTTTGAGGTCGCCGAGGCGGTGCGTCGCGTCCTTGTCGAAACAGCATGGCACGACGAGGCCGTCCCAGGTGATGACGCAGGAGTGCCAGAGCTTCCAGCAATGGTTGGCCAGCGCGCTTTTTATCGACCAGGAGCCGTCGGGCCGTTGCTCGTAGCGGGCATACTTGTCGATGGTCGGGATGAGCAGGTTGCCGTGCTCGAAATCGTAGACCTGCGCGGTTTTCAGCTTGACCTCGTCGACGCCAATCTCTTTTGCGAGGCGGAAGATTTCGGGGATTTCATGCTCGTTCGGCCGGACGACGAGGAACTGGAAGACGAGGTGCGGGCTGCGGCTGTTGAGCTTTTTCTTCCACTTCACCACGTTTTTGGCCCCTTCCAATACGGTTTCGAGCTTGCCGCCGACGCGGTAGCTTTCATAGGTTTTCTGAGAAGTCCCATCGACGGAGATGATGAGCCGGTCGAGGCCGCTCTCGACGGTTCGGCGGGCGTTGTCGTCGTTGAGGAAGTGGCCGTTGGTGGAGGTCGTCGTGAAAAGCCGCTTTTTGTGGGCGTATTCCACCATGTCTAGGAAGGCCGGGTTGATGTACGGCTCGCCCTGAAAGTAGAAGATGAGGTAGAAAAGCTCGCGGTGCAGCTCTTCGATCGTCTGGCGGAAGAAGTCGGCGCGGAGGTTGCCCGTCGGCCGCGAGAACTGCCGCAGCCCGCTCGGGCACTCGGGGCAGCGCAGGTTGCAGGCGGTCGTCGGTTCGACGCTGACGGTGACAGGCAGGCCCCATTGGATTGCGCGACCCGTCCAACGGGTGAGGAAATAGCTGGAGAGGACAAGGCCGAAGTTCCACGCGCGGCGCAGGGTGAGCTTTTCGAGGAAGTTGAGGCTGTCGTTGAGTTGGAGGCGCATGGCGGAGGCGAAGGTAATGGCCCTGCCCGGGCAACCGGAGACGAGCCCTCCGCCGTGGCCGGGTTTGAGGAAAAGGATAGCCCCGTGACGACGAACGGCACGGGGCTGTTTGGTTGGGGCTTGGCATCAGAGTTTCGTCAGGGTGCCCTGGCAATTCTCGATGGCCGTCCCATCCTTTGACTCGTTGTAGTTGAACGTCGAGTATCCGTTGTTGAGGAAGGTGTTCGTGCCGACGAGGAGGCGGCCGCCGCTGTCGATGCCGTAGATGTCGAGGTGGTCGGTGGAGGTGAGCTCGAATTCGACGGTCGTGGCTAGGCCGTGGTTGCCGAAGTTGGTGAGCAGCACCGTGTTCTCGTCGACCTCCGACATTTCCACGATGTAGCTTTTTTGGTAGGTGGCACCGCTGGCGGATGCGCAGTTGGCTTCCACCTTCCACTTGCCGACGAACTTAGTGGCCCATTTTGAGTCGCAGGCGGGGCCTTCCCAGCCGGTGTAGCATTGGCAGATGCCGTGCGAGAGGTCTCCGTTGCCGTTGCATGGGTCCTGTACGGAGCCGCCGCCACCGTCGCAGGTGCCGAAGGTGAGGGTGGTCATTGCCGTGAGGGCGAGCGACCACAAGGCGATGGTTCTGTTTTTCATGATGGAGGTGGTTGAAAGTTTGAAAAACGGCGGCAACCCGGCCGGAACCGGGCTGCCGCATGGTTTGGAAATGGGCGTTCGGGGTTCGGTGGCCCCGGTCAAAAATTGCCCGCCGGGAACTGGCCGTGCTGCCACGTGTAGTCGCCGTTGCTGGGGACGTAGAAAACCAATTTGACCCTCGTTCCCCACCAGTAGCCGCTGCTGAAATAGATGCGGTTGGGGTAGTAGCCCTGGATGATGCCGGGCGATTGGCAGTTGTTGCCGGTCACGTTGAAGACGTGGAAGGCGGGGCCGGCGTTGCGCCAGAGCCTCCAGCCGAAGCCGCAGTTGGAGGCGTTCAAGGTGTACCAGTACCCGCCTGGGAGGAAGGTGCGGTCGTCGGCGCCGGTGCCTTTTTTCGTCGAGACGGAAAGCTCGTTGACGCCTTCACCATGGTGTTCCTGGACAACATCAACGGTGAACCGCGGGGCATCGGGCGACGGCCCGGCTGTGGCGGCTGCTTCCACCGGCTGTGGCTGCGCAGCGGCTGGCGAGAGTGACAGCCGCTCGACGGGGAACAGGGCCAGTTCGGCCTCGGTCGCCGCTCCGACCTCGAGCACCATCCAGTTTTCGGCGTTGCCCGGGTCGCGCAGCGTAACCTGCTTTTTGAAGTTGGCCTCGAACACGGGCGGCTGGGCGGCCTCGGCGGCCTTTTTGTCGGCCTCTTTTTGACAAGAGTTGAGGGCGACGGCGGCCACGAAGGCCATGAAGAAGGGGGCGATGAACTTGATTGCGTTTTTCATCTGAAAAGAAAATTGAAAGGTGGTTTGACGCCCTTCGGGATGCCCGCTTTCGGCAAGACCGTGCGCACCTGCTTGCTTTTCGGCGCGGCCCCGTCGGGAGGTGGGACAAACATGGCGGGGCGCCCGACGGGGCCGCAAGCCCGACCGGGTGAAGACTCGGGAAGCCTCCGGTGAAAGGGTGGGAATGGATGGAGAAAAGGAGGGGAAGACCGGGTGAAACCTGGTGAAAAGGCCCTCAAACTGCCCGTTTCAGGGCTTTTTAGCCCGCAAGACGATGTCCTCGAGCGACTGGAGGATGCCCTTTTTCGGGGCGAACGCGCCCCATTTTTCGCGGATGTTGCGGAGGTGCGTTTTCACCGTCCGGTCGGAGACGAGCAATTCGGCGGCGACCTCTTTTATGAGCTTGCCCTCCGAAAACCGCTTTTGGAACGCCAGTGCCTCGGGGCCCGAAAGGGTCGCCCGGAACTCCTCGACCAGCCTCGCGCCGTCGCCCTGCGACACGGACTGGAGGCTGGCGATTTGGCCTTCGAGCGCGTCTATCACCCAGACGTCATGGTAGATGAGGAAGCAGATGACGGCGGCGACAACCGCCCACGGCGTGTTGTCGAGCGCGAACTCCTGCCAGGATTCGGCGGGCGCGTGCTTGAAAAGCTGCCACACGGCCCAACAGACAACCCGGGCCGACAGCAGCACCAGGACCAGCGTGCAAAACGGCCGGGGCGCCAGCCGGATGGTCCGCCGAAGCTTGTCGAACATCCCGCCGCGCAGGCCGAGGTCATGGACGAGCTGGTGCATCTTCTTTTGAAAATCCGGGTCGTCCCGCTCGACGGCCCCGCGGAACAGGCGCTTGATGTGCCGCCGCATCACTGTGTTGACCGTCACCGTCCGCCAAGCGAGCACGGCCACGACCACCCCGATGAGGCCCCCCATCATCCTCGCCGCCCCGACCGGGCCGAGCGACGGCACCATGGTGCCGTCGGATTGCAACACCAGCTTGAGGAGCCAGGCGACAAGCCACGATGTGGCCAAGAGGATGAGCCAGAGCACAAGCAGGGGCCGTTCGCCGAGCCTGTCCATGAACTGAAGGAGGCGGTTTTTCATCAGTGCGCGGCTTTAGAGAAAGGTTGAGCTTTAGGGCAAATATCAAAACGGCCGCCCCTATTTGTTCAACACAAACCTTATACGAAAACGAGCAGAAAGCTGTGCCCCGGTCGGCTCAACAGCCAAAGGCCGGTCGCATTTCCGAACGAGGATTGCGCAATGGCCACGCGAAAATGCATTTGTCGAAAAAACCGCGGCCAATACCGACATCTGCGGATACTTGCCCCGACTTCGGTCGCTTAACCATCATTCTTAACCATTTTCATCAAAACTTTTCAAGCTATGAAGAGCAAGGTTTTCATCGTCCTGATGCTCGCTTTCGCGGCATCCTCCCTCTCCGCCCAGAGCGGCAAGTGGTACATCGGCGGCACCGCCGGATTCTCGTCGCACAAGGACAAGGCGGGCAGTGTGGAGTTCAAAAGCAGTTCGTGGAACTTCTCGCCCGAAATCGGCACCTGGGCCTCCGACATGATCCAGGTTGGCCTCGGCCTCAACATCTCGGGCTACAACCAGGACGGCGATGCCGAGGACCGCACCTCCTACGGCGGCACGATTTACGCCCGAAACTGGTGGAACGCCGGCAAGCCTTTCCGCCCGTTCGTCGGCCTCAACGTGCCGGTCTCGCCCGACAAGTACAACGACTTTCAGGGCATCGAGCACAAGGTGCTCTCGACCGGAGCCTACCTCAACGGCGGTTTCGGCTACGCCTTGAGCGACCGCGTGACCGTCCTCGGACAGCTCGGATGGCTGGGCTTCACCTCCACGACCGACAAGCCAAATGGCGGCGAAAAGACGACCAGCAGCGACTTCAACCTCTCGCTCAACACGCTGGGCAGCCCCATCAACATCGGTCTCTATCTGACGCTCTGATTGCCATCGGAGAAAACTCGGAGCTGGCCCTGCGGTGCATTGCGCCGCAGGGCTTTTTCTTTTGCGGCATGAACCGTCTCTCCACCCAGACCTCCCCCTACCTTCTCCAGCACGCCCACAACCCGGTCGACTGGCAGCCGTGGGACGAGGCCGCCCTCGAGCAGGCCCGTCGCCAAGGCCGACCCATCCTCCTTTCCATAGGCTATTCGACCTGCCACTGGTGCCACGTCATGGAGCGCGAGTCGTTCGAGGACGAGGCAACAGCCGACGTGATGAACGCCCATTTCGTCTGCATCAAAGTCGACCGCGAGGAGCGGCCCGACCTCGACCAGATCTACATGGACGCCTGCCAGCTCCAGAACGGCAGCGGCGGCTGGCCGCTCAACTGCTTCCTATTGCCCGACGGGCGGCCCTTTTTCACCGGCACCTACTGGCCGCCGCGACCGGCCTTCAACCGCCCGGCGTGGCGGCAGGTCCTGCTGCACATCGCGGAAATCTGGAAGGATAAACGGCACCTCGCCGAGGAGCAGGCCGAGCGGCTGACGGCGGCCGTCGCCCGGACCGGCGGCCCGCCCGAGCCAGAGGGCCTTTGGTTGGAAGGCGGGGAGGGAGGGACGGCGGCCGAGGCACTGGGCAAAATCATGTTTGCCCTCTCGCAGCAGTTCGACCGGACAGACGGCGGCTTCGGGGCGGCCCCGAAGTTCCCCTCGACGATGGGGCTGCGATGGCTGATGGCCTTCCACCATTTTCACGGAAACGGCGACGCGCTCGGCCACGCCCTTTTCTCGCTCGAAAGGATGGTGAGCGGCGGCCTATTCGACCAGCTCGGCGGCGGTTTCGCCCGCTACGCGACGGACGCGGCCTGGCTCGTGCCGCACTTTGAGAAGATGCTGTACGACAACGCGCTCCTCCTCTCGACGCTTTCCGATGCCTACAAAATCTCGAAAAAGCCGCTGTTCCGGGAGGCCATTGAGGCGACCTGCGAGTGGATTTTCAGAGAAATGAGCCACCCCGACGGCGGTTTCTTCAGTGCGCAGGATGCGGACTCGGAGGGGGTCGAGGGAAAGTTCTTCGTCTGGCGAAAGGAGGAGGTCGAGGCCGTGCTCGGCAGCAAGGCCAGCTTGTTATGCGACTTTTTCGACATTTCAGAAGCGGGGAACTGGGAGGGCGAGAACATCCTGAACATCCCCGAGCCGCTCGCCGAGTTCTGTGAAAGACGCGGCCTTGACCCAAATTCCACTCAAAAAAGACTGGACGCGGCGCGACAAACTCTATTCGCCCACCGCTCGAAGCGGGTTTGGCCGAGCCTCGACAACAAGTGCCTGCTCGGCTGGAACGCGCTGATGGCCAGCGGACTCGCCCACGCTTTTGAGGCGACCGGGCTGGCCGAGTACAGAACCCGAGCGGAGGCCGCACTCCTATTTATTAAGGAGAGGATGCAGAGGCCGGACGGCGGCTTTTTACATACCTGGAAGGACGGGCGGGCGCATATCGAGGCGTTTTTGGAGGACTACGCCTTCCTTATCGCCGCCCTCCTGGATGTTTTTGAAACCAACCACGACATGGCCCTCGTCGATGAGGCGGAACGGTTGGCGGAGCTTGTCCTCCGGGAATTTTTCGATGAAAAAACCGGGTTCTTTTTCTTCGCTCCAGCGGGAAGGGCCGACCTCGTCGCCCGCCGCCACGACCTGACGGACAATGCCACGCCCTCCGGCAATGCCGTCATGGCGATGAACCTGCAACGGCTCGGCCACCTCCTCGGCCGCCGCGACTGGCTGGAGGCCGCCCACCGGATGCTCGCCGCGATGCTCGGGCGTGTGGAAAAATTCCCTTTGGCTTACGGCGATTGGGCGCGGGCCATCCTTTTCGAGCTATCGGGGCGAAAGGAGTTGGTGGTCGTCGGGCCGGAGGCTTTTGTCAGGGCGCGACAGATTGGCCAGCTTTTCCTGCCGGGCCGGATCCTCGTGGCGAGCGAAACGGGGGAGGGGCGGCTACCTTTGCTCGAAGGCCGGGCGGCGGCGGGCGGGGGGACACTCATTTATGTCTGCGAGAACAACGCCTGCCGGGCACCGGTCGAGACGGTCGAGGAGGCCGGGCTTTTTTGAACAGAATCGCGGCGATGGCCCGTTTCACCCATGTTTTGGTCATGAAAAACTGGATTTCACTCCTATATATATGTCTGCCGCTGGCCGCCGCCGCGCAGCAGACGGCGCAATGGAGCCTGTACGCACTCAACCCCTTTGCCTCGAACCCGGCCGTGGCGGGCACGGAGAACTCGCTCGTGGCGACCGGTGCGTGGCGCAAGCAGTGGAACGGTCTGCACGGCTCGCCCGAGACGCAGCAGGCCAACCTGCACCTGCCCATCTACGCGATGCGCGGAGGCTTCGGGCACCGCCAGACGAGCGGCCTGGCAGCCTGGAACTATCAGATGCCGGTCGGCCGGTCGAGTCTTTTCTCGTTGGGGGCGAGCGGCGGTTTCTCGCAAATCACGCTCGACGGCAAGGCCATCGTGACACCCGACGGGATCTACCCGGACAACGCGTCCGGCAACCACAACGACCCGCTGCTGACCTTCGAGCGGGAGGCGGCGGGCGCGGCGGTGTTTGGGGCGGGGGCGTTTTTCACCAACGGAAAACTGGAGGCGGGAATAGCCGCGCAGCAGCTCGGGCCGTCGCGCTGGAAGTTCTCGCAGGGCCTGTCCATCGACAGCCGTGCGACCTACTCGGCGAGCGCGGGGCGCATCTTTCATTTGACGGACGAACTGACCGCAAAGCCGGTGTTTTTCGTGAAAACCGACCTTGTTGAGACGCAGGCTGATATGACTCTGCTCCTCCGCTTTCGAGACAAGCTGCTCGGCGGCGCATCGCTGCGAGGCTTTTCAGGAGCGAGCCGCGACGCGGCCGCCCTGTTCTGCGGCACGAAATTGAGCGAGCGGACGACGGTTGCCTACAGCTACGATGTCACCCTCTCTCGGCTCTCGGCAACAAGCCGAGGGAGCCATGAGTTCCTCATCCAGTACAACCTCGGCAAGGAACTTGGGAAGGGCCGACTGCCTGCCGCCGTCAACAACCCGAGGTTCTGATTTTTTTGGGAACAAAGGCCGAAGGCCGGGCAATATTTCGTGGAAGAGAAAGTTTTCTGGCCCGTTCGTCTATGTTTGCGGCGTGGTTTAGACGGCGACGGCTCCCGGGAAAGGCCCGTTATCATTTATTCGGATACGGGCAAGAAGCGGCGGAAGAAATCTCTTTGGAGTGCCGGTTGCCGTCCAAAACCCGGTGAAAAACAGAAATTTACCCCGACGACTATTTTGTAGGTAATCCATAGCTCTATCTTCACCGCCGTTTAAAACAAACGGTCATTCTTAATTTGTAGGCAACAACACACGGGCGTTAAACATGAAAAAACTACAAATCTTCTTTTCCCTCACCCTGATTATCGCCGCCGCTTCGTGCGGTCGCCAAGAAAGCGGCCAACTCGTTGGCGTTCTCGACCGGCCGAAATGGAAGGGCGTCAATCCCTACGGCATGGTCTACATCCCTTCCGGCACCCTGCACATCGGGGGCGGCGATCAGGACGTGAACAACACCATGGTTCAGCGTTCAAAGTCGATCTCCATCCAGGGATTCTTCATGGACGACACCGAAATCACCAACAACGAATACCGCCAGTTCGTCAACTGGGTCACCGACTCGCTGGCCCACGCCAAGCTCGACCACTTTGTGGACAACGAAGAGACCGGCAGCCAGCAGATCGATTGGGAACAGGAAATCGACTACGAGGGTAGCTCCGAAGAGCTTACGGACATGTACTATGCTGAGAACGAGCGGTTCAATGGCAAGAAAGAAGTCGATGCCAACAAGCTCCAGTATGAGATGCAGTGGTATGACTGGCAGCGCGCAGCCCACGAACGCGGCTCCAACCGCACCTCCTTCATCAAGAAGGAGACGGTCAAAATCTATCCTGACACGCTAGCTTGGATTCGGGATTTCTCATACTCTTACAACGAGCCGATGGCGCGGAACTACTTCTGGCACCCGGCTTTCGACGACTATCCGGTCGTTGGCGTTAACTGGAAGATGGCCAAGGCTTTCTGCCACTGGCGCACCAAGCTCTGGAACATGTACCGCGCCGGTGAGAAGGGCGAGGTCAACACCGAGGACTTCCGCCTTCCTACGGAACATGAGTGGGAGTATGCAGCTCGCGGTGGCCGCGACCTCGCTCCGTATCCGTGGGGTGCCTACTACACACGCAATGCAAAAGGGTGTCTTCTGGCCAACTTCAAGCCCGGCCGTGGTAACTATCCCGAGGACGGAGGCCAATACACGGTCAAGGCCGACGGCTACTATCCGAACGATTATGGTCTCTATTGCATGGCTGGAAATGTCTCTGAATGGACCGAAACGGCTTATTACGAGAATGCCTACTCGTTCATCCACGACCTCAACCCAGACATTCGTTGGGATGCCAAAGATGACGAGCCGGAAGCCAACAAGCGCAAGGTCATCCGTGGCGGCTCTTGGAAGGATGTGGCCTATTTCATGCAGACAGGCACCCGCTCGTGGGAGTACCAAGACACGACGAAGTGCTACGTTGGATTCCGCTGTGTGCTGACGTTCCTCGGTCGTTCGATCAACGACTTCTAAGGCTACAAAAGGGCCTTTCGCAACCATCCTCAATTTGAGGACAGCGTGCGAAAGGCTCTTTTCCCTGCCTTTCCCGTTTTCAAGACCTACTTTGTGGAAGACCTGCTGATTCTACATCTGCAACGCAAAGCGCAGGTGACTGGGATTTGGGCAATCCGAACAGCCCTCCTCGACCAAAGCAATTTTCAGTTTTTAAACCAATTTTCGTAACCGTAAAAAAAATTAGCAAGTAATGGCTGCTTTTAAGTTTGCAAAGACCCCCGGCTTCAGGTACTTCAAGAACCTTGTCATCGGCGTTGGGGCCGCCATCGTCCTCATGGGCGCGCTCTTCAAGCTGGAAAGCTGGGAGTATGCCTCTGAGATGCTTATCGTCGGCATGTTGACCGAGGTCGTCGTCTTTCTAATGCTCGGCATCCTTGGCCCGGAAGACGACTACTACTGGGAAAAGCTCTACCCGGGGCTTAATCAATACGATGCCCGCATTGCTCCCATCACTTCTTCCGCCACCGCAGAGGAATACAAGCCCCTCCACGGCGACGTGGTCGAAAAGAGCCTCGGCAGCATGGTCACCGAGCTGCAGTCGATGTCGAAGAGCATGAGCTCGCTCAAGGCACTTCAGGAAGTCGATTTCTCCGGAACCAGCGAGCAGATCAAGTCCATGAACAACTTCTACACACGCCTCAACACTGCCATGGCCGACCTCAGCGCATCGGCCGACGACGTGAAGCGCTACAAGGATCACATGGCTGCGCTCAACGGCAACCTTGGCTCGCTCAACACCGTCTACGGCAACATGCTCTCGGCGATGGCCAACATCGGCCGTCAGTGATTTGACCAACCGTATTTTTTCACCTTTTTAAAAGTACTACGGTATGTCAATTCCAAAGGAGCCCCGACAACTAATGATCAACCTCATGTACCTCGTCTTGACGGCGCTCCTTGCGCTCAACGTCTCGGCGGAGGTTATGAATGCGTTCTTCTCGCTCGACAAGGGCCTCATGGGCAGCCGCCTCATCGTTGACAAGAATAACGAGGGCCTGCTGAAGTCCATCGACAAACAAGCAGAAGCTTACAAGAACCCGCAGAACGAGGCGTATAAAAAAGCGGCACACGATGCCGAGGCTATCGCCACCGAGTTTCAAGAATACATCGAAGGTGTTCGCAAAGACCTTTGGACCAAAGCCGGGGGAGATAATCCCAAGGTTCCTGGTCAGCCGAAGGACATTCGTAACAAAGACCTGACGACTCGGTGGTTCATCACCGAGAAGAAAGGCACAGAGATAAAGGACAAAGTGACGGAGACCCGCCAAAAACTGCTGGCCCTAATCTCCGATCCGAAGGACAAAACCGAAATTGAGAACCAACTCACGTTGGGCATTGAGGAAATCCCCCCGGGCGTGAAGGCCAAAACTTGGGAGGAGTACAAATTCAAACAGATGCCAGTCGCGGCCATCGTCCCTGTTTTGGGGAAGTTCCAGACGGACGTTAAAAGCTCGGCGACCGCTGTTTTGAATTATATCGCCAAGAAGGTCGGCGGAGAGGAAATCCGGATGGATGCCTTTGAACCGGCCGTTTCGGCATCGAAAGGCTACGTCATCCTCGGCGAGAAATATGAGGCGGACATTTTCTTGAGTGCTTATTCGACCACGGCCAACAACGTCTCCATCTCGGCGGGCGGTCGAGGCCTCCCGGTAACGGCAGGCAAGGCGCACTTCGAGGAAACGGCCTCGTCCAACGGCGTTCGCAAGTACAACGTCAGCATCAACGTGACGAACCCTCTCACGAAGGAGGTCAAGAACTACCAGAAGGAGTTCCAGTACGAGGTTGGTCAGCGCTCGGTAGCTTGCGCCGCCGACAAGATGAACGTCTTCTACATCGGTGTGCCCAACCCGGTCTCCGTTTCCGCAGCTGGTGTCAACTCGAACGACGTCAAGGTCTCGGCCGAAGGCTGCAACATTGAGAAGAACGGCCCCGGCAAGTTCACCGTCACCGCGACCAAGCCGACCAACGACGCATCCATCACCGTCTCGGCCCCGGGCGTCACGCAGAAGTTCCCTTTCCGTGTCAAACGCATCCCCGACCCCGTGCCGCTCCTCGGTGCACAGCATAACTCGAAGGCGATGGGCAATGGCGAGTTTAAAGCGCAGGGCGGTATTGCCGCCGTGCTGCAGAACTTCGACTTCGAGGCCAAGTGCGAGATAGTCGGCTTCGGCGCTGCCTATGTCGCCAAACGGCAAGACCCGATTGAGTACAAAAACAGCGGTGCCCGCTGGGGTGCCGACGTGGCCAGTGCCGTCCAAAAGGCGAAACCGGGCGACATCTACTATTTCGACGAAATCAAGGCTCGCTGCCCAGGCGATGCGGCCTCCCGCGACATCGGTGGTCTCGTCTTCAAAATCAAGTACTCGACTCATTTTGGAAAGAAGCCGACCACTCTGGTCGGCTTCTTTCCAGTTTTCTATCCAAACAGGTATTCCTTCTAATCAACATTTCACACACCATGCTCAAATCCACTAAATGGTTTGCTGCGTGCCTGATGGCCGCACTGGTGGCCGTCAATCTGTCGGCACAGACGCCCGAAACGCCGGTTGCAACTCCCGTCCCGCCGCCGCAGGCGACGACCACGCCGACAGAAGCGAGCGACCCCGACCAACCGGTTGACAAGCCACTCGATGACATCGTCGAAAAGAAGCTTCTAGGTGCACACCGCGTGCTGCCATACCCATCCATCCGTGAGGCCGATATATTCTATGAGAAGCGTATTTGGCGCATCATCGATGTGCGCGAGAAGATGAACCACGCCTTCACCTACCCGGAGGATCCGTTCTTCAAAATCCTTTCCGACGCAGCCACGAAGGGCGACATTCGTGTCTACAGCACCGAGGACGACAAGTTTACCAAGCAACTCACGCCAGACGAGGTGACAGCCAAGCTCTTTAGCGTCGATACGGCCGTCACTTTCGACCCGGAGACCTATGAGGAAAAAATCCAGGTAGTTCGCAACGAGACCAACTGGGAGGACGTCAAGCGCTTCCGCCTCAAGGAGGTTTGGTTCTTCGACAAGCAGAAGTCAGAGCTGCGTGTGCGCATCCTCGGCATTGCCCCGCTAATCGACGTTAAGGACAACAACGGCAACTTCCGCTACGAGCTGCCTATGTTCTGGGTCTATTACCCTGACTGCCGAGAGCTGTTCGCCCGCCACAAGGTCTTCAACCCCGGTGGCAACGATGCCGCCCCCATGACTTGGGAAGACATTATGGAAGACCGACAATTCGCCAGCTACATCTACAAGGAGAGCAACGTCTTTGACCGCAAAATCGAGGACTACACTACTGGTGTCGATCGTCTCGTCGAGGGTGACAAAATTCGCCAAGAGATATTTAACTTCGAACACGATCTATGGTCGTATTGATTTCAAGTTAGATTTTTCTACATGAGTCATCCCCTGTTCTGGGAATATGTACCATGTGTCTCAATAGAGAACCTTCTGTTATTTGAGTGACAAGCCAAACAACAGGAGGTTTTTTTTATGTATGAGGAGCTACACAAACACCAAGTGCGGTGGATCCTTGCTTGACCGACATTTGGTTCGATGTACGTGGCGATGGCCACCATCTGGTGCCTGCACACAACTCCAGCGGCCGTTGTTGATGAGCTTGGTGCCGGTTGGCGTCGACAGGGACGAAGTTCTTGAGTGGCCTTCTGCCGCTGCACAGCTAAGAGTATTCGAAATTCAAATGGCGGCAGTTGACGGTGGTCCAATGTTCATCTTTGCCAACGGCGTGAGAGAAAAGCCCGAACGGTTGGACTCGATAAGCCGGTGCGCCGGCAGCTTGAACAGAGCCAACCAGATTGGTAAAGTCACAACGGCCAGTGGGCGCAAGGCCCCAATCCTCAATGGACGACCGTGCGCGGGCCAGCTGAAGAGATATAGGAGAATGATTTAACTTAACCATTAGCGCAGTTTGGCGTGCAGCACCGGGCTTTAGAACACGTCAAGGCTTGCCCAGTTTCGCCAATCTCTTCTCAATGGCGTCGAGCATCTCCAACTGCTTTTGCTGGATTTCGCACAGGTGCAGATACTGCTCCTCGATGGAGAGGTCGAGTTTGCGGTGCAGGTTGCGGATTTCGACCTCGGCTTTGAGGTTGATGAGGTAGTCGTCCTCGGCGCGCTGGCGGTCTTTGGCCTCTTGCCTGTTCTGGCTCATCATGATGACCGGGGCCTGCAAAGCCGCGACGCATGAGAGGATGAGGTTGAGCAGGATGAAAGGATAGGGGTCGAAGCCCCGATTGAGGAGGACAACGGCGTTGACGAAAATCCAGACTGCCAGCATCGCCGTGAAGATCAGGATGAATTTCCAGCTTCCGCCGAACTCGGCCACCCGGTCGGCCAGACGTTCGCCGAAAGAGAGTTCTTGCCGTAGGTCGCCCTCAGCAATCTTCGCGGTGAGGAGTTTCTCCTCCTCGAACGCCGACTCGACGATGGCGTGGAGCTGGTCGAGCTGGTCATTTTCAGTTTTGAGGAGCGACTGGATAAACGGACGGGAGTTCTTCATAGGTAAAAACCGTGAAAATTTCACCTTATTATTAGGAGTGGCGAAAGGTAGCCTCCCCGGCTCGCCGACCAAACTTGATTTTGTTTGGAAGACTTTCGCGGCCGAAATTTTCCAGAAAATTCTTCTTTCGTTCCAGAGGTCAAATTACCTTTGCACGCGCTAAAAGAAAATGGCGGCCAAGCCGGTGGCAAAACCGGCAGGTTGTTTGAAATCGAGACGTGAAAAACACACTTGCCGGTGTAGCTCAGTTGGCCAGAGCAGCTGATTTGTAATCAGCTGGTCGGGGGTTCGAATCCCTCTACCGGCTCCGAGCGGAGAGAACATCGAGCAGGACAAAAAACGGGGGTGCGCCGAAGTTGGAGAGACGGGGCAGACTGTAAATCTGTTGCTTTTGGCTGAGTTGGTTCGAATCCAACCACCCCCACCTTTTTGAATGCGGAGTGACGAATGCGGAATGCGGAATTGCAAGATTCTGAATTCCGCGTTCCGACTTCCGCGTTTCAAACGCGGAAGTAGCTCAGTTGGTAGAGCATCAGCCTTCCAAGCTGAATGTCGCGAGTTCGAGCCTCGTCTTCCGCTCCACAGAACCAATAACCGCCTTTATAGCTCAGGGGTAGAGCACTTCCTTGGTAAGGAAGAGGTCGTGAGTTCAAATCTCACTAAAGGCTCTGAAGTTTCGTCGGCCCCGGCCGGCGGCCGAACGAAATCTCATCATTTTCACTTTTTTAAACACAGAAAGATGGCAAAGGAAACATTTGTCAGAAACAAACCTCACGTCAACATTGGCACCATCGGTCACGTCGACCACGGTAAGACGACCCTGACGGCTGCCATCACGTTTGTCCTCTCCAAGCAAGGCCTTGCCCAGAAGAAGTCCTATGACTCCATCGACGCGGCCCCCGAAGAAAAGGAGCGCGGCATCACCATCAACACCGCCCACGTCGAGTACGAAACGGCAAAGCGCCACTATGCCCACGTCGACTGCCCCGGCCACGCCGACTACGTCAAGAACATGATTACCGGCGCGGCCCAGATGGACGGTGCCATCCTCGTCTGCGCCGCCACCGACGGCCCGATGCCCCAGACCCGCGAGCACATCCTTCTCGCCCGTCAAGTCGGCGTTCCGCAAATCGTTGTCTTCATGAACAAGGTCGATCTTGTTGATGACAAGGAGATGCTCGAACTGGTCGAGATGGAGCTGCGCGAGCTGCTCTCCAACTACAAGTTCGACGGCGACAACGCGGCCATCATCCAAGGGTCCGCGCTGAAAGCCCTCGAAGGCCAGCCTGCCTGGGAAGCGAAAATCACCGAGCTGATGGATGCTTGCGACTCCCAAATCCCGGAGCCGGTGCGTCTGACCGATCGTCCGTTCCTGATGCCGATTGAGGACGTGTTCTCCATCACCGGTCGCGGCACCGTCGCCACCGGCCGTATCGAGCGCGGCGTTATCAACGTCAACAACCCGGTCGAAATCATCGGCATGATGCCGGAAGGCGAGAAGCCGCTGACCTCCACCTGCACGGGTGTCGAGATGTTCCGCAAGCTCCTCGACCGTGGCGAGGCGGGCGACAACGCCGGCCTGCTCCTGCGCGGCATCGACAAGGACCAAATCCGTCGCGGCATGGTCATCTGCGCGCCCGGTTCGGTGAAGCCGCACAAGAAGTTCATGTGCGAGGTCTACGTCCTCGGCAAGGACGAAGGCGGACGCCACACGCCGTTCTTCAACGGCTACCGCCCGCAGTTCTACTTCCGCACGACCGACGTGACGGGCGACGTGAAGCTGCCCGCCGGTGTTGAGATGGTCATGCCGGGCGACAACGTTCAGCTCGAAGTGACCCTCCACAACACCATCGCCATGGAAAAAGGCCTCCGCTTCGCCATCCGCGAAGGTGGCCGCACCGTCGGCGCGGGTCAGGTGACGGACATCATCGCCTAATTCAGGCTTTGAATAAAATGACCTAAAAAGTCGCTGGTTCGGTCTCCCGCGCCAGCGGCTTTTTGGTCAAACAGGGGCATAGCTCAATTGGTAGAGTGGCGGTCTCCAAAACCGTAGGCTGCGGGTTCGAGTCCTGCTGCCCCTGCTTTTAAAAGATGATTTGCGGTTATCGCCCGTAAATCGAAAATCGCAAATCCACATGTTAGAGCGGCTCAATCTGTACATGGCCGAGAGCTACAACGAGTTGAAGAACAACGTCACGTGGCCCTCTTGGAAGGAACTCCAGTCGACTACCATCGTCGTGCTGGTCGCCACGCTCGTCATCGCGGCGGTCATCTTCCTGATGGACGCGGCGGGCGGCAGCGTGTTGCGCTATATCTACAAGCTCGGCTGACGAACGGTCGATTTCGAGAAGACTCGTCTCCCGAAAGCCCCCGAACAACCTACGGAGGCATACCGCTGGTACAGCCTGCGCGTCATCAGCGGGAAGGAGCGCAAAATCATCGAGCGCCTCCAAAAGGAGCTTGAAATCAACGGCTGGAAAGACCTCATTCGCGGCATCGTGGTGCCCGTCGAGAAGGTCTACAAGGTGCGCGGCGGCAAGAAGGTGGCCACCGAGCGCAACATCTTGCCGGGCTATATTTTGGTCGAGGGACTCCCGTCGAAGCTCAACGGTGAGGTCGTCAAGGCCATCCACGACATCCAGAACGTCATCCACTTTTTGGGGAAAGAAAACCCCATCCCGATGACGCAGGCCGAGGCAAACCGCCTCCTCGGGGTGGTCGACGAGGCCGGTTCGGCGGTCGAGCGGCACATCGAGCCGTTCATCGTCGGCGAGACGGTGAAAATCATCGACGGGCCGTTTGCCGATTTCGTCGGCGACGTGCAGGCCGTGTCGGAGGAGAAGAAGAAGCTCAAAGTCAGCGTCAAGATTTTCGGGCGCGGCACCGAGATGGAGTTGAGCTTTATGCAAGTCGAGAAAATCGTCTGAACCATGTACCGAAGCCCCGCTTCGGACGGAAAGGCCTGATGCTTCCAGTCGGGTTTTCTTTCAGATGAAACAGGCCCGATGCTTCCAATCGGGTTTTCAATTCAAACAAAATCGCGCCCGAGGCACCGCTTCGGGAGATATCCAAATGGCAAAAGAAGTAGAAGTCTACATCAAGCTCCAGTGCAAGGGCGGCCAAGCCAACCCCGCGCCGCCCATCGGCCCGGCGCTCGGCTCTAAGGGCGTCAACATCATGGAGTTCTGCAAGCGCTTCAACGCGCAGACGCAAGACCAGCAAGGCAAGGTCCTCCCGGTGCTCATCTCCGTGTTCAAGGACAAGACGTTCGAGTTCGTCGTCAAGACGCCCCCGGCGGCGGTGCAGCTCTCTGAAGCGGCCAAAAAGAGCTTCCAAAAGGGCACGAAGACCAAGCTCGGTGGCTCCTCCGAGCCGAACCGGAAAAAGGTCGGCTCCGTCTCTTGGGACCAAGTCCGCGAAATCGCGCAGAACAAAATGCCCGACCTCAACTGCTTCACCATCGAGTCGGCCATGAAAATGGTCGCCGGGACGGCGCGGAGCATGGGGTTGACCGTCACCGGAACGGCGCCGTTCTGAATGGTTAATTGTAAATTGTGATGCGCGGCCCACGGCCACCATCGACAATTCAACAGAAGGGAGTCTCGGCCAATCGTGGCTCGTGACGTTTTTCACCTCAAACATTTTTATTTCAATGGCAAAGCTCTCGAAGAAGCGCAAAGTCGCCGAGCCGAAGGTTGACGCGGACAAGCAGTACGCTTTTGGCGAGGCCTTCAAGCTCGTCAAGGAGGTCAACACGATGAAGGGGAATCCCTCCGTCGACGTTCACGTCAGGCTCGGCATCGACACGCGGAAGGCCGACCAGGCACTGCGCGGAACCGTCTCCCTCCCGCACGGGACGGGCAAGACCAAGAAGGTGCTCGTTTTCTGCACCCCAGACAAGGAGGCCGAGGCGAAAGCCGCCGGCGCCGATCACGTCGGTCTCGACGAATACATCCAAAAAGTTCAGGAAGGCTGGGCTGACATCGACGTCATCATCGCCACGCCCAACGTCATGGCGCAGCTTGGCAAGGTCGCCCGCATCCTCGGCCCGCGCGGCCTGATGCCCAACCCGAAGACCGGCACCGTCACCCTGAATGTCGGCGACGCGGTCACGGAGGTCAAGAAGGGCAAAATTGCCTTCCGGGCCGACAAGTACGGCATCGTTCACTCGTCCGTCGGGCGGGTCGGCTTCACGCCGGAGCAGCTTGCGGACAACGCGAACGAGCTGCTGCAGACCCTTCACAAGATGAAGCCGTCGTCGGCCAAAGGCGTTTACATGCGGTCCATCACGGTCGCCTCGACGATGTCGCCGGGCGTGGCCGTTGACATCAAATCCATCAAGTTCTAAACCGCCGTTTGTCCCTCTGTTCTTTTAAAAAGGGCAGGCGGGATTGGCAAAACCATCTCTCAACAATGACAAGAGAAGAAAAAACAGCGGCGATTGCGGACTTGAAGGAGAAGCTGCTCAACACGCCGTTCTTCTACCTCGCCGACTCGTCGGCCCTGCCGGTGAGCAAAATCAACCAGCTTCGCCGCCAGTGCTTCCAGAAGGGCATCTCGATGCAGGTCGCCAAGAACACGCTCATCCAAAAAGCGCTCGAAGACCAGCCCGATTCGAAAGGCTACAAACAGCTCTTCGAGGCCTTGCACGGCCCGACGACCATCCTCATCTCCGACAACCCGAAGGCCCCGGCCATCCTCATCTCCGACTTCCGGGGCAAGGACGTCAAGCCCGCCCTCAAAGCGGCCTACATTGACGGCGGCGTGTTCATCGGCGACGACCAGCTCGACGCACTGAAGAACATCAAGTCGAAGGAGGAGCTGCTCGGCGAGGTCATTGGCCTCCTTCAGTCGCCCATCCAGCGCGTGCTCGGCCAGCTCAAATCAGGCGGCACGACTATCGCGGGGCTGTTGAAGACGCTCGAAGAGCGCGGCTGATTGGGATTAGGGACTGGGGATTAGGGATTTGGCCAAGAGCCGCGCCCAATCCCCTGTCCCAACTTCCCAATCCCCAACTACGGCTTCCAAGCTCATGCACCATAATCCCCGAAAGACCGACGGTTCTCATTTTAGAAAAAACTTTTAAAGCTACCCAGCAATGGCAGATCTTAAAGGACTGGCGGAAACGCTCGTCAATCTCTCCGTCAAAGACGTTCAAGAACTTGCAGGCATCCTCAAATCGGACTACGGCATCGAGCCGGCGGCTGCGGCCGTTGCGGTCGCTGCTGGCCCCGCCGCTGGCGGTGGCGCTGCTGCCGAGGCTCCGGCCGAAAAGACCGAGTTCGATGTCATTCTCAAATCGGCCGGTGAGCAGAAGCTCAACGTCGTGAAAGAAGTGAAGAACGCCCTCGGCCTCGGCCTGAAAGAGGCCAAGGACCTCGTGGACGCCGCTCCCTCGACCCTCAAAGCCGGAGCCAGCAAGGCCGAGGCCGAAGCCGTCAAGGACGCCCTCGATGGTGCAGGTGCGGTCGTCGAGTTGAAGTAATTTCCGAATGGACTATTGGGGGCTTTGAGTCGCGGGCTTTTGCTCGAAACTTAAAGCCCCCATCTCTGTTCGGTTCCGTCCCATATCCACCCGGATGACATCCAGAATCGAACTTCCTCATTTTTGAGAAAACCATAAAGGGCTATGGCCGCAGAGCGCGGGGCATAGCCTTCGGCCGTTGTTGGC
>JBGAWE010000362.1:0-3132 GCA_044227705.1 Saprospiraceae bacterium
AACAACGGCCTTCCCGTCGGCGCCGCCGCCCGCTTTTTTGTTGAAAAAACCCCAGCTCCCGCCCGCCTTCTGCGCTGCCGACCTCCCTTTCTTCTGCCGCCTCGAACTGAAAATGGACAAGGCCGTGCGCACCCCCGTCCGCTTCCGCCTCGGCTCGCAGGAGTACGTCGACTGGCTTGAGCGCAAGTCCTGCGCCCGGTTCATGGACCTGCGATGAAAACCACATAATCATGTGAGTTGACTGTTGGAGAGGGTCGCTGACTTTTGACCCGAAAGCAAACGCCGTCCTCGGCACATCCATTCACCAAAGTCAACAGTCCCACCATGCTCACCACCTCCCGTCCGACCAGGCAGCTCTCCGAGCGCGAGCTTGACGTCCTCCGCCTCATCGCCAGCGGCGAGAGCCAGGGGGCCATCGCGCACAAGCTGTTCATCAGCCCCGACACGTCGCGGATGCGTGTCAAGAAGCTGCGCGAAAAGCTCCACGCCGCCACCGCGGCCGAGGCCGTCTACAAGGCCATGAAGCTGCGCCTCATCGACTGATGGCTGCCGAAAAGTGCGGCTTTGGGACAAAAAAGTCCTTGTTTTGGCCGAAATTCATTGGCTTCGATGACCCGTCTGCCGCTCCTCGCCTTACTTGCCTTTGCCTGTTGCGCCCAGCTTTTCGGACAGAACACGCCCGTCGAGGCCGTCTGGCCCGTCGGCGAGAAGATGCTCGACCTGCAGCCGCAGACCCTGTATTTCCCGGATTCGTCCTTCCTGTTGAAAGCCGCCGAGGTGCTGCGCCACCCCATGCGCCCCTTGCCGAAGAAGGATTGGCTGACCGACCAAATCGCCAACGGCCGCGTCAAATACTGGCTCCTCCTCGCCCTCGAAAACCCGTCGCCGACGGACACGCTGCGCCTCGTCTTCTCGCCCGGCCGCCACGCCCGCTCGGAGGCTTTTTGGGTGGAAAACAACACCTCGGTGCGCTCCCTCGGCACCGCCGGTTGGCTCAACCGGGAGCCGAACCGCCCGTGGGCTGCCAACGTCTTCGGCCTCGGCATCGAGCTGCTGCCCGCTCAAAAGGCCCGGTTGCTGGTCTCGGTGGAGGACAGGTATCGTTTTTACGACAACCTCCTTTCCCAAGTCTGGTCTCCCAAAGGGTTCATCGACGAGTACCACCGCCAGCGAAGCTGCATGATTCCGCTCATCGTGTTCATGGCCCTCGTGGTCGGCGGGCTGGGTCTGCTGGCGCTGTTCGTCTTCTCGATGTACCTCGGCACCAGCGACCGCTCACCGCTTTGGTACTGTGCCTACGAGTTGGCCATGTGCGCCCTCTACCTGCACGGGCTGCACTACTACCTGACGGACTTCGGGCGGCCGATGCTGCCGCTTTCCTACCTCAACAAATCGCACCCGCTGCTTCAGCTGCTCGTGGCGTGGCTCTACGCCCGCTTTATCGAGGAGTTCCTGAACCTCCGTGGTCAAAAAGGCTTCGCCGCGCAGGGCATCCGGTGGACGGTCAAGGTCACGGGCGCGATGGTCTTGCTCTTTCTGCCCTGGCCGTTCATCTTCGAGCAAATACCGCCGCAATGGGGGCCGGTTCCGTTTGCGGTCAGCTATTTCCTGTTGACGTTCGCCCCGCCCTTCATCCTCGTCTGCCTGCTGATGATCCCGGGAAAACTGCGGCTCTACCCCCTCGTCGGCACCGCGCTGTTGATGGTGGGGGCGCTCACGGCCGTCCTCTTCCTGTTCGGCGGCCCGTCGCTCCCGCAGCACGAGACGGGGCTTTTCGACACCAACCGCTTCTACGCGGGCATCTGCATACTGCTCGAAGCCATCGTTTTCGCGCTCGGCCTCGGCTACCGGCTGCGCCACCTCGCCCACGAAAAAGAGGCGGCGCAGGAAGACCTCCTCACCCTCCGCGCCAACGTCTCGCAGGACCTGCACGACGACCTCGGCTCGGAGCTTTCCTCGATGTCGCTGTCGGCCTATTCCGCCTCTCGTTCTGGCGACTCGCAAAGGATGGCCGCCAGCCTCTCCGACCTTTCAACCCAAGCCTCGAAACTGGTCGAGGACATGCGCGACATCGTCTGGGCGATGAACCCCGTCAACGACTCCATGACCAAACTGGCAGACCGGATGCGGGCCTTCGCCGCCCGCCTCTTCGACGAGCGGGGGACGCGGCTCCACTTCCGTTTCTCGGAAAAAACGGCCAGCCTCAACATCCAGCCAGAGGCCCGGAAACAGGTCTACCTCTTTTACAAAGAAGCCCTCAACAACGCCGCCCGGCACGCCCAGGCAGCCAACGTCTTTGTGGAAATGACCCTCGCCGGGAACCAGTTCTTGCTCGAAATCCGCGACGACGGGCAGGGCTTCTCCCCAAAAACCGCCTCGTCGCCGACCGGCGGCAACGGCCTGCGCAACCTCCGCCGACGGGCCGAAAGCCTCGGCGGACAGCTCGAAATCGAGTCGGCAGAAGGAGCGGGGACAGCCATCCGGTTGCGTGCCGCGCTGGGGCAATAGAACATTGAATCCATGAGTGGCAAAACCATGACGCGAATCCTACTCTACGAAGACAACGAGGCATACCGCCAGAGCCTCGCCGAGCTGCTCTCGACCGACCCCGAGCTGACGATCGCCGGGCAGTTTCCCGACTGCCGCTTCCTGCGCGAACAGGTCGAGGCGCACCTGCCCGACCTCGTCTTCCTCGACGTCGACATGCCGCACGTCAACGGCTTGCAGGGCCTCTATCTGTTGAAAAAACACTTCCCCGAGGTGCGGGCCGTCATGCTGACCATCTTCGATGAAAACGACTCGATTTTCGAGGCCATCTGCCTCGGCGCCGACGGCTACCTGTTGAAGCACACCTCGCCCGCGCGGCTCCTCCAATCCGTCCACGACCTGATGGACGGCGGCTCGCCGATGACGCCGGAGGTCGCAAGGAAAGTCCTCCTCCTTTTTCAAAAATCGGGCATGAAATCGGGTGGACACTACGACCTGACTGACCGAGAGAAAGAGGTCCTCGGCCACCTCGTCAACGGGCTTTCCTACAAAATGGTGGCGGCCGAGATGTTCGTCTCTTTGAACACCGTTCGAACCCATGTGACGAACATCTACCAAAAACTGCACGTGCACTCGGCGAGCGAG
>JBGAWE010000035.1:0-26796 GCA_044227705.1 Saprospiraceae bacterium
GGCCGTTGCTGGCGCGGACGCCAACAACGGCCAAATTCGTGTTCAAACCGCCTAAAAATCGGACATGAACTCCGCCGCCCGCCGGTTAACGTTGCGCTGCACACCGGTGCCGTCGATGATGTCGCCGTCCGTCCAGTCGTTGGGCGTGTTCTTGTAGAGCTGCCGCTGCCAGCGCGGGTTGTTGAACTCGCCCCGCGCGTTCGAGTGGAGGAGGATGTAGTCGCCCGGCGTGAGCGAAGGGTTGTAGAAAAGGAACTTGACGAGCGCCTGCCGGGTCGCCGGGAAGTCGTTGTAGACCCAGATTTCATAGGGCGGCGCGGTGGGGTCGTCCTCGACGGAGAGGATGTCCGACGGTTTGCCGTATTTCAAATAGCGCAGGCCCCGGTCGGTCTCGAAGCCGTAGCCGAAGCCGCTGCGGTAGGTCACGTCGATTTGCCGGGCGAGGGCCATGTAGTCGTCGTAGGCGGTCTTTGGCGCGGACGGGTTTTGTTTTGCCCAATAATTGAACAAAAACAGGCGCATTGCCGCCGGGTCGGCCCGTTTCAGGATGTCGCTGTGGACCTGTGTCTCGTCGCCCTCGAGCTTCGGCAGGAGCGCGCGGAGGCTGTACTTGAGGTCGTCGGCAGAGAGGTCTTTGACGAACCCCTTGTCCGCCACCTCTTGGGTGACCAGTTCGAAGGGCCTGTCGACCGCCGGGTTCGACCGTTGGAAATCGACGCTCTTGGCAGCGAGCAGCTCATTGGCGCGGTTGCGCACCTCTGTGGTGAGGCGGTAGTCGCCGCTGCCCAGCTTCGAGATGTCCATCTGGACGAGCAGCACCTCGATGGGCGACGGTTTGCAGCGGCGGTTGCCGATGGCGGCGAGGTCGGCCTTCCCGTTCGCGTCGATATGTTCGATGAAATACCTGACGAGGTATTCGTCGGCCGGCTGGCGGTCGCTGTGCACGATTTCTTGGTAGAAAATCAGCCGCGTCGAGTTCTTCTGAAAAAAGCGGAAGGGGAGCGGCTCAAGGTAGTAGCCGTTTTTGACGAACGGGCTGCCCGTCGACTCGTCGGGCCGGTAGCCGCCGACGAGCACCGGCTGGCTGACGAAGAGCCGGTCGGGCGCGGCATCGACCGAGATTTTTTGGGTGAAACGGGCCGTTTCGCCCGCCTTTTGCAGGTCCGAAAACTGGATGTCGAGCGTGTAGTCGCCTCCCGCCACGTTGAACCGGCGGATGTCGAGCAAGGCGACCGGATAGAGCGTCGTCGGGCTGTTGAGGGCGTATTTTTCGGCCAAAACAACGGTTTCGCCCTGTTTCAAAAGGAGGACGGCCTCAACGGAGGCGCTCATTTTGACATGCGCCGAATCGACCCAATGGTAGATTTTCGGGTCGGCGGCGATCTCGATTTGCACTTCGAGGTAGGCCTTCCCGTCGGGCGTCTGGTAGACGGTCGGGCAGACGCCCGCATCAAGGGCGCGGGCAGCCGTCGCGGAAATTGCGAAAAGGAGGACGAGGAGATTTTTCATAACAGCGAAGATTTTGTTGCGGACAAAGGAGCGGCGGTCCGACCGTCGGCAAAAGCCGAGTTTTGAGCAAAAGTCAGGTTTCCAACTCCATAATTTTCATTGAATAACAGGGGCATCGGGCTTTTGTCCGCAACTGTCCTGCAATTGTCCGGTCGGGTCTGGCGGCTATTGAAAAAAAGGCTTGCCTGAATAGACTCGCCCGTTTTAGCTTTGCCCTGCAAAGTCCTTTTATTAAAAACAACGCGACCACCGCCATGCTCGACCCGTCCGCCGACCCCCGCCAACAGCAGCAGCAACACCTTGAAACCCTCGGACAAATCCGCGACCTGATGGCCGAGAGCACGCGCTTTTTGAGCTTGAGCGGGCTGTCGGGCGTTTGGGCGGGTGCCTGTGCGCTCGTCGGCGCGTGGCTCGCGCATGGGCGGTTGCACGGCGACCGGGGCTACGGCCACGCCGACCTTGAAAACCTCCGCGATGCTGCACAGGACCCGGCCGCCGCCGATGCGACGACGCGCTACCTTGTCGCTGTTGCGCTCGGGGTGCTGGTCGTGGCACTGACAGGCGGCATCTTTTTCACGACAAGAAAGGCCCAGCTGGCGGGGAAGACCGTCTGGAACCGGGCCTCGCGGCGGCTCCTCGGCGCGCTCGCTGTGCCGTTGGCGGCGGGCGGCGTGTTCTGCGCGGCCCTTCTCTGGCACCGGCTGCCCGGCCTCGTGGCCCCGGCGACGCTCGTTTTTTATGGTCTTGCGCTCGTCGGCGCGGCGCGGCTGACGGTGCGCGACGTGCGTTCCCTCGGCCTCTGCCAAGTCGCGCTGGGGCTGGTCGGCTGCTTCCGGCCTGGGTTCAGCCTCGAGCTTTGGGCCGTCGGGTTTGGGCTGCTGCACGTCGTCTATGGGGGGCTGATGTGGTGGAAGTACGAACGCGCTTAACGGCAAAATCAACAGGCAAAAGCCAGATAATCACCGCCCAGAACCCGTCAACTCAACAAAAATGGACTTCCTCACCCAACTCAACTCGGCCTTCGACCACCGCAACCGGCTCGGCATCATGTCCGTCCTGATGGTCAACGAGTGGGTGGACTACACGACCCTCAAAAGCCTCCTCGACCTCACGGACGGCAACCTCGCCAGCCACCTCCGCGCACTGGAGAACATCGAGTTCATCGAGATGAAAAAACAGTTCGTCGGTCGCCGTCCGCAGACGACCTACAAGGTCACCGAGGCCGGCCGCACGGCGTTCAACAACCACCTCGATGGACTGGAGAAGCTCCTCAACGCGGGGCGGAAAACTTGAGCCGCAGATGATTGGAGGCGTTTTTGCCGTTCAACCCGCGATGTGCTCCCCGATTTCGATTCAACCATTCTTCCAAAAACATGACTTTCAGGCAAATCTTCCGCGACGAGCGGCATTTCCAGCTCTTCCAAATCCTTGCCGCCAGCAGCCTTTTTGGGGTGATGATGGTCGGCATCCGCCTGCGGCTCAACATCGACGGCTGGTATTTCCCCATCTCCAAGAACGGCCTCGCTTGGCAGCGCGGGCCGATGTTCTTATTCCTCGTCTGGAACCTCGCCCTGGCCTGGATTCCCTATTTCCTTGCCCAGTTCCTCCGGTTTTCGGAGAAAAAGGGGAGGCCGACGCTCGTCTCGCTCGGGCTGCTGGGGGCATGGCTGCTTTTTTTCCCCAACGCGCCCTACCTCGTCACCGACCTTTTGCACCTGCGCCCGAAGCCGCCAGTGCCGCACTGGTTTGACCTGATGCTGCTCTTCTCGTTCGCCTGCACGGGCCTGATGCTTGGGCTGCTCTCCCTCTATGAGGTCCAAAAATTCATGCGGAAACACCTCGCCGAGGCGCAGGTCTGGGCGGCGACGGTCGGCATCGCCTTCCTCGGCGGCTTCGGCGTCTGGCTAGGCCGCTATCAGCGATGGAACTCGTGGGACATCATCGTGCGGCCGGTCACGCTGTTGAAAGACACTTTTTGGGATCTCCACTACCCGAAGGCTTTTGCCAAGATGGCCGCCGTGTCGTTGATGCTGACCGTCTTTTTGCTGATGGGATATTTGCTGCTCCTGACCCTTCTGGGAGAACGACGGCAGAACCTTGACCGTGAGTGATGAAAGATGCAGCAATGAGCCGAGCTGCATGGATGTCAACGATTTGTCGCGATCGAATCGCCCTTTGCCATTAAAAACTACGCTCTCGGCGTCTGCTTTTCCAGCAAGACGGTTCCCGGCGGGCAGTCGCCCTTTTCCGATTTGCCGCCCCAGCTCCCTTCCATGACGAGGGTCTGGATGTCGCCCTCTTTCTCCTTCACCGTCAGGCGCATCGTGTTGAGGCACCAGAAATAGCCGGGTATCTCCGATTTTTCAATAAAGGCCACCTCCGCCAGTTCGACGTTGCCCGACTTGTCCATCGTGCCTTTTATCTCCTTTTTGGCCCATTTGTCGCCCCAGTGGACGGTTGTGTGGCCGCTTATCTTCTTCCCTTGCTTGTACAGTCGCATCTCGATTTTGAACTCGTTGG
This sequence comes from Saprospiraceae bacterium, assembly GCA_044227705.1. Classification (GTDB taxonomy): domain Bacteria; phylum Bacteroidota; class Bacteroidia; order Chitinophagales; family Saprospiraceae; genus JANOQP01. The sequence goes on from JBGAWE010000035.1 coordinate 4,030, forward strand.
TGATGCCGTACTCGTTTTTTTGCATGAGAATGCCCTCCCAGATGCCGTCGAACTTGCTCTGTGCGGCGGCCAGCTCGGGCAGCAGGGCGAGGAGGATCGGAAAGGCCAAGAGACGGAGCGATTTCATGGCCGAAAGGTAGCCACGCACGGCCGCGCGGCGAGTCGGAGAGGGCAACTTTAACCAACCCGCCGGCTTGGTCTCGAGGGTTGATGGACGAACCGGTGGATTTGCCCCCAATAAATTTCCGCTCACAGAGGAACACGGGCTCCCAATTTCCAGAATGGTGAATCTTTACGCAATCCAATCACCCCGAGCAAACCGCCGATTTGCATTCACGCGCTAAACTTTCCGATTGATGACTCCGCTCGAATTCGTCCAGCAGTTCTACCCCCACGCCGATAAGGTCGAAAAGGAGACCGGCCTCCCCGCGCTTTTCGTCGTCGCCCAATCGGCGCTCGAAACGGGCTGGGGCAAGTCCGTCGCAGGCAACAACATGTTCGGCGTGAAAGGAACCGGCCGGAACCCGGAGCGCGAACAGCTCGTCCTGACGACCGAGTTCCTCTCGACCCCGAACCAGAAATTCCCCGAGATTTTGAGCATCGAGGAGCGCATCCCCGGCAAGCGGTGGAAGTACACCGTCCGCGACTGGTTTAGGAAGTACGACTCGCCCGCCGACTCCTTCGCCGACCACGCCGTCGTGCTGAAAGCCGACCGATACAAGCCGGCGTGGCAGTTCGCCATGAACTCCGCCAACCCCAGCCCGGTCGATTTCGGCCGAGCCGTCGCCCGGGCCGGTTACGCGACCGCGCCGAACTACGAGGAGCAAATCGTCGCCATGATCGACTCCGTGAAAAGGCGGCTGACGAAGGACGGCAAGCCCCGCGCCATCAACCCGCCCGCCGCGAAGACCGAACTGGAGAGCTTCAAGATCCGCTTTAGCGACAAGGACGCAGATGAGTGAAGCGGCTGGCCGCCGGGTATTTTTGCCCCAGTTTCGAAAACTGGTTTCCCATGAGAGTCTCTGCCCGACTTCTGTTCCCCTTTTTCATTGCTGCCTCGGCTGGCTTGCTTCTCATCGAACGGGAAGAAATCGAAACTGACGGCGGCCCCTCCGCCGAGCCTTCCGACCATTTCGACCGGGTGAGGAGCTGGCCCGACCGCGCCTTCTCGCCCGAGGCTTACGCCGAAAAGGGCCGCCTCGCCGCCCAGATTTCAACCGACAGAAACGACCCCTGTCAGTTTCAGGCCGAGTGGAAGCAGCAGGGGCCGGGCAACATCGCCGGCCGCTGCAACGTCATCAAGGCCAGCCCGACCGATCCCAATTTGCTCCTCGCCGGTTTCGCCACGGGCGGCATCTACAAAAGCACCGACGGCGGCTCGAACTGGAAATTCGTCTCCGGCAACCTGCCCAACGCCTTTGCCGTCTCCGATTTCGCCTTCTCTCCGACGGCCCCCGCGACGGTCTGGGCCGCGCTCGGAGATGCCAACATCTCCATCTTCCCCTCGCCCAACGGCGGCATTTTGAAAAGCACCGACGCTGGCGAGACGTGGCAACTGACCTCCGCGCAGCCCGGCGCGGTCGTCAACGCGAAGCTCTTTGCGCACCCCTCCAACGCGGGCGAGGTTTGGTGGGCAAGCATGGGTTCTCCATTCAAAAGGGACGAAAACCGGGGCGTCTTCAAAAGCACGGACGGCGGAAAGACCGCCTCGAAAAGCCTTTTTGCCAGCGACCAGGCGGGCGGCATCGACCTTGTCGTGAACCCGCAGAACCCGCTCGTCATGTTCGCCGCGACCTGGGACCGGATTCGCTCGAACACCGAGAGCCTCATCGGCGGCCCTGGCACGAAAATCTGGCGGACGACCGACGGCGGGCAAAACTGGACGAAGCTCGGCGGCGGCCTCCCGGCTTTCACGACGAGCAGGCCCGGCTTGATTATGTCGCCGACGAACCCGCAGAAACTCTTTGCCGTCTTCGCCGACTCGACGGCGCACTTCCTCGGGATCTGGAAAACCACGAACGGCGGCGACAATTGGGCGCCCATCAACACGAGCGGGCTGGCGACGGCCTTCGTCGATTTCGGCTGGTATTTCGGCAAAATCCGGCTCGACCCGGCGAACGACGAGCGGCTCTACGTCCTCGGATTGAACATCTATAAAAGGTCGCTGCCGGACAACGGCTTCGGGACGGACGTGACAGTTCACTCCGACGTCCACGATTTGCTTTTCCGGGCGGACGGTTCGCGGCTCGTCGGCTGCGACGGCGGCATCTATCGAATCCCAGCCGGGTCGGCAACCTCGACACGGGTGGCGGGCATCCCAACGACCCAGTTTTACCACATCGGCTGGAGTCCGCACCTGCCGAACGATTACTTCGGCGGGGCGCAGGACAACGGCACGATGCGCGGCCGGGCGGCGATTTTCAACGCCTGGCCGTCGGTCTACGGTGGCGACGGCTTCCGGGTGGCCTTCCACCCGACGGACTCGAAGACCTATTATTTCGAGACGCAAAACGGCGCGATTGCCGGAACGAGCAACGGCGGCCAATCGTGGAATTCCGGCACCACCGCACTCGGCTCCGGCGACCGGACGAACTGGGACACTCCTTTTATTATCAGCCCGCACGACCCGGCAACGCTCTATGCCGGGACGTTTCGGCTTTACAAAAACACCACCGGGCCGCTCCTCGACTGGCAGCCGATTTCAGACGACCTGACCGATGGCAACATTTTCGGGGCGCGTTTCCACACGATTTCGGCGGTCGATGAAAGCCCGCTCGAGGCCGGTCGGCTGGCCGTTGGGACCTCCGACGGGAACGTTTGGGTGAAAACCCCGCAGGGCGCTTGGACGAACGTGACCGCCGGGCTGCCCGACCGGTACGTGACGCAGGTCAAGTGGTCGGCGGTGAAAAAGGACAGGCTTTTCGTCAGCGTCAGCGGCTACCGGGAGGGCGAGACGGAGGCCAAACTTTTCCGCAGCGAGAACCTCGGCGCGACTTGGGTGGATTTGATAAGCAGCAATTTCGCCTACCTGCCGGTCAACGACTTCATCCCGCTGCCAGGCTCGGCCGACTCGGTGCTGCTCGTGGCGACGGATTTCAACGTCTACAAATGGACGGCGGCGGGCGGCAAGCCGGTCGGCAAGACGCTGTTCAACTTCCCGGTTTTTGACCTCGAACTCGACCCAGTGAACAAGCAACTTGTCGCCGGGACATGGGGGCGAGGCATCTGGACTTACCCGCTCGACTCCTTGTTTTTGGAGGAAATGGCGGAAAGGAAGGCGACCGTCACGGTAAAAAACCCGCTGGGCAAGGAGGTTCCGGGCGTTTCAATCAGCGGCGATTTCGGGCAAAACGGAGCAAAAACGACCGACGCGGCGGGCCGTTTCACCGAGAAGACGTTGCCCTGCTCGGAGCGGACGGCACGGGTCTCGAAAAAGACAGGCCCGCTCGAAGGGGTCTCGACGTTCGACCTCGTGGCCATGTCGAAGCACGTCTTGAACGTCGCGCCGTTCAGCCAGGCGTGGCAGTTCGTCGCGGCCGACATCAACCGAAACAAACAGGTGACGACATTCGACATCGTGGAGCTGCGGAAGCTAATTTTGGGGATCTACACCGACTTCCCGTCGAACGCTAGCTGGCGTTTTTACCCGAAAAACTTCGCGTTCACCCTCCCGAACCCAGCCGAGGAAAGCCTGCCGGACAGCATCCGTCAGCTCCTCGCGCCGTCGGCGGACACGACGTTCTTCGAGTTCACCGGCGTGAAAATCGGCGATGTCACGGGCGACTGGCCCCCCCTCGCGCCCGAGGCGAGCGACCGGCGGCCGATGGAAATCTTTTTGAGAGACCGGGGCTTCGCGGCGGGCGAGGTGTTCGACGTGGAGTTTTCGGCCTCGGTCGCCGGGCTGGTGGCGGGGCAGTTCACGCTCGGCTTCGACTCGGGGTTTTTGAAAATCGAGTCCGTCGAGCCGCTGCTGGCCGGGATGACGGGCGATTGTTTTGGAAAGAACCGGCTGGGCGAGGGGCTTTTGACGGCCAGTTTTTTGCTCGACGGGCCGTTCGGGGTTTCGGAAAAGATTTGCCGGGTTAGGTTTCGAGCAATGAAAAACGGCCGATTGAAAGCCGCCATCCGATTGGCCGATTGGCCGACCACGAGCATAGGTTTTTCGCCTGAAGGGGTTGAGAATCAGGCGGTTGTTTCATTTTTGGAAAACCCGGAACCGGGTGGAGAAAAAACGAGCTGGCGGCTTTCTGAAAACCCGATTGGCAGCGGGCCGGTCTTATTGCTGGCTGAAAACTGGGAGGGGATGCCGGTCGGGCAGCCGGTCGAGGTGTCGGTTTTCGACGCAGCAGGTCGGGTCGTTTTTATTGAAAGAAGGCGGGGTTTCGAGAATGGACGGCTGCGGTTTTCAACCGAGAAACTCCCGGCGGGCAGCGGCCTCTTTTTTGTGAAAATCAGCACGGGCGGGCGAGTGGAGACACTGCGGCTCGCCAAAACCGCGACTTGAACGGCGGCCGCCGACCGGGATCCCAGAAACAAAAAAGCCGAGGCGGATGCGCGCCCCGGCTTTTTTTGTCCCTTTTCACACCTCAATTCAAGGTGTACTCGACGACGAACTTCGTGTTGAGCAGTTTCGAGATGGGGCAGTTGTTGACCGCGTCGTCGACGCACTCGCGGAACTTCTCGATCGAGATGCCCGGCACCTTCGCCGTCAGCGCGAGCTTCGATTGGGTTATCTCACCGTTGTCGAGCGAGATGGTGCAGGCTGTTTCGAGCGAATCGGGCGTGAAACCGGCCGCGCCGAGGACGAACGAGAGCTTCATCGAGAAGCACCCGGCGTGCGCGGCGGCGATAAGCTCCTCCGGGTTGGTGCCGATACCGTCGGCGAAGCGGGTCGTGTAGGAGTAGTTCGAGCGGTTGAGCACACCGCTTTGGGTGGAGACGTGGCCGTTGCCCTCCTTGCCGGAGCCGTTCCAGACGGCGGTCGCTTTTCTGTTGATTGCCATGTTTTGAATGGTGAATGGTGAGTGATGAATGGTGAGTTTTTATCGCCCGACGAAGATGACTTGGTCTTCCCGAAGCATAGGCAGCCGCCGGTATTTTCGGAAAAGCTGCGCCGTCGCCAGCACGTCCTTTTCGCAATAGGCGGCGATGCGGTCAAGCTCGCGGCCCTCCCAATAGGTGGAGGCGACCATCGAGCCGTCGATGTCATCCTTTGGCGAGGGGATGCCGAAGATGGCGGTCAGCAGCTTGAGCGAGGTGTATGCCTTGAGGTCGCCGAACTTCCACATTTCGAGGGTGTCGAGGAGGTGCTTCGTCTCCCACGGCTTCTTGCCCGCCACGTCGAGGAGTTTTGGGAAGGGAAGCTGGTTGACGAGCAGGCGGCGGCAGAGGTATGGGATGTCGAACTCCTTGATGTTGTGTCCGCAGAGGGCGAATTTTTCGGGCTGCGCGAACCGCTTTTCGAGCAAATCAGAGAACTCGGAAAGGAGGAGAGCCTCGTTGTCGCTGGCGAAGGATTTGAGGCGGAAAACAGGCTCGCCGCCGTCCTTCGGCCTGGCCAGCATCCCAACGGAGACACAGATGATCTTGCCGAACTCGGCATAGACGCCCGCCCGTTCCTGCCAGCCCTCGGCGAGGTGCTCGGGCTGGAGGTCGGTGTGCGGCGTTTTCGTCAGTTGGCCGTATTTGATGGCCCACATTTCCTGGAGGCGGTCGTCGAGTTCGTCGAAGTCCCATACCTGAGGGACGGTCTCGATGTCCAGAAAAAGGATGTTGGAAAGGTCGTAGTGCTCGCCCATCGTGCGTGGTTTGGGCGGCGAAATTAGAAAAGATTTGTTTCCAAATCGGCGGCGGGAGGGGCCTTGGGCGGCCTCCAAACATGGTTGCGAAAAAAAAATATTCCGGGCATAAATCATTGATCCTCAACGCCTCGGGTAGTTTTGCCCCGGCCTTTGTGTCAACCAAAAGACAATAAACGAATCGACCGCCCGGTTTTTAGGGCGACAGTTTTTGAACACATCATCACTAAAATTTCATAAAACAGTATGGCTCAAGTTCCTAATCCGGGTTCCCCCTACGGCAACCCGAACGACAACAAGGACTCGAAGAAAAACCTCCTCACCATCGCCGGCATCGCCATCGCGCTCCTTCTCGGCACCAACATTTTCCTGCTCGTCAACAAGAACAAGGTCTCCAACCAGCTCCAGCAGACGACCACCGAACTGGACACGAAGGAGGCCCTCCTCAAAGACGTGCAGAAGCAGTACGACGACGCTATCGCGCAGCTCGACCAGTCTAAGACCTCGAACACCGAGCTGAACGCCATCGTCGAGCAGCAGAAGGCCGAGCTGACCGAGCAGAAAGCACGTATCGAAAAGCTCGCCGGCGACAGCAAGAAGCTCGCCTCCGCCCGCGAAGAACTGGGCCGGATGCGCGCGCAAGTGGACGGCTACATGGAGAAAATCAAACAGCTTGAAAGCGACAAAGAGGCTTTGACCGCTGCGAACACCCTCCTCGGGCAAGAGAAGCAAAAATTGACGACCGACCTCTCGACGAAGACTGCCGAGGCCAACGACCTGACCACCGCGAAAGCCGCCCTCGTCTCCGAAAAAGAGAAGCTGACGAGCGAGAACACATACCTCTCGAAGAAGGTGGACATCGCCTCCGTCATCAAGGTCAACAACATCACGACCTCGACCGTCAAGGTCAAGGACTCCGGCAAGGAGAAGAAGGCCAAGAAGGCGAAGAACATCGACCGCATCAAAATCTGCTTTGACGCCTCCGCCAACAAGGTCGCCGAGCCGGGCACTGAGAAGTTCTACGTGAAGGTACTCGACCCGACAGGCACCGTCCTCGCCATCGAATCGATGGGCAGCGGCGTCTCGACGGACAAGGAGAACCAGTCGGAGTTTCGCTACACGACCGTCGCCGAAGTCGACTACGCCAACAAGGAGCAGAACGTCTGCGCCCTCTGGCAGCCCGGTCAGGACTTCACGAAGGGGACCTACAAAATCGAGGTCTACAACAAAGGCTACCTCTGCGGCACGAGCGAGTTCAAGATGAAGTGATCCTTTTCAAGTAAAAGAAAAAGCCCCCGCTGAAATTTTCAGCGGGGGCTTTTTTGTTGGTCAAATGAATCCGTGCAGCTTATTTCTTGAACGGCGACTCGAACCGGACATCGCCCGTGATCGAGTTGTCGGTCAAGGTGTTGAGGAAGGCGACAAGTCCTTCTTTCTCATCCTGCGTGAGGCCGAGCTTTTGCGGCTGGCCGTTGAAATCGCGGAGCTTCGGGTCGAGGTTGACGTGCGGCTGGATGCCGCTGTTGTAGTGCTCGACCACTTCCATGAGGTTCGTGAAGCGGCCGTCGTGCATGTAGGGGCCAGTAAGCGCGATGTTGCGCAGGCTCGGGATGCGGAATTGGCCGTCGCCCTTGCCGTTGTCGCGATAGTCGGTGTCGAGGCCGTTGTTGGCCGTGCCCCGGATGGTCGGGCCGCCGTAGTCCTCGAACTGGCCGTCGGGCGCCGCGAAGTTGGCCCCGGCATGGCACTGGGCGCACTTGCCCTTGTTGAAGAAGACAGCCATGCCGAGCTTCTCCTGCGCCGTGAAATTGCTCTGCGCGTTGTTGAAACCCTGGTCCCATTTCGAGTTGCTCGACACCATCGCCGAGACGAACTGCGCCAGTGCGCTCTCAATGCCCTTCTCGGTGACGTCGCGGGAGCCGAAGGCCTTTTCAAAAAGGTCGCCGTAGTAGCTGACCTGTCCGAGCTTCCGGGCCAGTTGGTCCATGCTCTCCATGCCCATCTCGATGTGGTTCTGGATGGGGCGGCTCACGAGGTCCATCACGCTGGAGGAGCGGCTGTCCCAAAACAGGTTGTTGTTCAGGCCCGCGTTGACGATGGCCATCGAGTTGCGTGAGGTGACTGCCCCGCCAAAGCCGGTTGAACCCGCCTTTTCGTCGGAGAAAGCAAGCTCCTGTTTGTGGCAAGAGGCGCAGGCGACTGCGTTGTTGATGGACAGCTTCGTGTCGTAGAAGAGGACGCGGCCAAGTGTCGCGCCGTGGTCGGTGATTTGCGGGTTGGCCGCGTTGAAGGCCACCGTGCCACCGTTCGTCGGGAAGTCGATGACCGGCCCGCCATTGCCTTTCGGCATGGTGAAGTGGCTGTAGTCATAGGCCTGCTCGGGCAGGGTGGGGGCCGCCGCGCCCGCGTCGACGGTGTTTTCGAGCTTGCACTGCGTGGCGAGGAGCGCGACGCCGAGCAGCCCGAGGCTGGAAACGAGTGCTTTTTTCATGACTGAAAAACTTTTTAGAAGGTGAGAGATGCGATGAACTTGATGCAACAAAAATAGAAATGGGACCGGGAGCCGATTGTCATTTTTTCCCGATTGCCGGTTTGGGGCAATTTATCAGGGCGAACGGCCGGTTTTCCGAGCAATCCGACGGTCGCTGACCGGCCGCTGACATGGGTAAGGACGGAAAGTTTTTCCCGAAGGTTGGGCTGGAACTGGCCACCCTGTCTACTTTCGCCACTGCGGGCACCAGATGGGCAGCTCCTGCAAAACCCCCCCAGGGCGGAAACGCAGCAAGGGTATGCGGTTGAGCGCTTCGATTTGGCTGCCCGTTTTTTTTTTGCAAAAACTTCTGGAAATGCTCTTCTTCATCGACACCGCCAACCTCGCCCAAATCGAGGAGGCCGCCGAACTCGGCATCCTCGACGGCGTGACCACCAACCCCTCGCTCATGGCCAAAGAGGGCATTTCTGGCCATCGGAATATTCTCCAGCATTACAAGAGCATCGCAAAACTGGTCGGCCCCGACTGCGACGTCAGTGCCGAGGTCATCGCGACGGACTTCAAAAAGATGGTCGAGGAGGGCAACCAACTGGCCGACCTCGCCGAGAACATCGTTGTAAAGATCCCCATGACGAAGGACGGCGTGAAGGCCATCGCCCATTTCACGAAGTCGGGCATCAAGACAAACTGCACCCTCGTCTTTTCCGCCGGTCAGGCGATTTTGGCGGCGAAGGCCGGGGCGACGTACCTCTCCCCGTTCGTCGGCCGCGTCGACGACATCACCTGGGACGGCATCGCGCTCGTCAAAGAAATCAACGAAATCTACGAGATGCAGGCCTACGAGACGGCCATCCTCGCCGCCAGCATCCGCTCGCCGCTGCACATCGTGCAGGCGGCGAAGGCTGGGGCCGACGTCATCACCGCACCGCTGCCAGCCATCATGGGCCTGTTGAAACACCCTCTGACGGACATCGGCCTTGCTCAGTTCCTCGCCGACCACGCGAAGGCGAACTCGTGATCACCGTTGAAAATCCTCGTTGTCACGGCCTTTTTTCATCCGTTCACCCACCCGAGGGCGTATCGCTGGACAGAAATCGCAGCCGAATGGGCAGCCGCCGGGCATGAGGTTCACATCTTGACGGCTCGGCATCCAGCCGAAAAACCGGTCTCTGAATTTCGCGGCGTGACAGTTCACCGTGCCGGTTTTGCCTCGCTCAAAGAGGCTTTCAACTATATTTCTCCCGGCAAAATCCAGCGCGGCGAGCTGGCGGCGAGCAAGCCGAGCCGGGCCGGTTTTTTAACCCGGTGCCTCGCCTTTTTCAACGACAACCTCTGGCGACCTATCTACTGGCCCGACGACGCGGCTCTCTGGTACTTCCCCGCCCGGTGGCTGGCAAGGCGGCTTCTTTCCGCTGAAAAATTCGATGCTGTTGTCTCCGTCTCGCTGCCTTTCACAGGGCATCTGGTCGGGCATTTTGTCAGAAAAAAATTCCCTGAAACCCGCTGGTTGGTCGATGTTGGAGACCCGATTTTTTTTCAACGGTTCCCGCTCCAGAACGCGGTTTTGTATGGAAAACTGACACAAAGGATTGAAAAAAAGGTCCTCTTCGCCGCCGACGCGGTCGCCGTGACAAACTCGGAGATGGCAAAGGTTTATCAGGAATTTTATGCAATCCCTTCGGGTAAGATTTGGGTCGTGCTGCCCATTTCGACCAGCTCGTCGGAATGCTTGCCCATTGAAATTTCAACTCGAAAAGAGGCGGCCGCGCTAGTCAACATTGCCTTTTTCGGCACCTTCTTCCGAGGCGTCCGTGAGCCGGACGTGCTGCTGGATTTGATGAACTCTTTGCCGGAAGATTGGCGCGCCCGCGTCCGCTTTCACGTCTTCGGCCCCGTCTTCCACGAGTTTGAAAATAAACTGGCCGTCCAGCCCGCCATTGAATTGCAAGACCTTGCCCGCCGCGACGAGGTTTTCAAAATGCAGGGCATGGACTTCCTGCTCAACATTGGCAACTCCGAACCGCACCAGCTCCCGTCAAAGCTGGCGGACTACCTTATCAGCGGCTTGCCGGTCCTCAACCTTTGCCAATCGGCCAATGATTCCTTTGCCCGCGAGGCGGAGGGACATCCTTTTTTGCTCAACCTTTTTTGGGAGGGCGGCCGGTTTTCGGCGGAGCAGGTGGCGGCTTTCACCTATTTTGGAAAATAAGCCCAACCAGGCCGGCGTTCACACGCCGGTTTTGTGGAAGAATCAGAAGGAACGCTTCTCCGTCCGCCGCGCCGCCGCGCTTTACCTTGATTTGATTTCGGGGAAAACAAAAACGGCAACCCGTTGACCGTCAACGGGTTGCCGTTTGGGAAAACGTCGGAAGGGTTTCGGACTCTTCCGACGTCCCGCCCACTCAAGAAGCCTGACCGGAGCGGGCCACGATTTTCGTGGAGAGGTTGAGCGCACCCAATTCCGTCGTCTGCGCCCGCAGCACCTCCATCGCCTGTTCGCGGGTGACACTGGGATGCTCCCTCAAAAAATCGGTGATGGACAGGCCGATGCGAAGGTAGTCGAACAGGAACTCGACCGAGACGCGCGTGCCGGCGAAGACGGGCTTGCCGTTGTTTATCTGGGGGTCTGAAAAGATGGCGGAGGAGTACATGGTGCCGTTCCGTGGACTTGTTTGAAGTTGTTGTTCTGTTCAGGAAGGTTACTCATAGCCTCTCATGTGTTTGATTGTCAACCGGTTACGCAACCGGAGATGCTACAAATGTAGATTGCCGAACGAATCGCGCACCTCCTTCACCACTTTTTTTATTTCCTGTTCGCGCTCCTTCGGCCATATCAAAAGCACGTCGTCGGTGTCGATGACCATCATCCCGTCGAGGCCGTCGGCGACGACGAGCTTCCCCTCGCCCGCCCGGATGAGCGAGTTTCGGACGTTGGTCAGCCGGTGCTTCGATGCTTGGACGACGTTGCCGGCCGCGTCGCGCTCGCCTTCCTCGTGGAGCGATGCCCACGTCCCAAGGTCCGACCAGCCAAACTCGGCGGGGACGGTGAACATGTTCTCCGCCCTCTCGGCGATGGCGTAGTCGACCGATATGTCGGGTGTTTTCGGGTAGTTTTCGTCGATGAAATCCTGCTCGGCGGGCGTGTTCCAGAGGCCGTCTCCTTTTTCCAAAATCTCAAAAACTCGAGGCTCGTGCTTTTTGAACGCGGCGAGTACGTTCGCCGCCTTCCAAATGAAGATGCCCGCGTTCCAGAGGTAGTCGCCCGAGGCGACGAAATGCTCGGCCGTCGGGCGGTCGGGCTTTTCCAAAAACTTCTTGACCTTGTTGATTCCGGGCGCGGCCTCTTCCCCGAAATTGATGTAGCCATAGCCCGTGTCGGGCCGCGAGGGGCGGATGCCGAGGGTGAGGAGTGCATCGTTTTTCGCCGTGAAATCGAGGGCTTTTTTCAAAAAATCGATGAATCGGGCCTCTTTCAGAACGATGTGGTCGCTCGCCGCGATGACGAAATTGGCCTCCGGGTCGAGCGCCCGCAGCTTGAAAGCCGTCCACGCGACGCAGGGCGCCGTGTTGTTTCGGCTCGGCTCGCAGAGGATTTGCGACTCCGTCAGCTCGGGCAGGTGCTGCATGACGAGCGGCTTGTACATCTTGTTCGTCAGGACGAAGATGTGGTCGGCCGTCGTCAGCCCCAGGAACCGCTCGAAGGTCGCCCGGAGGAGGCTCTGGCCTGTGCCGAGGATGTCGAGGAACTGTTTGGGCAGGGCCTCGCGGCTGCCCGGCCAGAAGCGGCTGCCGATGCCGCCCGCCATGATGGCGACGTAGGTGTGGTCTTTCTTCATCAATTTTTTTTGCCTAAAATCTCGGTGGCAAGCCGGGCGTAAAATTGGCCAATCAGCTCGCTACCGAACTCCTTTTCGGCTTTTTTTCGCCCGTTTTCGCCCAAAATGCGGGTTTTCTCCTGCCCCAATCGGTGGCAGCGGACGAACGCAGCGGCCAGCGCGGCACTGTCTTTTATGGGGACGAGAAAGCCGTTCTCCCCCTCGTCGACGGCTTGCCGGCAGCCAGCTGTGTCGGTTGTGATGACTGGGCGGCCCATCGCCAGCGACTCCAGCAGCACCCGCGACAGGCCCTCCCGGTAGCTCGGCAGAACAACCCAGTGCGAGCGGGCGAGGATGGGCCGGACGTCCTCCGCGTGGCCGAGGTAGCGGACGGTTCCGTTCGAGGCCCAATCGGAGAGGGCCTCGCTGCGGATGTGGGCCGGGTTGCCCGCGTCGAGGCCGCCGAGGACCCAAAATTCGGCTTCCTGGCAATCGGGCTTCGCCAATCGGGCGGCTTCGACGAACTCGGAAATCCCCTTGTCGAGGAGGAGGCGGCCGACGAAGGTGAAGACTGTTCGGTCCGTCGCCGGTCGGATTCCGTTGACCGAGAAGTGTTTCAAATCAACTCCGCAGCCGTTGACGGTCGCGGTCTTTTCGGGCGAGACGAGTTTCTGTTCGATGAAAAGCCGCCGGTCGTCCTCATTTTCAAATACGACTTTTTGGGCGAAGGAAAAGGAGAGGCGATAAAGAAGGCTCGTCGCCTTCTGCAAAAAGCCGCGATGCAGGTAGCTGTAGCCAAGCCCGGTGACGACGCAGACCGACGGGATTTTCAGACAGGCCGCCGCGAGGTTGCCGAAAATGTTCGGCTTGATGGTGAAGTGAATCGCCATGTCCGGCCGGGTGCGGCGATAGGTTTTCAGGAACTCGAAAAAGAGGGAGCCGTTGGAAAACAGGTCGAGGCCGTCGCGCCGCAGCTTTTTCAGGGGGGAAAAATGGAGCCGCTCGCCCAGCGGGATGGCCCCCAGCGACTCGTCGACCGGCGCGACGAGGACGACCTCGTGGCCTTCCGACTGGAGCGCTTTGATGACCGGCAGCCGGAAGTTCTGGATGTTCCAGGCCGAATTGGAGACGACGGCGATTTTCAATGAAGGGGAGGGATAGGGGAGCGGGGACTTGGGATTAGGGATTGGGAGCGCAAGCCAATCCCCAATCCCCAATCTCTCATCCATCAATCAACCGAAGAAGCCGCCATCGAGCAAGGCCTGATAAACCTGAAAGACCCCGATTTCGAGCGCAATCTTGTGCTGCCAGCCGAGCGCGTGGAGTTTCGAGACGTCCATGAGCTTGCGTGGCGTGCCGTCGGGCTTGCTCAAATCGTGGCGGATTTCGCCCTCGTAGCCGACGGTCTTTTTCACCAGTTTGGCCAGTTCGAGAATCGAGATTTCGGAGCCGGAGCCGATGTTGATATGCCCGGCTTCCGACCAGTTTTCCATCAAAAAGACGCAGGCATCGGCGAGGTCGTCGGCGTGGAGGAACTCGCGGAGCGGCTTGCCGGACCCCCAAATCGTTACGAAGGGAAGCCCGGCCGCTTTCGCCTCGTGGAATTTCCGCAAGAGCGCGGGCAGGACGTGGCTGTTCTCCGGGTGGTAGTTGTCGTTCGGGCCGTAGAGGTTGGTCGGCATGACCGAGATGAAGTCGCGGCCGTACTGGCTGCGGTAGGCGTCGCAGAGCTTGATGCCGGTGATTTTGGCGATGGCGTAGGGCTCGTTCGTCGGTTCGAGGAGGCCGGTCAGGAGCGCGTCCTCGGCCATCGGTTGGGCCGCCATTTTTGGGTATATGCACGACGAGCCGAGGAACATCAGCTTTTTCACCTCGAAGCGGTGCGCCGCGTCGATGACGTTCGCCTCGATCATCAGGTTGTCGTAGAGGAACTCGGCGCGGTAGATGTTGTTGGCGAGGATGCCGCCGACTTTGGCCGCCGCGAGGAAGACGTACTCGGGCCGCTCTTTTTCAAAAAAAGCGTCGACGTCGGCCTGCCGACGCAGGTCAAGCTCCTGCGAGGTGCGGGTGACGAGGTTGGTGAAACCAGCGGTTTCGAGCCGCCTTTTGATGGCCGAGCCGACCATGCCGCGATGCCCGGCGACGTAGATTTTCGATGACTGTTTCATTCACTCAAACTGGTTCGGGCGCCCGTAACCGGCCTCGGTCAAGACCATCTGCTTTTTGAAGATTTTCAGATCGCTGGCGACCATTTCGCGGCAAAGACTCGCCACGTCGTGCTTTGGCTGCCAGCCGAGCTTGGTGTTGGCTTTCGTCGGGTCGCCGATGAGCAGGTCGACCTCCGTCGGGCGGAAATAGACGGGGTCGATGGCGAGGATCTCTTTCCCGATCGGGAGCTGAAAATCGGGATTGCGGCAGGCGGAGACGTAGCCTTTTTCATCAACGCCCTCTCCCCGGAACTCAATTTCGATGCCGACCTCGGCGAAGGCCATCCGGACGAACTCACGAATCTCGGTCGTCACGCCGGTTGCGATGACGAAATCCTCCGGCTCAGGCTGTTGCAGCATGAGCCACATCGCCTCGACGTAGTCGCGGGCATGGCCCCAGTCGCGCTTCGAGTTGAGGTTCCCCATCCAGAGCTTGTCCTGCAGGCCGAGCGCGATTTTGGCCACGCCCCGTGTGATTTTGCGGGTGACGAAGGTTTCGCCCCGCTGCGGGCTTTCGTGGTTGAACAGAATGCCGTTGCAGGCGAACATCCCGTATGCCTCGCGATAGTTGACCGTGATCCAATAGGCGTATAGCTTCGCAACGCCGTATGGCGAGCGGGGGTAAAAAGGCGTCGTCTCCTTCTGCGGAACCTCCTGCACCTTCCCGTAAAGCTCGGAGGTCGAGGCTTGGTAGACGCGGCACTTCTTCGTCAAACCCAAAAGCCGGACGGCTTCGAGGATGCGCAGAGTCCCGATGCCGTCGGTGTCGGCGCAGTATTCGGGCGTTTCAAAACTGACGCGGACATGGCTCATCGCCCCGAGGTTGTAAATCTCGTCGGGCTGCACCTCCTGGATGATTCGGATGATGTTCGTCGAGTCCGACAGGTCGCCATAATGGAGGATGAAGTTCTTGTGCTCGACGTGCGGGTCCTGATAAAGGTGGTCGATGCGGTCGGTGTTGAACGACGAGCTGCGCCGCTTGATGCCGTGGACGACATAGCCCTTTTTGAGCAGCAGCTCGGCGAGGTAGGCGCCGTCCTGACCGGTCACACCAGTGATGAGGGCAGTTTTCATGGGTGGAAATTCTTGTTGAGCATGGGAGTTTTGGCCGTCGGACCGGCATCGGGCGAAGGTACGCGACGGCCTTTTTTCAAAGTTGTAAAACCCGTCCCGGTCGGTTCACTTGCTTTTGAGGAGTGCGGGCTGGGCGAGCGGCTCAACGTAGTGGCCGTTGAGGTAGCACTTTTTGAGCATTTCGAGCATCGAGTCTGCAAGGTGCGTCCGATCGAAGTCGACGGCCAGTTCCTCGCAGCCGTGTTGGCAGGCGGCGTATTTGCGGGCTTCGAGGATGGCCTCGGTCTTTGCGAGGAAGTCGTCTTCGTTCTCCGGCTCGAAACAGACGCCCGCGCCGTACCCTTCGACCAGGTCTTTCGCCTCGCCCTCAACGCCGAGGAGGATGGGCTTTTTCATGGCCGCGTTCTCAAAAATCTTCGACGGGATGACCGTCTTGAAGGTGTCCGCTTTTTTCAGATTGACCAAAGCCACATCGGTGATGGAGATAAAACGCGGCATCTCCTCCTTCGGCACCGGCGGCAGGACGCGGACGTTGTGCAGCTTCAATTCGCGGTGGAGGGCGACGAGGTTCTCTTTTTCGGCCCCGTCGCCGATGAGCAGCAGGACCACGTTCTTCGGCAACCTCAACGCGGCGCGGAGGATGAAGTCAAGCCCGTGCGCCATGCCGTGCGTCCCGAAATAGGCGAGGACCTGGCGGCCGCGCAACCGCAGTTCGTCGACGAGGCCGTCGTCCTTCGGCAGCGGGCGGAAGGTGTCGAGCATCACGCCGTTTTTCACCACCCCGATTTTCTCGGGCCGGATGCCGCGCGCCGAGATTTTTTCCTTGAAAGAATCCGTCACCACGACGATATGCGATGCGTGTTGGTAGAGCCAAAGCTCGATGGTCGAGAGCAATCGGTAAACCGGCCCGCGCCCCATCGCGCCGACGGCGTGGATGCTCTCCGGCCACAGGTCGCGCACCTCCATCACCCAGGGTTTTCCTTTGAAAATACTCGCCCAGCAACCGGCCCAGGCGTTGAAAAACTGCGGCGATGTGGCCACGATGATGTCCGTCTCCTCCCAGAGGGCGGCCCAAAAGCCCGTGACCATGAAGCTCAGATAGTCGAGTACGCGCCGCACGAAGCCCTTGTTCGAGCTGATGTACGACCAGACCCTGATGACACGGATGCCCTCCACCTGCTCGACGGTCTTCCAGCGGTTGCGATAGCCGTCGTGGATTTTGCCCTGCGGGAAATTGGGCTGGCAGGTGATGACCGTCACCTCCGCACCCTGCCTGACCCACTCGCGGCAATGCTCGAAGGTGCGGATGGCCGGGGCGTTCACCTCGGGGGGGAAATTGTCGGTCAGGAAAAGGATTTTCACAGGATCTTTATCAAAACATGGTTCGTCTGGACAAATCGCGCCACCACCACATCCGCCTCGACGAGCCGATTCCACCCTTCGGCGAACAGGTATTTTTCCATCGAGAGCGACACTTCCGGGGCAAACTCGATGCACAAAAGCTCGTGTTCGACCCGGTTCCCGTCCAGCTTGGGACGGACGTTGGGGTGGAAATGCCAGTGCGCCTCCAATGGCCGTCCCTTCGGGTTGTCGGCCAGTTCTTTCAGCAGGATCTGGTGCGGCCCGACCTCCCATTTACGGGAATAGAGCACGTCCAGCCGCTCAAAGGTGAAAATGGCCGCGCCGATTTCGCCCTTTTTGTCCTCCCAAATCCCGACCCGTGCCCGTCGGCCGACGCGGAAGCCGCCCCAAACGTCCGATTGTTCCTCGCCCTCGCAACTGACCGTGTTGTGCATCCGCGTTGAGCGTTCGAGCTGCCGCCGGTCGTTCTTCTCGTAGGTCGAGATGCCGGGGTCGACGAGGACGGGCCGCCCTTTCACATGGAGCAAAAAGTTGAGCGTGTCGCTGTGCGCGTGGCCCGGCTGGTAGTCGGGGCCGATGGGCGCGGCATCGATGAAAAGGTCGAAGGTCTCCTCGCGCAGCATCCGGTAGCCCGGCTCAAACCGCTCGAGCTCGACCAAAACCGGCTCGATGCCGAGGCTTTTCGCATAAGTTTTCAACTCCTCCGCCGTCGGCGCGATGCCCGGGGCCGAGTCGTTGACCATCGGGAAGCTGCCGTCGGAAAAGGTCATGCTTTCCAGCCAGCCGAGGGCGGAGGCAGACTTTTCGGCCAGTTTCTCCCCGATTTTTGTGGGAAAATCGGGGTTGCTCCTGGCCAAGTTGACGCTGTCGAGCAAACGGTGCAGCAAGAGCGCGTGGTACATCGGGCTTTGCTCGAAGTGCGCCCCGGCCCGCGTGAACTGTTCGTCGAGCTCTTTTGAAAGAACCCGCTCGGCCCGGCGCAGCAGCCGACCGTCTCTCAATAAGACGGCGGCGAAAAAGAGGCCGAACCCATTCTCCAAAAGATGGTTGCCGAGCAGGTGGAACTCGAGGTTTTGGCTCAAAAACTCGGCCTGCCCCCGGATTTCCGCCCGGATGTCGGGCCGCTCAATACCGTGCGTCGCCAAAAACTTGGCCCACGAAATTAAGCGGACGCTCGTCGGATAAGGTTCGAAACCCACCGAGCTGGTTCGGGTGTTTTGGATGAAATCGGCGATTTGGGCAAGGCCAACTTCAACCGACAAACCTGGCTGGGCCAGCCAGTCGAAATAGTTGAGGTTGTAGGCCCAGAGGTGGCCGAGGCCCCGGAAATCCCAGTCGATCTGCCCGCCAAAATCGTGCTCGACGTTCAAAAAGCGGAAGCGCGCGCCGCCCAAAAAACTTTCCGAAGCGGCGAGGCCGGGCGAGAAAACCGGCGGCCTCCCCTTTTCCTGCCCAAATTTCTTTTGAAAATCGCGGCCGGGGAAGCCCGCAACCTGCCACCATTTGCGGCGAAGCCGGTAGAAAACCCGCCAGCCGATTTGCTCGGCGCGGAGGTGGCGGACGGTGTGGAAATACCTCGAAAACTTAGCCGATGTCAACCCAGGCCCCTGTTTTGAGCGATTCGACGGCGGCCAGCGCGGCCCGCGAGACGTTGAGGATTTCCTCGAAGGGGATGGTCGCCGGGCCGCCCGTTTTCACGCTTTTCATGAACAGGTCGAACTGCCGCTGGTGCCCCTTGTCCTGCCGTCCGCTGGCCGAGCTTTTGGCGAAGCCGAAGAACTCCGCTCGTCGCCAGTTGTCGATGACCGCCGTCCGGTTTTGGGAGAAGACTTCGACGCGCTCCTTCGCGTAGCCTTTCGAGCCGTTGGAGAAATAGTTGACCACGCCGGTCGAGCCGTTTTTGAACTTCAACAGGATACTCGCGCTGTCGGTCGCGGCCGTCGGGTGGGTTCCGAGGGCGGTCATCACCACTTTTTCAATCTCGGAGCCGGTCAAAAAGACCATCAAGTCCATCAGGTGGCAAGCCTCGCCGACGATGCGGCCGCCGCCGGTGGCGAGGTCTTGCGTCCAGTGGCTGGCGGGGATTTCGCCCGCGTTCATCGTCGCCACGAGGTGCATCGGCTGGTTGGAAGAGGCCCCGAGCAGTTTCTTGGTTTCCTCTGAAAGAGGCGCAAACCGGCGGTTGAAGCCGACCGTAAGCGAGCGGCCTGATTTTTTCCAGGCGGCCTCGACTTCCTCCAACTCGTTGATTGTCAATGCCAAAGGCTTTTCGACGAAGACGTTTTTTCCCGAAAGAAGGGCTTCGGCGGCCAGCCGAGCGTGCGTGTTGTGCTGTGTCGTGACGACGACCGTGTCGATTTCCGCGTCGCCCAGAATGTCGGCGTTGGAGGTGGTCGAGCGGGCGATGCCGAATTTTTTGGCGGCCAAAGTGCCGCTCAAGCCCCGGGCCGACGAGATGGTTTTCACCTCCGCCCCGGCCTTTTTGAGGCAGGGCAGAATCATGGCCTGCGTGAAGTTTCCGCTGCCGATGATGCCGATGACGCCCTTTTTGGCGGTGAAATTTTTTTCGAGGACTTGGATGGAGGTCTGTGCCGCATCCGCCGCGCCCGAATATTTGAGGATGCTGGCGATGCTGCGCGACGAGCCGATGTCGCCGTATATTTTCTCAAAGTCCTGAAAATCAATGACTTCGGAAATGAGCGGGGCGACTTTCAAACTCCCCTCGGCGATGGCGCGGAGGACGGCCTCGAAGTTCCGCTTCTCCGTCCAACGGACGAAGGGGAGCGGGTAGTCGATGCCTTTTTGCTCGTAATCGGGGTCGTAGCGGCCGGGGCCGTAGCTGCACGAGACCTGAAACGTCAGTTCTTTTTCAAAAAAATTGGCCCGACGGATGTCAAGGCCGATGACGCCGACGAGGACGATGCGCCCGCGTTTTCGGCTCATCTGCGCGGCCTCGTGGATGATTTCGTTCGACTTTGAGGAGGCCGTGATGACCACCGCGTCGGCCCCGATGCCGCCGGTCAGTTCCTCGACCAGTTTGACGGGGCTGTTTCCAGACGAGACGTTGAACGCCTCGATGCCGAGGGTTTTGGCCAATTCAACTTTGTTTTCATCAAAATCGAGGCCGACGACGCGGCAGCCGTTCGCCCGCAGCAACTGACCGGCGACCAACCCAATCAACCCGAGGCCGGTGACGACGACCGTCTCGCCGAACGTCGGCTGCGCCAAACGGATGCCCTGCAAGGCGATGGCCCCGACGACCGTGAAACTGGCCTCCTCAAAAGAGACCCCTTCGGGGATTTTGGCCACCAGGTTTTTGGGGACGCAGACCAGCTCGGCATGGTGGCCATTGGAGATGACCCGGTCGCCGATGCTGAACTCCGTAACGCCCTCGCCGACGGCCACGACCTCCCCCGCGTTGCAATAGCCGAGCGGGAGCGGCTCGCCGAGCTTTCTGAAGACGGCTTCGAGGGTGGGCTGCAGGCCGTCGGTCTTAATCTTGTCGATGACTTGTTTGACCTTGTCGGGCTGTTGCCGGGCCTTTTCGAACCAGTTGGCCTTGCCGAACTCGACCAGCATCCGCTCGGTGCCGAGGCTGACGAGCGAGCGGTGCGTTTTTATCAAAACCGAGCCGCGCCGAACCTGCGGTGCGGGGACTTCTTCGAGGCGGGTCTGGCCGGATTGGAGGTCTTGGATGAGTTGTTTCAAGCGGGCTGTTATTTCCTTTTCGGGAATTTGTTGCCGAGCGGGTTGCGCCCGTTTTTCTCAAAATAGGCGTCGATGTGTTCGCGCTCGATTTTCAGTGCGGCTGCCCGGCCGGGGATTTCCGTGAGCAGGATTTCTGCGGAAAATTTGGCGTGCCCGGCGGCCATGTTCCATTCCTCGACCTGGCTGCGGGCGCGTTCGGAGAGGTTGTCATCAGGGTCAATCGGGTCGGCAGAGATGCCATATTTATAGGTGTCGCGGTCGATTTGGGCGAAAATGTCGTACAAATGGTGGAGCGCGTTGTTCTTCTTGGCGTTGCCGTGCATGGGTTTTCGGGTCGGTCAGGCGGTCGGTGACAGGCTTTTCCAGCCCTTTTTGTTGCTGAAAGTTTCCACAGGATAGGCAGCGACGTAGTTGAGGGCCGTCCCTTTCGCCCGCCGGTGTGCCTCGTTCGGGATGCGGAGCAGGGCGGCAAACTCCATGTCCTTCGGCATTTTGGACGGGTCGGCGAGGATTTCACGGAAGGTGCGCTCGCCGTTGGCAACCGCGCAGCAGCGGGAAAAAAGGAACCCGTCCGCAGAAAACTCATCGGAGGCTGGGTCGAACGAGCCTTCGCCGATGTGCTTGGCAAACGCCTCGCCGTCGAGCAGGTAGAGTTTTTGGGAGAGCAGGTCCTTGAAATCATACACATGCCGCAGCGGGCCTGCCGAAAGGGCCGCGGCGACCGGCTCGATGACCGCATCGTCGTCACCCGTCTTCGCCCAATCGAGTTGCTCGATGAGTCGCCAAAAATCGGATTCGCTCAACCCGCCTTCTGCCGGGGTGTCGTTCAGTTCAATCCTGACGGAGGCGTTCGGGTATTTTTCTTGAAGGTCGGAAATCTTCTCCGGACTGATGTTGTGGAGCGGGAAGCGGAGGACGTTGGTCATGACAACTTTGAAAATTGGATGGTTTGGCCGGATTGGAGGTCTTGGATGAGTTGTTTCAAAAACAGAACCGTTGCATTGGTGGCCGCATCAGCCGATGCGTCTGAACTTTTGGATTTCCTCCTCGAGGTGCTTGGCGTACTGCCTGAACATGAAACCCCTGAAAACGGCGATGTCCTCTTTATTGCGGGTGGCCTCGAGCGCGTCGAAGTATTCGGCCTTGTCCTCGGAAAAGACAATCGCCAGCGGGAGGCCGAATTGTTGCTGGAAGAAATTCATCAGCAGCCGGGCGGTCCGACCGTTGCCGTCGTAAAAAGGATGGGTGGAAACCAGCTCGAAATGAGCATCGAAGGAGAGGTTCAACTGTTCCTCGACGGTCGTCACCGAAGCCTGTTTTTCAACCAAACGTTCGACTAGGGAGAACGTCATGGCTTCCACTTTTGTGAAATTCGGGAAGAACCGGCTGCCCGCACTGACGTTGCTTTTTCGGAAAGCCCCTTTGCTGCTGTCAATGTCGCCCGACAGGGTCCTGTAGGTTGCGCCCGTGTCCTTCAAAACAAGGGCGTTGATTTTTTGGACAAAACCGACCGAGAGAGGCTCCTTTTTGTCGGCTTCATCCATTGCAAACCGCAACGCCTCGGCATGGTTTCTCACCATCAAACTATGCGAGAGCGGCTTTCCTTTTGGGGTCAAATGCTCGTCGAGCAGCAGCCGGGTCTCGGTCTCTGTGAGGGTGCTGCCCTCGATGTTGGTCGAATGATGGGTGATGGAATACAGGTTGAACTTGTCGAAGTCGAGGACGCCCGACAGGTTCAAGGATTGGAACTCCGCCAAAAGTTTTGGGTCAAAAAGCTGGTTCACCGCCTTTTTCCTTCAAAAGTACGGGCCAAGATTTCAACAATCCGCTCCGCCGCCTTCCCGTCCCACATCGGCGGGATGCCGCCTTTTTTCCAGTTGCCCGAAAAGAGCGTTTCGAGCGCGGGCGCGACGGCCGCCGGGTCGGTGCCGATGAGTTCGTTGGTGCCGATTTCGACGGTCTCGGGCCGCTCGGTGTTGTCGCGAAGGGTGATGCAAGGCACGGCCATGACGGTCGTCTCCTCGGTGATGCCGCCCGAGTCGGTGACGACGCAGCGGGCTTTTTCGACCAAAAAGTTGAACTCCAGATAGCTCATCGGCCCGACGGCGTGGAGGTTCGGCGCTTCGAGGTTGAGTTCCTTCAAAGCCTTCGCCGTGCGGGGGTGGACGGGGAAAATGATGGGCAAGCCCCGCGAATTCGAGCAGATTTCGGTCAGGAGCCCCCGCAGCTTGCCCGCGTCGTCTACGTTCGCCGGGCGGTGGAGGGTGAGGACGAGGTAGTTTTTCTCCTTCAATGAAAGCTCGTCCCAGACC
>JBGAWE010000363.1:0-3066 GCA_044227705.1 Saprospiraceae bacterium
TGTTGCCCGTGATGTTGTTGAACAAGCTGCCCGTCGCAGCCCCAGCAGAGGTCGAGATGCGCACCAGGCGCAGCGTCGGCGTGCCGGTCGTGCCTCCCGTGTAGGTCCAGGCCGTGCCGCCGCACTGCGGGGCCGACCCGCCCATGAAGTTGTTGGTGATCTGAAAGCCGTAGCCCGCAACCGTTGAGGCGATGAAGATGGCCCCCTGATCGGTCGCCGACGTCATTGTGAACGTCCTGGCGACAGTCTGGTAGAAGCTGTTGTTGGTGATGGTCCACTCCGAGCAGCCCGCCACGATGTTGATGGCCGCGCCTGCCGTCGTGGAGGAGGCGTTGAACCAGTCGTGGAGGAGGCAATTGGAGACGGTGTTGTTGTTGTTGAGGTTCTGGTAGCCGAGTGTGGTGGTGCCAGTCGCCCAGATGAGGTTGGTCGGTGTTGTCGCGCCGTCGCGGATTTCGCAGTTGTCGATGGTGTTGTTCGAGTTGCCTGGCGTGAGGCCGACTGACGTCGAGAACACGATGACCCCGCTCGACGTGCCGGTGGTGACCCCGGCTACGGTGCAATAGCGGATGTTGTTGAACGTCGCGCTGTTGATGAACTGGAGCGCGTAGCCCGCCGTCGCCGTGTTTGAGATTGAAAGTTGGGAGGTCGTTCCCACGCCGCCCGGGCGGCCGTCGATGACATAATAATCGCCGTTGTCGATGTTCAGCGTGCCGGTCGTGTTTGCGCTCGTGATGGAAAGCGCAGTCGCCCCCGCCGTCGGACGGATGGTCACGTTGTTGGTCGCGCTCTGGCAGGGCAGCGCGGGCAGGACGACCGGGAAGGCCGGCTCCGCCGAGCTGACATAAGTGCTCTGCAGCTCAAGAATGACCGGGCCGCCGAGGCCGTTGGTGTTCAAATCGGCTATGGCAGCCGTGATGGTCGCATAGGTGCCCGTCGGGCCGACGCTCTTCGTGCCGGTGATGGAGCAGTTCGAGGTCGAGGCGGAGGCCGTCAGCGGGGCGGTCGTGTTGTACGCGATGCCCGAGCAGGCGGTGTTGTTGTAGGAATAGACCCAGAAGTAGTAAGGCGTTTGCGGCTGAAGGCCGGTCGCTGTGAACGTTGTTGTCGTGCTCGAGGAAACGATGACACCGCCGAGGGCGGACTGGCCAGCTGTGTAAGTCGTGCTGTTGACCGGCGCAGAGGGCGGGGTGGCCGTCAACGTCCGCACCGTCAAGTAGCCCGTAGGTGCGCCGGTCGCAGCGGTGAACGAACCGCCCATAGTCGTCAAACCAGGGGTCAGCACCAGCGCGGTCGGTTGCGTCGTCGGAGCAACGCACGGCGGCGGCGGGTTAAAGGTGTAGGTCAGACCGTTTCCGGGGAAGCAGGTCGACGAGTAGGTCAGCTGTGCCGTGTTGACAGCACTGGCCGTCGAGGCCGACCAGTCGGTCGCGGTCGTGCGGCTGTTGAAGTCGGCCACAGTCGTGCCGGTGAGGCCCGCTTGGCAGGTCCCAGCGAGCGATTGGCCGAGCGACTGATAGATGAGACTGACGACGTTCGTGCCCTCGAAGAGCTTCAGCTGGAAGTTCATCTCCGCGCCCGTTCCCACGCCGGCGTTGTAGAAGCCCCAATCTTTCCATTGAAGCGTAAAAATGCGGCTGCCAACCGCGCCCGTCGTGAGATACTGGATTTCACAAGTGGCGGCGGTGCCGTAGAGGTCCTCGCTGAAGATGTGGACGGCGTTGGCCACGTTCTGCACAGAGGTGCCGTCGTAGAAGCTGCCCGGGGCTGTCCCGCCAAAGGCCGCATAGCCATTGGAGTTGACGCCGAGGGTCGTGTACGTGGTGCCGTTGTACACAAAATTGAAGCCGAGGGGGACGCTGGAATAAGTGTTGTCATCGTTGGCAGTGCCGGCCGACGAGAGCACCGTTCCGCCCGAGATGGCGGTATAAGTCGTCGTGGAGGACGCGAAAGTGTAGTTCGCCACCTGCGCCCGCGTCGTCACGGCCTGTGCCATGAACAGGCCGAGGGCGGCCATCATAACAATAAAGGAGTGGCGGGAAGCGGTCGCGGCGTTGCGTTGAGCGGAAAAATGCTTCATCGTCGAGATTGGATTTTTAATCTGAAATGGTTTTTCGATGTGCCTCCACATCGGCGGTTGGCTCTGGCCGACCGGTGTTCGGTTGATATTTTTCGTCGAGAAATTATCGAGCTAGCTTGTCGGTGAGCTGGTCGCGCAGGATGTCCAGCTTGCCCGCTTCCATCTTCTTAAGGACGGGGTCGTTGGGCGCCTCGATCATCACCTTTTGGAAGTTGCTACCCACGAGCGGGGCGAGCGGCAGGCTGGCCGACAGGTCATTTTGGATGTAGGAGAGCATCCGATCGTAGCCCGTGTAAAGGGCGAACTGGCTGTAAGGGATGCCCGGTGTGCCGATGATCTGCTGGGCCACGACGCGCTCGGCGGCAATCACCCCCGCATAATCGACAGGAGATTTCCAGTTTGTGTCCTCCAAATCGACCACCGAGAGCGGTGGGGCAGCAGCGGTGGCCGAGGCCTGCGCGGATGCGTCCGAGGCGGAGAACGTGGCGAGCATCAGGGCGGCTGCAACCGTCAAGAATCGTTGGGTATGGAATTTCATGCGGATGAAAATTGAATGTGTGCGATTGAGTTATGCCATATCCGGACGTGCCGGAAGTCAAGTTCGTTAGGGGAGAGCGGGAAACACGAAAAGCCCGTCAGCGTGCTGACAGGCGGCTCATCCCGCCGACAGGCGGAATATTTTCCCAGAAAATGAATTGTGTGGAGTATCGCAGCCTTCCGAGAAAACCACCCGCACAGGCCCGAAAACCTTTGCTGGGCAGCCCCCCCTCGCCGCGAGGTGGACCGACAAATTCATGAGATTACAAAAAAGGAGTAAAGAGAAACCGGGATTAAAACCAAAGGGACAACTGAAAACGTCCCGCACATACTGCCTTTTCGGCCTCGGGTTTTGCTGCTGCAATAGTACAACAGCCCCACTAACAGGCAAGTGTAATTTCTGGTAAGAAAAAAATTATAGTGTCTTGCCCCGCCCGCCGCCGCCCGTT
>JBGAWE010000364.1:0-3128 GCA_044227705.1 Saprospiraceae bacterium
AAAAGAACCTCGACGAGACACGGCACAATGCGCCCTTCGACGTGCGCGCCGAGGTGGTCGCCGCCGCCCTGCTGGCCGAC
Source organism: Saprospiraceae bacterium (assembly GCA_044227705.1). Lineage (GTDB taxonomy): Bacteria > Bacteroidota > Bacteroidia > Chitinophagales > Saprospiraceae > JANOQP01. The sequence goes on from JBGAWE010000364.1 coordinate 81, forward strand.
GACGCGAACCTGTTGACCGAGCAGGTTATCGTCTCGCCACGAGGGGCCGCCCAGCGGCGCAGCCACCACGAGGTTGCGGCCATCAAGAAGCGCAGCTACGAGCACGACGAGGTCTGGCAGATCGACGTCAACCGGAAGGGCCTCTACGACACGCTGCCCGAGCGGCTCTTCCTGCGCGTCGACGAAGACTACCCCGACACGCTGGCGAAGGCAAAGGCCCTCGACCGGCAGGCGGCGGAGGCGCGGCGGTTCTTCCTGCCGTTCGAGCAGGCCATGTTTCTGCCGCGAATCGACCTCGAACAGCTCGAGCAGAAATGGACGGAGGGGATGCCCCGATTCATCGAGGACCTGTGGGGCCTGCGCCAGTTCGCCGACTGCCTCACGGCCAAGCAGGCCTTCCTGCTCTGCTACCTCATGCCGGAGGCCCACCGCGTGGCAGGCGACTGGCAACTGACGCGGCTCTGCTTCGAGGCGGTGCTGCGCAAGAAGGTCGCCTTCCGCACTGCCGCCCCGCTGACCTATGACATCCCCGAGAGCGGTCAGCCGACGGAGGACGTCGAGTTGGGCGACCTCGTCCTCGGCGATTCCTTCCGCGACGACATCCCGGCCATCGAGATAGCCGTCGAGGGGGTCACGCTGGCCGAGCTGCCCGACCACCTGCCCGGCGGGAAGTGCCGACGGCTCCTCGAGGAACTGCTCTACAGCTACTTCCTGCCGCTCGACGCAACGGCCGTCACCCGAATCGAGGTGACGGAGGATGCCTGGGGCTTCACCTTCGGAGAGGCCGTCCTGGGGTACAACGTGCGATTGAACTGATTTTTCCCACCATCTCAAATCAAATACCCAATGTCAAAAATACCAATTGAAGACTACCGCGCAATCTTCGCCTTCTACGACGAAGCAGGCCGCCGAGGAACGCCAGACATACCGCTGCGCACACTGCGTAATGGAAAACGTATGAAATGCTCAAAAACAACAAGAAAAGGTACGATTGGTACGCCCATCACCTGATTACGGCACAGAGCGGCGACCAGAAAAACGAACTGGACAAGCGGCTCATCCGCTCGGTGGACAACTGCCTCTACCTGTGCTTCACCTGCCATCTCGAGTACGGGCATGGAGGCGACTATATCGAGGGAGGCATTGTGGAGCCTCGGGATTACGCGAGGTACTTCCCCTATGTCTTCGGCATGAGGGGAAGTTCCCAGCTCACCATCTGGGCGCACCACATGGCGGGCCACTTTGAGCGCATCCTGTCCAACGCGCCGAAGGTGATAGAGCAGAGAAAGGAGGCGAAGGCCAAACAGAAAAAATAGCCCCGACGCCCGGGCACGGCCCGACCGTCGCCTTTTGTTTAATCCAAAAAATAAAACGAACCAGCATGAAGGACCCGGTAGTCATTGTTTGGGGAATCCTGACGCTCCTCGCGGCCATCTGGTCGAAGTGGGCGCTCAAGCGGCACGACCGCTCGCTCGACGGCGTGACGCAGATACACATCCTCGCGTTCGCGCTGGCCAGCTCGGCCGTCGGATGCCTGATGCCGATGATTGTCGAGGACGAGATCTGGGCGCTCTGGGTCAACCGCGCCGTGCTTCTGCTGCTGGGGATCCTGCAGGTCTGGAGCCTTTACCGGCAAACATGGACGGTGCGCGACAGGTACGAATGGCCGAAGGACTCCATCCACCCCGAGCTGGCATTCACCACGGTCGTCGCGCTGCTCTGCTCGGTCTGCTACGTCCTCTCGCCGCGTGCGCTGGGTTTTTTCAACCTCGGAAAGGCCATGCGCGACACGGGACTTTGGGACGCGCCGCTCTACTTCCTGCTCCCGCTGCTCATCTTCAAGCTGGCCGACTGGGCCGGGCAGGTTCCGTGGCGGTCGGTCGAGGCACCGTGGTTCACGCCCGTCGAGGTGGTCAACCCCGAGAAGTGGCCGTGGCGCGACCTGATGCGCGTCGAGTTCAGCCTCGCCACCAGCCTCGTCGAGCAGTACACCCTCTTCGGCCGCCACGCCGAGCCGTGGATAGAGGTTCCGCGAGAGGCGCAGCTCGGCGCGACGTTCGTCCTCACGATGCAGGTGCGGCGCACGAAACAGGGCGTGCGCACCATCCAGGACCTCGGCAACGAGTACGACGGCGCCCCCAAGTTCTGGTGGCTTTTCTCCATAAAAAGGTGTGGTGGCGGCCCTCCACATGGTTTCGCCGGCCGCACTACCTCAACCCAAATTTGTCCATCGCCCAGAACGGCATCCGCAACGGCGACGTCGTCAAGGCCCGCCGGATGCCCGCCGACGCCGCCTTACCCGTCGCCAACCAGAACTGGCCGGGCGCCAACGACTACGACCCCGACAAGACCACCCTTATTTATCGATAATGGGATATTGTGGGATATTGGGATATTCCGGTTCGCTCGGCCCAATATCTCTATATTCCAATATCCCAACCTTTAACATGATTTTTCCGAAGATAAACGCTTTCCCCATCTATTGGGAGAACGGGATGAAGCTCTCGAGCGAGCATTTCCAGCACCTTGAGAACAGCATCGAGGACTCCGTGCGCGACGTCCGGGCGATGGCCCTCGCGGCGGGCGGGGGGTTTGGTTTGATGCCGCTGTCGCCCTTCCTCGTGCGCAACACGGAGGGCAGCAACCCGCAGACCGTCCGCGTCGTCCTTGAGGCCTGCCGGGCGGTGATGCCGGGCGGCTATAGGGTGGAGATACTGCCCGAGAACGTGCAGCAGATGCAGGTGCCGCAGAGGTCGCCCGCCGTCGAGTTCGCGCCGGCGCAGGGGGTCCGATACCACGTCTTCCTCATCGTCAACGACAAGCGGCGCGTGGCCGCCGGGACGCCGCAGGCGCGGCCCATCCGGCACCCCTTCATGGTCTCGGAGTACGCCCTCGAGTGTCTGCCGCAGGACCGGATGGCGGCCGCGTCGAACATGGCACCCAACCGGATGAAGATAGCCGAGTGGCAGAACGGCAAGCTGCTCGAGAGCTACATCCCGGCCTCGATGACCATCCGGGGGTTCCCGCTGCTCGACAAGTGGCACCAAT
>JBGAWE010000036.1:0-26254 GCA_044227705.1 Saprospiraceae bacterium
GCCCCTCCCCGCGATCGCGCACTGGAAACAGCAGCATTTCGTCGTCGTCTACAAAATGGATGCCCGGCACGCCTGGATTTCCGACCCGGCTCATGGGAAGTTCAAAATCTCGAAGGAGGAGTTCCTCAAGTTCTGGGCCTCCGACACGCAGGACGGCTCGCCCGTGGGCATCCTTCTTTTGCTCGAAACGACGCCCGAGTTCTTCTCTCAAGCTGGCGAAAAGGTCGAAAAGAAGGGCTTTTCCTTCCTTTTTGGCTATCTGAAAAACTACCGGCGGCTCCTCGGCCAGCTCGTCCTCGGGCTGCTGGCCGGGTCGGCTTTGCAGCTCTTGCTGCCGTTCATGATGCAGAGCATCGTCGACGTCGGCATCACCACGAAGGACATCAATTTCGTCTACCTCATCCTCGGAGCGCAGGTCGTCGTGATGCTTTCGTCGATGGCCAACGAGTTCATCCGGGGCTGGATTCTGCTGCACATCGGCTCGCGGGTCAACGTGACGCTCGTCTCCGACTTCCTCGCGAAACTGATGCGGCTGCCGATGCGCTTCTTCGACACGAAGATGACCGGCGACCTCCTCCAGCGCATCTACGACAACGAGCGGGTGGAGCGGTTCCTCACCTCGTCGTCGCTGCTGACGCTGTTTTCGGTCATCAATTTGGTGGTCTTCGGCATCGTGCTGGCTTGGTTCAACTCGACCATCTTTTGGGTCTTCGCCGCCGCCGCCGTGCTCTATTTCGGGTGGATTATCCTCTTTTTGAAAAGGCGGAAAACGCTCGACTACCAGCGGTTCGAGCAGGCGAGCGAGAACCAGTCGGCCCTCATCCAACTGATTTCGGGGATGCAGGAAATCAAGCTGCACAACTCCGAGAAGCAAAAGCGCTGGGCCTGGGAGCGCATCCAGGCGAAGCTGTTTCACATCAACGTCCGCTACCTATCGCTCGACCAGTGGCAGCGGGCGGGCGCGACGGTCATCAACGAGTCGAAAAACCTGCTCATCAGCTTCCTCGCCGCGCGGGCGGTGATGAAGGGCGAGATGTCCCTCGGCCAGATGCTGGCGACCCAATATTTGATAGGCCAGATGAACGGGCCGCTCGACCACCTTGTGCAGTTCATCCTCGCGGCGCAGGACGCGAGCATCTCGCTCGAAAGGATGAACGAAATCCATGCGAGAGAGGACGAGGAGCCGATTTCGACTGAAAAAGCCTCGATTTTGCCCGAGAACGGCGACCTGCGGCTCGACAACGTCAGCTTCCGGTACGGCGGGCCGCACGACCCGTTGGTTTTAAAGGAGGTCAGCCTTCTTTTCCCCGAGGGGAAAACGACCGCCATCGTCGGCTCGTCGGGCAGCGGGAAGACGACGATTTTGAAACTCCTCCTCAATTTCTATCAACCCCAACAAGGCCGCGTCCGCCTCGGCGACATCGCACTTGACAACGTCCAGCACCGCCTCTGGCGCAGCCGCGTTGGCGTGGTGATGCAGGACGGGTTCATTTTCAACGACTCCATTGCCCGCAACATCGCACTCGGCGAGGACGTCATCGACCGGAAACGGTTGATGAAAGCCGCCCGTGTGGCCAACATCCAGCAGTACATCGAGTCGATGCCGCTCGGATACAACACGAAAATCGGGCAGGACGGCGTGGGCCTCTCGCAGGGCCAGAAGCAGCGCATCCTCATCGCTCGGGCGGTCTACAAAAACCCCGAGTACCTCTTTTTTGATGAGGCGACGAACGCCCTCGACGCCTTCAACGAGCGAATCATCATGGAGAACCTCGCCGAGTTCTTTCGCGGCCGGACGGTCGTCGTCGTCGCCCACCGCCTCTCGACGGTGCGCGACGCGGACAACATCGTCGTGCTGGAGCGCGGCGAGGTCGTCGAACAGGGGACGCACCACGAGCTGACTTGGAACCGGGGGACCTATTATCATCTCGTCAAAAACCAGCTCGAACTGGGGGCTTGAGGCCCTAAATATTTTGAAAAAACGCCCGCCGCCGGTCGCCCTGAAAGCAGGTCGTGGCCAGCGGCGAGACAGACGGAGAAAACTTCAAAACAGACACAACCGCCTATCAATCAATCTTTTAGGCAAAAACAATTGTAATCTATCATGGAAAATCAGAAGCCGCTCACATCGACGCAGGTCGAGCTTATCCGCCTTGTCATGAAGCATGCCTCCGAGGAGGAGGTCATCCGCGAGATGCAGGGAATCATCAGCCGGTTCCAGTCGCGCAGCCTGCCGGTGAAGCCGTCGGCGAAGCCCGGCCCGGCGAAAAGGGTGGGGCATTGAAGCCGATTTGTCGTTGAGCAGAAGGGGCAGAGTCCGAGAGGGTTTTGCCCTTTTTTCGTTTGCCCCCCAACCTTTCCAGCCAGCCCCCCGGTCTTTGGCGGTATCTTCCGCTTCTTAAAATTCACCACCATGAAGAAAGTCCAATTCTCGCTCGCCATCGCCGCTTGCCTACTCGCCGCCGCTGCCATGACCGGTTGCCTCAAGGACAAGTGCAAGGCCACCATGACCTACCAGGTCTGGAAGCCCATCACCAAGAGCATCGGGGAAATCCGCGCCGGGCTGACGGCCGCCGCGCCCGAGCCGCTGAAGAACGCGGGCCAGATCTACCTCTATCAAAACTGGCTCCTCGTCGGCGAGCTGGGCCGGGGCATCCACGTCTTCGACAACACCGACCCGTCGAACCCCGTCAACCGCGCCTTCATCAACCTGCCCGGAGCCAACGACATGGCCGTCCGCGACGGCATCCTCCTGGCCGACAACTACATCGACCTCGTCGCCGTCGACCTCGCCGACCCGCTGGCGCCTAAGCTCCTCTCGCGGGTGGAAAACGTCTTCCCTTACAACGCCTATGGCGACGGCTACATCGTCGGCTACGAAATCACCGACGAGACCGTGACGGTCGACTGCGACTCGCCCAATTACGGGTTGGGCTACTATTATCTGGAAGATGGTTGCGAAAAGTGTGATTTCACAGGCGGCCCGATCGCGGTCGATGTAAACAGCGCTTCCGCTCCTCCGGTGACCGGCGTGGCCGGTTCCACGGCCCGTTTCACCATCGCGGGCGAGCGGCTCTACACCGTCGACTGGTCGTCGCTCCATGCTTTCGACATCTCCGACGTGCGCAGCCCGAGGGCCGTCGGCCAGCCGGTGCAGGTCGATTTTCACGTCGAGACGCTGTTTTCGATGGACAAAAAGCTCTTCGTTGGCTCCAACAACGGCACCTTTTTCTACGACGTCGAGACTAACCCCGACAACCCGGTGAAGCTCGGCGAGTTCATCCACGTCCGCTCCTGCGACCCGGTCGTGACCGACGGCGAGACGGCCTTCATCACGTTGCACGACGGCTCGGAGTGCCTCGGCTTTGCCAACCAGCTCGACGTGGTCGACGTGAAAGACCTGACCAAGCCCATCTTCCTCAAGACCTTCCCGATGACTCACCCGCTCGGCCTCGGCGTGCGCGGCGACCTGCTTTTCGTCTGCGACGACGGCGTGAAGGTTTTTGACAAAAAAGACCCCGCCACCGTCGGCGACCGTCTCGTCGGCCAGATTGGCGGCATCGAGGCGACCGACCTCATTCCCGTCCCTTGGTCGACCGACCTCATCGTCCGCTCGCCGAAGGGCATCTACCAGTTCGATGCGAGCAACCCGGCGGACTTGCGGCAGCGCAGCCTCATCGAGGTCGTTAAGTGAGCAGTTTCCATCAGCGACTTTTGAATAAAATGAGACTTGCCGCCGCCATCGCCCTCTTCTTTTTGGGAAAGACCGCCGCCCTGCTCGCCCAGCCGGTGTCCGATTCTCTTTCCACAAAAAAGGGCAACGTCGAAACCGAGACCGTCGTCATGCTCAAAAACGGCGACGAGGTGCGCGGCACGATGACCCGCTGGCAGCGCGGCGACTCGCTCTTTTTGACAACGGCCAGCGGCGAAAGACTTGCTTTTTCGGCCGATGAGGTGGCGAAGGTCCAGCAGTTTCGCCATGTGAAAGGCCTGCCCGAATGGCTGCAGAACAAGCCGAAGGCACCCGCAGTGCAGACTCCCGTCGAGATTGAGACGCTCGTCGACCTGCGCAACGGCGGCCAGGTGCGCGGCACCATGGTCGAGTGGGAGCGGGGCAGCCACCTCGTCATCAGGACTCACAACGGTCTAGTGTTGCGTTTCTCGGAGAGCGAAATCGCCCACGTCAGGATGCGGCGGTACGGCGGCACGAAGCCCCTCTCCGACCGCCGCGAGTACGAGTTCACCGAGCGCGGCTGGTACATCGCCACCAGCCTCGGATTCATGCCGAGCAACAACAACAACGCCTTCGGCATTGACGACGGCGGCTGGCGCAACAACTTCACCTTCTCCGTCTCGGCGGGCTTCATGCTCAACCGCATGAGCGGCCTCGGCGCGGGGATTGCCGTCGACAAGTACGGCACGGTCAACGAACTGACCGTCGTCCCTGTTTATGCCGAGTACCGGGGCTACTTCGGCGCATGGCGCCACGCGCCGTACTTCGACGTGATGGTCGGCCACGGTTTCGCAGTCGACCTCAACACGCCCGACGGCTTCGGCATCGAGTCCAACAGCATCGACGGCGGCACCTTCATCAGCCCCAACTTCGGCATCCGCTTCGGTGCGCGGCCGCACGGCAACTTCACCCTCGACGTCGGCGCGCGCATCCAGCGGGGCGGTTTCGAGGCGACCTCGCCCGGCTTCCCCGGCCCCGTAACGGTTTCCGAAAACCTGACCTACCGGCGCTTCACGATGCGCTTCGGCATGGTCTTTTGAACCAGAACCGCCCGCAACCACCTTATTGAACGATGCCGTTTCTCGGTAACAAAGACTGGACGGAAGCCGACCTCGTCGCCCGCTGCGCCGCCAACGACCGCAGGGCGCAAGAGGCGTTCTACCGCCGCTTTTTCCCCGAGATGTGGCAGATGTGCCTGCGCCACACCCGATCGGAGGACACAGCGATGGAAATTGTCAACACCGGCTTCCTGCGCGTCTTCCAAAAAATCGGCTCGTTCGAGCATCGGGGGAGTTTGGAGGGCTGGGTGCGCCGAATCGTCTGGCACGCGCTGGCCGACCACTTCCGCGACCGAAAACGGTACGCGCACTTCCTCGTCTTCGAGGAGCGCGACGAGTCGGTCGCGCCGGCGGGCCTCGACCAGTTCTTCGCCGACGACATCCTCCGAATGGTCGGCCGACTGCCCCCGGCGAGCCAGAACGTCTTCCGCCTCTTCGCCCTCGACGGTCTCTCGCACCGTGAAATCAGCGAGGAGCTGGGCATCTCCGAGGGCACCTCGAAATGGCACCTCAACAACGCCCGCACCCTGTTGAAGGCCGAGCTGCAACTCCACGAGAACCAATCACGCAAGACCGCCAGTTGAGATGAAAAAAGTTGACAAAGAATTGAAAAGCAAGACCGACCTCGGCTGGAAGCTGATGGCCGAAAAGCTCGACCGCGAGATGCCGACCGGCGACCGCCGCCGGGGCCTCTGGTGGTTTTGGCCGGTGGCTGTCGCCTGCTTCGCCGGGGCGGGCGCGGGCGTTTTCTTTTTGAAAAAAGACGGGGCCGCCGCCGCGTCTGCGGTCGGGATTGAAACCTCGAGACCGGTTGGCATCGTTGCCGCGAACTCGCCGATTTCGAATGATTTTGATGAAACCCAATTGAAAAAAAGGGAAACTGCCACCCCTACGGGGATTTCCCAGACTGGAAATGGAGCCAATCCGGCCTCGAACCGAGCGAGCGAGAACCGAGCTTTCCCCAAACCATCCGGCCGCTCCGGTTTGGTTGAAAAAGGGATTTTCCAACCCGAGCCGAGAGCCGGTTTTGAATTTCAAAAAGAGCAAGCCGCGACAACCGAGCAGCCAGCCGACCTGAGAGGCGAGGTTTTCAATCAGGCTCAAATGGCCACCGATCAGCCAGCTTTCTTGTCGGAAATTCCTGACAAAAAACCAGTTGCGGCAAGCCCGGCCGCGACCCCTCTTGTCAAAAAAATCGGGACGCTCGAAAAACTCCCAACCCTCGCGCGCCGCCCTGTTTTGACAGGGGAAAAACCAGCCGCTCCGATTCAAAAGCCGACCAAGCCCATCGCCGCACGAGGCCCTAAAATCTGGCATTTCGGAGCCATCGCCGCCGCACAAACGCTCGACCTCCGGCATTTCAACGGCCACTCGATCGGCCTCCTCGCCGAGCGGAGGCTCTCGAAATATTCGAGCCTGACGACCGGGCTGGCTTGGACGCGCACCATCCTGGCCGCGCAGCCCGCGACGCGGTACGACATCTGCGCCCTCGTCCCGAACGGCGACTACATCCAGCAGACGGGCGACATCAGGCTCGATTTCACCGACCCATCGAACAGCAACATCTACTACGACTCGGCGGCCTCCACCGCCGCGCCGTCCGTCGAACTGGCCGTCTCGGCCAACGTGCTGCACCGGCTGGAAATGCCACTCCTTTTCACACGAAAACTCGGCTCCCGGTGGCACATCGGGGCGGGCGCGACGGCTTCGTGGCAGTTCATGGCCCGCTCGGTCATCGATGCAACAGCCCTCGAATACAGCAAGGCCAGCGACACCGAAACGCCCTCGGGCAACATTTATCAGGCCGCCGAAGTCAGCAGCTCGCGACAGGTCAACCGGATTTTGACGCGCTCGCTGCCCCGCTTCGACTTCTCTGCGACGGCCTCGGCGAGCTTCGATTTGAGCCGCCGCTGGCAGGCCGCCGCGCAATTCCAGCAGGGGGTTTTCAACCAGACCGCCCTGCCCGGCCGCACGACTCGGCTGCGGTCGGCTCGGTTGGCCGTCGTCCGCTGGTTCTGAAAACGGGGCCGGTTATCAAAAGCCAAAACCGGCTCCGGACAAGCTGCCCGGGCCGGTTTTGCTGTTTTTTCGCCCCTGAAAACTTGTTTTCTATGAAGAAATCGATGCTCGGGCCGCTCCTTTTCGCCGCTCTTTCGATGGGCGATTGGACGGTCTACGTCTGCGCCGACGGAAATTTCACCATCGGCACCCCCGGCATTTTCGAAAAGAAAGACCTCGAAAAAGAGACCAAAATCGGCCGCCTCGCCAGCCACACCTTTTGGTTTTGGGACAAGTCGCCGGATGCCGACAACCACCTCTACTTCGCCACCTACACCGACTACCCGCCCGGCACCGTCCACAGCGACTCGACCGCTTTGCTGCCCGAGTTCTGGGAGGCGACGCTCGACGAGGCGACCCGCTCGCTCGAGGCCGCCGAGATTTACTCGGGCAAGCAGCCCTTCGGTCAGTGGCCCGGCATGGCGTGGCGACTGACCTACAACAAGGGGACGGTCAGCAGTCGTGCCCGCGCTTTTTTGGTGAAAAACCGGCTCTACATTTTGCAGACCATCTGCAAGTCAGAACACGCGATGAACAACTCCAGCGATCGGTATTTTGATTCTTTCCGGTTGATTTCCAATTAGTTACGGTTTGCGCGGCAGCGGCTCGTCCCGCTGCGAGGTCTGCCAGACGAACCACGCGGCCATTGTCGCGCCCTGTTTCATGTCGGCTGGCCAGAGGTGTTCCCAGGTGTCGAAGTTGGAGTGGTGGGTGCGCGTCGAGTACTCGGTCTCGTCCTGGATGAACTGGAAGCCGGGGATCCCCGCCGCGTCGAACGAGAGGTGGTCGGTGCCGCCCGTGTTCGAGAGCGAGAGGGTCTGCGCGCCCTGTTTCTTCCACGGCGCGAGCCATTGGCGAAAGATGGGGCCGACGGCCTCGTTGCCCTGCTGGTAGACGCCCCGGATTTTCCCCGTCCCGTTGTCGATGTTGAAATAGCCCGCGACGGTCGCGTTTTCGGGCTTCTTGCCGGTGATGCTACCCGATGAGTCGCGGTCGACGAAGTGCTGCGTGCAATAGGCGCGGCTGCCAAGGAGGCCCTGTTCCTCGCCCGTCCAGAGGGCGAGGCGGAGGGTGCGGCGCGGTTTCTCGCCCGAGACGCGGATGTATTCCTGCAAAATCCGGGCGGCCTCGACCATCATCGACGAGCCTGCGCCATTGTCGGTCGCGCCGGTGCCGGTGTGCCACGAATCGAAGTGGGCGCCGAACATGACGACCTCGCCCGACTTGTCCGTGCCGGGGATTTCGGCGATGATGTTGCGCTCCATCGGGTCGTTTTCATTGAAGTCGGCCTCCAGCCGGATGCGCAGTTTGACCTTCCCCCCCTTTTTCAACTGGCGGAAAATGCGGCTGTACTGCTCGTTGGCCACCGTTGCCTGCGGTACGACCCACTCGCCGTTCTTCCGCTGCGAGTCGGTCGACTGGCCGCGCGCGCCGCTGACGAAGACCGTCCCGTAGTCGCCCTTGAACTGGCGGTCGAGGATGGCGAGCGGCTTTTCCTCATAGAGGAAATTCCAGAGGGCTTTCGAGAAGCCGGTTGTCGTGTTCCCCCACCGGCGGCCGGAGCCACTGGGCGAGGGCTTTTGCTCGTTGGCCAAGTCGAGCAGCGTCTCGGGCGTGTGGCGCGCGGACATTGGCTTCGACCATTCCTTCTCCTCGCGCAGCGTGTCGAGGAGGACGAACTTGCCGGAGAGCTTGCCCCGGTACTTTTCAAGTTCGGCCTCGTTGCCCGCGTCGAGGTAGACGACCTCGGCGGTTTTCTCTCCTTTAATAGAGGACGACCACGCCTTCGGGTAGGCGATGAGCGCGACGTAGCCCGGCTCGACGACCTCCAGTTGGAAGGATTTCAGCTCCCAGCCGCGCCCGAACGGGCCCCATTCCTCGGTGTGGACGTTGGAGAGGCCCATGTTTTTCAGCCGGGTGACCATCGCCGTCGTGGCCCGGTCGAGGCCGGGCGAACCCGTGAGGCGCGGGCCGTTTCCGTCGGTGATGTCCCAGGCGACGTCCATCACCTGCGACTCGGTCATGCCGATTCGGCGGAAGATGCTGTCGGGCGAGGGGGCCTCCGGCGCGGCCGGTTTGTCCTGCGAAAAGAGGGCGGCCGTGGCGGCAAACGAGGCGAAAAGGAAGGTGAGGACAGTTCTTTTCATTGTCAAAATTGAAAGTTGGTGTGGCGGCGAAGGTGGCAAACCGCCGGTCGGTCACGCCCGATTTTTGACAAAAAACCGACGTGCGAGCCTCAACGCCCTGCCCCGAACCGCTCCTCGACCTTCCGGGTGCGGTACTCGAAGATTTCCCGGAGCTGCCTTTTGATGAATACCCAATCGGCCAGCCGACCCAAAAAGCCGAGCGGCGCGAGGTAGCTCACCCGGTCGCGCATTAAGACGCCGCCAGCGACCTCCTCGAAATGATGCTCGTGGTGCCAAATCCTGTACGGGCCGACGCGCTGCTCGTCGACGAAATAGCGGCCCTCGCTGACATGGGTTATCTCCGTCACCCACCGCAGCGGGATGCCGAGCACCGGGTGGACGCGGTAGGCTATCATCATGCCGGGGTACATCTTCTCGGGCAGGCCGGGCGTGAGGATGTCGAAGCCCATCTCGGGCGGGGTGATGTGCTTGAGGTTGGCGGGCGACGACATGAAGGCCCAGACCTCGGCCATCGAGGCGGGGATTTTCTGTGTGGTTTCGAGGACGTGCATGGTTGAAAAATTCGAGCCACCAAACCGGGGCGGCGGCTCAACAAAACGCCCCTTCGAAAGTTCTTCGCCCGGCGGCGGGCCAAAACCGCAGCCGATTCCGACCATGCAAAAGAGCTTCCTCATCATAGGCGCGAGCCACGGAATCGGGCTTGCGCTCGCTCAAAAACAGGCTGGCGAGGGCCATCGCGTCATCGCCTTGAGCCGCACGGCGGGGGCCTTGGCGGGGCTGGCCGGGGTCGAGCACCGGGTTTTCGACGTGCTTTCCGACCCTTTTCCGACCGATTCACTGCCCGAAGAGCTGCACGGCATGGCCTATTGCCCGGGCAGCATCAACCTGCGCGGCCTCGGCTCCATCAAGCCCGAGCAGCTTCGCGAGGACTTTGAAATCAACTGCGTCGGCGCCTTCAATTGCGTGCAGGGCGCGGTGAAGGCACTCAAATCGGTGCCCGGCAGCGGCATCGTCCTGTTCAGCACGGTCGCCGTCGGGACGGGGATGCCCTTCCACGCGAGCATCGCGGCGGCGAAGGGCGCGGTCGAGGGCCTGACGCGCTCGCTTGCCGCCGAGCTGGCACCGGCTGTCCGCGTCAACTGCATCGCCCCCTCGCTGACCGACACGCCGCTCGCCTCGAAGCTGCTCAACACCGACGAAAAACGCGAGGCCGCCGCCGCCCGTCACCCACTCAAAAGAGTCGGCGAGGCGAGCGAACTGGCCGCCCTCGCCGCCTTCCTGCTCTCGCCCGAGGCGGGCTGGATGACGGGTCAAATCATCCACGCCGACGGCGGCATGGGCGCGATAAAGGCTTGATCGTCAATGAAAAACGTGAAAAAAAAGCACCTTCCCGAGAAGATTTGCACAACCTGCAACCGCCCTTTTTCATGGCGGAAGAAATGGGAGCGCGATTGGGAGGCGGTCAGGTTTTGCAGCGACCGCTGTCGGAAAGGGAAGGCTCCAAAACAAAAGGTCGAAGGCAAAGCCGCTTAAAACGCAAGGCGCACTGCACTCGAAACTCGGCGCTCCTTTTTGTCTATGTTTGCCCCAAAATCAGCTTTTCCCGTGCCCGCGACCCAACAGCAGCGTTTCCCCGAATACAAGATTGTCCATCTCGACCGCCAGCCTGATTTCGACCGGGCGATGGGTGAGATTTCCGGCATCGACGTCCTCGGCTTCGACACGGAGTTCGTGGGCGAGAAGACCTACGTCCCCGTCCTCTGCCTGCTGCAAATCGTGGCCGCCGAGCGGATTTTCCTCGTAGACACGCTGCGCGTAACCGACCTGTCCTCCTTTTTGAAAATACTCGAGGACCCGGCGACGCTCAAGCTCTCGCACGCTGGCGACAACGACTACAAGCTGCTCAACCAGCTTTTCGGGACAGTGCCGAAGAACACTTTTGATGCGCAAATCGCGGCCGGTTTCGTCGGCCACAACTACCCGGCGGGCTTTGCCAAGCTCTGCGAAAAGGAGCTCCATGTCTCGCTCTCAAAATCACACACGGTCACCGACTGGGCGGCGCGGCCCCTCCCGGCGAAGGCCATCGACTATGCCGTCGAGGACGTGAAATACCTCCCCGGCCTCCACCGGAAACTGATGGGAAAGCTCGAACGGCGCGGCCGGATCGCATGGGCGAGGGAGGAGAACGCGAAATGGGAGGTGCCCGAATTCTATCGGGTCGACCCGAACAAGGAGGCTTTGAGCGGCGAGTTCGTCTACCAGTTGAGCCTCGCCGAGCAGGTCTTTTTGATGCGGCTGCACCGCTGGCGGAGGAACCGGGCGGAGGAGCTCAACCAGCCGAAGGAGTCGATTCTCCAGTCGAAGTACGTCGGCGGCATCGTGAAAGCCGTCAAAAACGGCCGCGAGGGCTTCGTCAACAACCGGACGCTGCACGACGGCGTCTGGCGCAAGCACCTCGAAGATTGGCTCGCCCTCTACCGCCAGCCGCCGACCGACGAGGAGCGGGCCGCCCTCGCCGCGCTGCCCGGCTCCGTCGCCGACGACCCCGAGGGGGAATGGACCATGGACTTGCTCTATCTCCTCGTCCGCCGCCGCTGCCTCGACCAGTCGCTCTCGCCCGCTCTCGTCATGCCGAGGGGCGACTTCAACCGGCTTCGGCACGAGGCGGCACAACTTGATGAATCGTATCGAAGCGGCTGGCGGGCCGATTTGCTCGGGCCTGAAATCATCGACTGGTTCGAGCGGCGCGGACGGATGCGGCTGGATTTTGCCGATGGGAAAGGGATGCTTTCGATGGACTGACGACATTCTGCCCGCGTCGATTTTTGAACCCAAAACAGAAAAACCAGTTTCCACAGAATTGCCTCCCACTGCCTGCCTGCGACGGGGTTCGCGGGCCGAATCACGACCAAATTCTTTCAAAAAAGCTCTGACCAATGACTGTCGAAACCGCGTCCGAGACGCTGCAAATGATTGCCGAGAGCGCAAGGGCGTTCGCCGAAACACATATACGCCCCAACTTGATGGAGTGGGACGAAAGCCAGCACTTCCCCGCCGACCTCTGGCCCATGCTGGGCGAGCACGGCTTCACCGGCGTCCTCGTCCCGGAGGAGTACGGCGGCGCGGGGCTCGGCTATCAGGAGTATATCACCGTCATCGATGAGATCTCGAAAGTCTGCGGGAGCATCGGGCTGTCGGTGGCGGCGCACAACTCGCTTTGCACGGGCCATATCCTCGCCTTCGGTAACGAGGAACAAAAGAGGAAGTACCTCCCCAAACTGGCCAGCGGCGAGCACCTCGGCGCGTGGGGCCTCACCGAACCCGGCACCGGCAGCGACGCGGGCCGCATGATGTGCGTCGCCCGCCGCGACGGCGACCACTGGATAATCAACGGCACGAAAAACTGGATCACGCACGGCCGCAGCGGCCACGTCGCCGTCGTGATGACGCGCACGGGCGAGCCGGGCGACAACAACGGCATGACCGCTTTCGTCGTCGAGCGCGGAACGCCCGGTTTTTCGGGCGGAAAGAAGGAGAACAAGCTCGGGATGCGGGCCAGCGAGACGGCGGAGATGATCTTCGACAACTGCCGTGTCCACGAAAGCCAGATGCTCGGCAAGGAGGGCGACGGGTTCAAACAGGCGCTCAAAGTGCTGGACGGAGGGCGGATTTCCATCGCCGCCCTGTCGCTCGGGATTGCAAAAGGGGCCTACGAGGCCTCGGTCAAATACGCCAAGGAACGGCAGCAGTTCGGTCAGCCGATTGCCAATTTTCAGGGCATCGCGTTCAAGTTGGCCGACATGGCGACGAAGATCCAGGCTGCCGAATTGCTCACCAGACAGGCCGCCGACCTCAAAAACAAGGGTAAGAAAATGACCCGCGAGGCGGCGATGGCCAAATACTACGCTTCCGAAATCGCCTGTCAGGTGGCCAACGACGCGGTTCAAATCTTCGGTGGCTACGGATACACGAAGGATTTCCCCGTCGAAAAATTCTACCGCGACGCGAAGCTCTGCACGATAGGGGAGGGCACGAGCGAGATCCAGAAGGTGGTCATCTCGCGGGACATTTTGCGAGGTTGAACCAAGTTGGGACTTGAAATGAAAATCCCCGGCGGTCGTGGTAGGCTGCCGGGGATTTTTTCTTTTTTGAGCAACCTTTGCTCCCCGAATCTTTCACTCAACCCGGTCAAAATGCGCCCAGTCGCCCTCGCCGTCCTCGCCGCGCTCTTCCTTTTTTCCTGCAAAAACGAACCGAAAACCGGCCATACGGCAGCTGTCGCCCCGGCCGATGCGGTCTTCAAGCTCGTCCCGTCGGCCAAGTCGGGCGTCAAGTTCTCGAACAACATCACGGAGGATTTCAAGAACAACATCATTTCCAACCCCTACCTCTACAACGGCGGCGGCGTGGCCGTCATCGATGTGAACCACGACGGACGGCCCGACCTTTATTTCACCTCCACGCAGGAGAAGTGCAGGCTTTATTTGAACAAGGGAAACTTCCAGTTCGAGGACATCACCGAGGCTTCCGGCACCGCCCTGCCCGTCGGCATCAAGACCGGCGCGACAGTCGTCGACATCAACAACGACGGGTGGCAGGACCTCTACGTCTGCCGAACCGGCCTCGCGCCCGCCGACGAGCGGCGCAACTGCTTCTTCATCAACCAGAAGAACAACACCTTTAAGGACATGGCCGGCGACTGGTACTGCAACGACCCCTCCGCCTCCAACCACGCCAACTTCTTCGACTACGACGGCGACGGCGACCTCGATTTGTACATATTGAACCACCCGGTCGACTTTCAGAACGTCAACTCGGCCGACATCAAAGAAATCAACGGCCAGATTGTCCGCAACCTCGCGCCCGTCACCCCCTACGACTCCGACCGGCTGCTGCGCAACGACGGCGAGCGCTTTACGGACGTGACCCAGCAGGCCGGGATTCTTAACTACGGCTGGGGCCTTTCCGTCTCCGTCAGCGACCTCAACAGCGACGGGAGGCCCGACGTCTACGTGGCCAACGACTACATCGTGCCCGATTTTGTCTACATCAACAACGGCAACGGCACGTTCACCGACCGCGACTTCTCGATGTTCCGCCACAACTCGCAGCACACGATGGGCACCGACATCGCAGACATGAACAACGACGGCCTCGTCGACCTCGCCGCGCTCGACATGCTCGCACCCGACAACGAGCGGCAGAAATCACTGATGACCACAATGCAAATCGAGCGCTACAACTCGCTGGTGAAAGACCACTACGGCCATCAAAACATGAGGAACGTGCTGCAACTCAACAACGGAAACGGAACTTTCAGCGAGATCGGCAACATGGCGGGCATGGCCGAGACCGACTGGAGCTGGTCGTGCCTCTTCTCCGATTTCGACAACGACGGCTGGCGCGACCTCTCCATCACCAACGGCTACCGCCGCGACGTCTCGAACCTCGACTACCTGACTTTCACAGTCGACTCGATGAACCGGTTCAAGCTCCTCACGCCGAAGCGAATCCCCGACATCAACGATTTTCTGAAGACCATCCCGGCCACTAAACTACAGAACTACCTGTTCCGAAACACCGGCGGCTCGGGTCGGCTCGGGTTTGAAAACGCCTCGACGGCATGGGGCCTCGTTGAAAACGGCTTCTCGAACGGTTCCGCGACCGCCGACCTCGACGGCGACGGCGACCTCGACCTCATCGTCAACAACATCGACGACGAGGCCTTCATCTACCAAAACTTTTCGGCCGACCGGAAGGCGAACAACTGGCTGCAAATCAAGCTCGAAGGCTCGCCGAAGAACACGCAGGCCATCGGCGCCGTCGCCCGCGTCCATGTCGGCGGGCAGGTGCTTTACGAGGAGCTGAACCCGGTTCGCGGCTTCTTTTCGTCGTCGGAAATCCTGCTCCATTTCGGTCTCGGGAAAAACCAGACGGCCGACCTCGTTGAGGTGAAATTCCCGGACGGGCGGATAATTTCTCAAACGCAAGTCGCTGCAAACCAGCGACTTAACTGGAAATGGAGCGACGCCAAGTCCGGCAAGTGGTCGCCCATCGCCGTCGCTGGCCAACAGTTTTTCAAAGAGAAAACCGGCACCGGCCTCGCCTTTCAGCACATCGAGGACGACTTCCTCGACTTCAACCGCGAGCGGCTGATTCCGCACAAAATGTCGACGCCCGGCCCGTCGATCGCCGTCGGCGACGCGAACGGCGACGGGTTGCAGGACGTGTTCATCGGCGGCGCGGCCGGGCAGAGCGGGGCCATGTTTTTGCAGAGCAAGTCTGGCGGTTTTTCGAGGATGGCCGCGCCCTTTTTGGAGGCGGACAAAGCCAGCGAGGACACCGGCGCGACCTTCTTTGACGCGGACGGCGACGGCGACCAAGACCTCCTCGTGGCCAGCGGCGGCAGCACAACCGCCGCAGGTTCAGCGGATTACGAAGCGCGGCTTTATGTCAATGACGGGCGCGGCGGCTTCTCGCGCAGCCCCGGTTTCCCGAAAATCGCGGAAAGCTGCACGGCCGTCTCCGTCCACGATGTCGACGGCGACGGCGACCTTGACGTGTTCCTCGCGGGCGGTGTGGTGCCGGGGGCTTGGCCGATGTCGCCGAAGTCCTATTTTTTGAAAAACGAGAAGGGCGTTTTCACCGACGCGACAGCCGCGTTCAGCCCTGATTTTTCCAAAATCGGGATGATAAAAGCCCTCGCCTGGGCCGACCTCGACGGCGACAAAACAGAAGAGCTCGTGGCCCTTGGCGACGCGACGCCCGTCCAGATTTTCAAAATCGAGGGCGGGAAAATGGCCAATGCGACTGCCCGCTTCGGCCTCGAAAAATCGGGTGGTTTTTGGCGCTCGGTCGCCGCTGGAGACTTCGACGGCGACGGCGACATCGACCTCGTCTGCGGCAACTACGGGCTGAACTCGCGCTACAAAGTCCCTGACAATCAACCGATAGAGGTTTGGGCGAAGGACTTCGACGGCAACGGCAGCATCGATCCGCTCATGTCGTGCTACTCGGGCGGCGCGCAATGCCCGGTGCCGCTGCGCGACGTTTTGATAAAGCAGATTCCGGGCCTGAAGAAGAAGTTCGTTCGCTACGCACCGTATGCGAAGGCCAAGTTGACGGACGTGTTCGACCAAAAGGTGCTCGGCACGGCGCAGCATTTCGAGGTGGACATTTTGGCCAACACATTTTTCGAGAACAAAGGAGGGAAATTCGAGGCGCGGCCGCTGCCGATGGAGGCGCAAATCAGCCCGATTTTCAGCTTCCTGCCGACCGACCTCGACAACGACGGCGACCTCGACCTCGTCGGCGTGGGCAACGACTGGGGGCCGCAGGTCGAGACCGGGCGGCTCGACGCGGGCAACGGCATCGTCCTTTTGAACGACGGGAAGGCACATTTTTCTCCAAAATCAGGGCGAGAAACAGGGTTTTGGGCCTCTCAGCAGGCGCGAGACGTGAAACCCGTGAAACTGGTGAACGGCAAGTCGCTCTTCCTTGTGGCCAACTCCGATGGGCCGTTGCAGGTGTTCGAGCGGTAGTCGGCTGACCGACAAGGGCAAACCGTATTTTTAGTGCCTGCAGGTGGAAGCATAGGTTCGTGGCTAACTTTGACGGCAATCACCTATGGTCGACCAGATACTGCACAACGAAAAACTGCGAGCCATCATCATCCGCGCCACGTTCCGCATGGATGGGATTGGCTTTTTCACCCCCCGCGACAATGCCCAGCAACTCGGCTACATGAACCGGCCGAAGGGCTACTCGATCCAGCCGCATTTTCACGACCCGATGCCGCGCACTGTCGATTTTACGCAGGAGGTGCTTTTCGTGAAATCCGGCCGCGTCCGCGTCGATTTTTACGATGATGACCGAGCCTATGTTGAAAGCTGCGAGCTGCACCCGGGCGACGTCATCCTGCTCTGCTCAGGTGGCCACGGCTTTCGGATGATCGAGGACGCTGAAATGATTGAGGTGAAGGTCGGCCCATATTTCGGCGCAGCCGACAAGGTGCGCTTCGAGCCGGCCGACGAATCTGTCATCAAGTTTCGGGACAGATGATACCGGTCAACACCCCTCTTTTCAACGGAAACGAGAAGAAATACCTCGCCGAATGCATCGACTCCGGCTGGGTATCGTCGGAGGGGCCTTTCGTCCGAAAATTGGAGGAAGGTTTGGCCCAAAGGGTCGGCCGCCGCCACGCCATTGCCGTCGCCAACGGCTCGGCCGCGCTCGATGTGGCCGTCGCGGCATTGAAAATCGGGCCGGGCGACGAGGTGGTTATGCCCGCTTTCACCATCATCTCGTGCGCCGCGCCGATTGTCCGGGCGGGGGCGAACCCGATACTTGTCGATGCCGACGAGCGGACTTTCAACATGAAAGTTGATGAAATCGAGGCGAAAATCACCTCGCGGACGCGGGCCATCATGGTCGTCCACCTTTACGGCCTGCCGGCCGACATGGAGCCGGTTTTGAAACTGGCCGAAAAACACAAACTGGCCGTCATCGAGGACGCGGCCGAGCTTATCGGGCAGACCTATTTTGGGAAGCCGTGCGGGAGCTTTGGCGACATTTCCACTTTCAGTTTTTATCCGAACAAGCACATCACGACCGGCGAGGGCGGCATGGTCTTGACCGACGACGACGCGCTCGCCGAAAGGTGCAGGTCGCTGCGAAACCTCTGTTTTCAGCCGGAAAGGCGGTTTTTGCACGAAGAACTCGGCTGGAACCTGCGGATGTCTAACCTGCAGGCGGCTGTCGGAGTGGCGCAACTGGAGCAGCTCGACCACTTTTTGAAACTCAAAAGGGGGATGGGGAAACTGTACGACCGCCTCCTCCGAAAGGTCGAAGGCCTGCAACTGCCGCTCGGCTCGACGGCTTTTTCTGAAAACATCTACTGGGTCTACGGGCTGGTGCTGAAAGACGAAATCCCGTTCGACGCGCGGCTGGCGATGAAAAAACTGGGGGAACTGGGCATCGGCACGCGCCCTTTTTTCTGCCCGATGCACCTGCAGCCGGTCTTTCGGAAGATGGGGCTTTTCGAGAACGACCGGCACCCGGTCTCGGAGGGGCTTTGGGAAAGAGGTTTTTATCTGCCCAGCGGCCTGGGGCTGACGGCGGCCGACATCGAGGAGGTTGCGGAGAAAGCCAAACAGGCTTTGAGCCACTGATTTCGACCAAATTTGGGAAAAAGCAAAGCCGCCCGGACTGACCGAGCGGCTTTGCCTTTGTTAGCGAACTCGCCAACGACTCCCTGCACCACAGTTGTTGGCGAGGACGCCAACAAAGGCCGTCACTTCGGCACTTTGTCCGGGTTGAGCAGGTCGTAAAACTGGTCCATCTTCGGCAGGATGATGATGCGCGTCCGCCGGTTGGTGGCGCGGTTCGCGTCGTTGTCGTTCGGTGCGAGCGCGTTCCATTCGCCGCGACCGGCGGCGATGAGGCGGTTCGGGTCCACTTTGTATTGATTCTGCAAAACCCGAACGACCGAGGTCGCCCGTTTCACAGAGAGGTCCCAGTTGTCGTCGAGGCAGGCGGTTTTGATGGGCTGGCTGTCGGTGTAGCCCTCGACCATGACCTCCAGCTCGGGGCGCGAGGACACGATTTTGGCAATCTTGCCGAGGATGTCGCCCGCTTTTGGGGTGAGGTTGGAGCTGCCGGTTTGGAAGAGCATCTTGTCGGAGAGGTTGACGAAGACCACCTGCTTGTCCACTTTCACGTCGACGTCCGAGTCGTCGAGGCCTTCTTTCAGCACGCCTTTGAGGTTGACGGCGAGGGCGAGGTTGATGCTGTCGGCCTTAGTCTTCGCCTGCTGGAGGAGCTGGACGTAGCGGTCCTTTTTCTCGAGCTGGGCGAGGGTCTGCCTCATGTTCTCGTTGGCCGACTGGTTGAGAGTGATGGAGCCGGTCACTTGGGTGTTCAGGTTGTCGCGCTGCTGTTTAAGGTCGGCGATCTGGTCGGCCATGAGCTTTTCGGTGACCTGCGTGGCCTTGAGGTCGTCGGCCAGCCTGGCCTTTTCCCGGAGGCAGTCCTCGGCTCTTTTGATCTGCTCGTTAAGGTTGCCAGCGAGGCGGGCGAGGTCCTTGTTGGCCACGTCGAGTTCTTTTTTCTTCATCTCGAGTTGCGACTGGCTGGCGGCGAACTTCTTTTTCGTCACACAGGAAGTGGCCCCGAGGGCGAGGAGGCAGAGGAGGAGCAGTTTCGTTGCTGAATTCATGAAATACTGATTTTTGGTAAAGAAATTTTTGAATTTCGCCGAAAATCAACGGCGGTTTTGAGGAAGGCGGCATTAAAGCTGCCTAAAAAACGGCCGCAAAAACTTCTATCGATGGCCCTTATTGTCCCCTGCCGGGGCTTCGAGCCGAGCTTCGGCCAAAACTGTTTCCTCGCCGACAACGCGACGATAATCGGCGACGTCTCGATGGGCGACGATTGCTCGGTATGGTTTCAGGCCGTCGTGCGCGGCGACGTCAACTTCATCCGAATCGGGAGCCGCGTCAACATTCAGGACGGTGCCATCCTGCACGGCACCTTCCAAAAATGCGGCACCACCATCGGCGACCGCGTCTCCATAGGGCACCGCGCCCTCGTCCACGGCTGCACTTTGCACGACAACGTTTTGATAGGGATGGGCGCGATCGTGATGGACGAGGCCATCGTCGAGGAAAACTGCCTCATCGCCGCCGGGGCCGTCGTGCTGGAGAAGATGGTCTGCAAGGCGGGCGGCGTCTATGCCGGCGTTCCCGCGAAGCGAGTGAAAGAGCTTTCGCCCGAGCTTTTCAAAGGCCAAATCGAGCGCATCGCCAACAACTATTTGACCTACGCGGGCTGGTTCAAATAAGCTCAAAGACAAAGTTTGCGCAGCGCGGCCGAGTCGCCGTTGAAGACGTTGAAGTCGACGTTCTCGTTCGTGCCGTTGACGTTGCCGCTGTCGCTGTGCTGCCAGAACTGCCATTTCACCTCGCGCGGCAGCTCGAGGTCGTTGACCCGGAAGTGGGCAATCCACAGCTTGTAGCGGTCGAATCGGGGTTCTTTGTAAAAATACTTCAGGTAAAAATCCTTGTTCGTGTAGATGATCGGCCGGATGCCGTAGCGGCCCTCGATTTCGTCGAGCCAGATTTTGGCGTTCTTCAAAAGGTCGTCGCGGTTCATACCGCCGTCCTCCTCGATGTCGAGGACGGGGGGCAGATCGCCTTTTTGCAGCGAGACCGTCCTTTTGAAATTCCAAGCCTGAAGGGTCGGCGAGTGCGCCGGTTTGAAATAGTGGTAGGCGCCGCGGACGAGGCCGTTCTTTCGGGCGGCCGTCCAGTTCCGGTCAAACTCGCGGTCTTTCGAGAAGCCGCCCTCGCTCGCTTTGATGAAACAGAACTCGAGCCGCACGTTGCCCACTTTCATCGCGCGGACGCGCCCCCAGTCCATGCGCGACTGCCAGCGGCTCACGTCGATGCCGTGCACGCGGTAGCCCGTCGGCAGGCGGATGCCGAACTCGCGGTACTCTTTGTAGTGGATGGGGAACTCGACGACCGAGACCACGAAGTAGCGCACCGTCGGGCTGACGAGGCAGCCCAGCACGACGAGCGCGGCGGTCACGGCGAGCTTGCGGCGAAAGGGCGTCCGCAAAAGGGCAGAGCGGCGCAACCGCTTGATATTCAGGATGTTGGGCAAAACGTCGAGGCTGATGAAGGGCGGCGCAAAATTGAAAAAGGGTGGTGCATCGTCGGGTGTGTCGGCCTTTTTTGATTTCACCAACCCTCCTCCGCCCGGTCGCGGAACATCACGTTGTCCGGTTGCTTCGGCGCGTCGAAGCCGAACTGCCGGTAAAGCCCGTGCGCGTCGCGCGTGCCGAGCATCCAGCGGCGCAGTTTCAGCGGCGCGTAGTCCTCCAAAACGCACTCCATCAGCCACTTCGACAGGCCGCGCCCCCGGTGCGCGGGCAGGACGAACACGTCGCCGAGCCACGCGATGCGCACGTTGTCGGAGACGACACGGCAGAAGCCGACCTGAATTTTCCCGTGATAAATGCCGAAGCAGCGGCTGTGGCGGATGCACATTTTCACCTTTTCGAGCGGGATGCCCTGCGCCCAATAGCTCTCCTCGGCGAGGTAGCGGTGGACGACCGACGGCTGCAGGCGCCGCTTGTCGGTGGAGATTTGATAGCCGTCTTTTTGCCAGTCCATGTTTTGAGAAACTAACGGCCGACGAACACCGCTTTTCTTTTTTCCAGAAAAGCGCGAACGCCCTCGGCATAATCTTCCGTCTTCCCCGCCTCCGATTGGAGCGCGTCCTCGACGGCGAGCTGTTCGTCAAGGCCGTTAGAGGCCGATTCGTTGAGCGCCTTTTTCGTCAGCCAAAGCCCGTGCGTCGGCATCGCGGCGAGGGTCTCGGCGAGTTTCGTGGCAGCGTCCAGCAGTTCCGCGTCGGGGAAGGTTTTGAAAATCATGCCCATCCTTTCGGCCTCGGCCGCGCCGACCTTTTCACCGAGCATCATCAGCGCGGAGGCTTTTTGCCAGCCAATCAGCCGGGGCAGGAAGAACGTCCCGCCCGAATCCGGTATCAGCCCGATTTTCGAAAAGGCCTGAATGAAACTGGCCGACTCCGCCGCCACGACCACGTCGCAGGCGAGCGCGATGTTGGCTCCGGCCCCGGCCGCCACGCCGTTGACCGCCGCGACGACGGGCTTGCGCAGCCCCCTGATTTTTTGGATGATCGGGTTGAAGCCCTCGCCCAAAATCCGCTCGAGGCTCGGCCCATCGGGTGCGACGACCTCCGCCAAGTCCTGCCCTGCGCAGAACGCGCGGCCCGCGCCCGTCAGCAAAACAGCCCTGACCTCCTCGCTTTTTTGGCAGAAGTCGAGCGCGTCCTGCAGCTCGAACCGCATCGGATGGTTGAACGAGTTGAAGACCGCAGGGCGATCGAGCGTGATGCGGGCGATGGCACCGGTTTGCTCCAGTTTGATGTGTTCCATGCTATTTTTTGAGCGCGTTCAGGATTCGCTGCGCCTCCTCCGGCCTGTTCTGCTGCTTGTAGATCTCGGCGGCCAGCTCGAGGCCGGGGCGGAAGTTGGGTGCCGCATCGAGGCACTTCTGGAGGGTCTTGAGCGCGTCGTCGAGCTGCCCGTCCTGCACCATAATGTAGGCGAGGTAGTACCATGCGGCAGAGTTCGACGGGTCGTGGGCGACCGCCTTCTGGAAATGGACCTTCGCCGTCCCCACGTTCCCTCTTTGGAACATGACGAGGCCGATGATGTTGGTCGCCTGCTGGTAGTCCGGCGCGATGGCGACGGCCCGCTGGGCGGCGGTCGAGGCGCTGTCGTAGCTCTTCACGTTCATCAGCGACTGGGCGAGGTTGGTCCAGGCCAGCTCGTTGTTCGGCACCTTCGCCACCTCTTTTTCAAAAGCGGAGATGGCCCCGCGCCAGTTGGACAGTTCCATCAGGTCCATGCCGTCGGCGCAGTCGTGGCCGTCGTTTTTCAGCACGGCGAGGATGGGGACGCCGCCCGCCGTGACGAGGTGCGCCGTGTTGGCGGGCGGGAAGCCCTCGGGCTGCCGGAGCTGCGTCCCGTCGATGAACCGGGTGGGGTAGAGGGCATAGTCCCAGGGCTGGTCGCAGCGCTTTTCCCATTTCAGGTAGACCACTTTCACGTTCGGGCCGAAGCGGCCGACGAGGCTCTTGACCGGGTAGTGCATGTTCGTCGCAATCGTCACCGGCCGCTGCGCCTGCTCGTTGAGGATGCCCTGCTGTTCGAGCCAGTCGAGGCCCTGCCGCGTGGAAATTCCCCAGTAATCGGTCTCGAAAACGCCGTAGTTCTTCTGGATTCCGCCGCTGGCGAGGTTGAAATAGGTGTAGGAAAGGTGCGGATTGGAGGCGATGTACCATGCCCCGTCGAGCGTCAGCAGGCCGAGCGCGGCGGCGACAGCGTAGCCAGCGGCCTTCCCTTTTTGAGAAAGAACCTCGTAAAGCTCGTCCCAAAAAAGGGCGGCGCAGACGGCCATCGGCAAAAAGGCAAACGTGAGGTGCCGCCAGCCGTCGTGCAAAACGGAGTGCTTGTACCAGACATAGAAGACCGGAAAAACTGCCGCGAATCCGATGAGCAGCAGCCAGAGCGGCTGCCTTTTTTTCCAGATTTTAGGGAAAAGGAGGGCATATCCGACCAGCCCGACCAGCACTCCGAGCGGCAGCGTCCGCCATATCCACTGGAGGGCGTAGCTGCGCGGCGTCTTGTCGGACATCGTGTTTTCCCCCTCGAAAAGAACCCGGATGTGCACTTCCAAATCGGCGAATTTCGAGAGCGCGGTCAGCGGGTTTTTCAGGGGGTTCTGCATCGCATACGGCCAAAAGACGATGGCGAGGAAGTAGCCGACCAGCCCGGCGGGCAGGATGAACTTCAGATAAGGGACGATTTTGGGCGAGAAGACAGCCGAGAGGCCCCCGTTTTTCAACAAAAGGTGCAGCCCGCCGAACAGCCCGAGATAGGCGAAAAGCAGCAGCCCGCCCGCCCGCGTGGCCAGTGCGAGCGCAATGCCGCCCGCCAGCCCGGCGAGGTCCCAGCGGTTGGGGCGGGGCAGGCCGTCGAGGCATTTCACCATGAAAAAGAGGGCCATCATGTACCCGGCGGCAAAGGGGATGTCCTTCGGGTTCATCAGCGAATCGCCGAAGTAGCGCGGCGCGAGGAACGCCAGCCCGAGCGCGACCACGCCCGTCCGCCAGCCGCCCACCCGAGCAGCGAACAGCCCGGCAAACAGGATGCCCAGCCAGCCGAGCACGGCGGAAAAGAGGTGCCGAAGGCTGTAATAACCCGCGTCGAGGGGTTTGTTGCCCGAGATCTTGTTGGCGAAGCCGGTGACGGTGTCGAAAAAACCGCCGTAGAGGTGCATGTTGCCCTCGCGGATGTTGAGGGCGGAGGTGTCGCGGCCCATTGTGCCGTAGAAGTTGACGAGCTTCTCGGAATAGTCCACCTGGAACTTGTCGTCCGCGTTGACGCCCACGCCAAAGGAAGCAGCGATTAGCATCAGCAACGCGAACGCCGCCACGCCCCAAAAGGCTTTTTTGACCATCGGGTCGGCCTCTGTCGACGGGTCTGGGCGGAGCCAGCGCGGGCCAGTCGGCTTGGCCGTGACGGTCGAGGGAGCGGGTTTTTGCGGGGTAACGGGCTGGTTTCGGCCGCCTTTCTGCGCTTTTGCCATAAAAATCGGGCTGTTTTTTCAGCGGGCGAAAGTAGACAGGCTTGCGTCTCGTAGCACAGCATTCATGCTGTGTCCATCATGTTCATGGCACAAATGCTGCGTCACCGCCAGTCGCCCATCTCCGCGTCGTCGAAGAGCTTGGTGCGGCCCGTCCCGTCGAGGTTGGCCGTCCAGAGGGAGCGCGGCGAGATGCCGTCGTTGGAGGTGTGGGTGAAAAAGGCCTTCGCCCCGTCGGGCGTGAAGCGGGCGTCGAGGTCGTTGAAACCGGCGGGCTTGAGGAAGCTCGGGCCGAACTTCAGGTTGGCCCCTGTCGCCAGGTTTTTTATCAAAACCTCGCTGCTTATCTGCCGCCCGTCGATGGCGTCGAAATGCTCCGCGTCGCGGGTGAACATGATTTTCGTCCCGTCGATGCTGAACATCGGGCCGCCCAGCCCGCCCGCCGTGTCGGCCACGACTTTCGACTGGAGGACGCCAGTCTCGTCGAACAACAGGATTTCGGAGTTGAAGACATACTCACCCGTTGTCCGCGCCGCGATTTTGGGGGTGAACGAGCCGAACCAGTCGACCTCCGAGAACGTCCAGCCCGTCGGCGCGGTGGCGAAAAGCTGAAGGCCCGAGCCGTCCTCGTCGATGCGGTAAAGTTTGGAGTTGTTCATGTAGAGGAGCCGCGAGCCGTCGGGCGACCAACTGAAATCGAGGTCGTATTTCGAGTGCCCGGCGACCGGGACGATGGTGATCTTTTGCCGCCCCGAGCCGTCGCGGTTCATCACAAACAGTTGAGCGTCAATGCCTTCGTCGCTCAAGAAAGCGATTTTGGTGCGCTGCGGGTTCATGCGCGGCCTCCAGTTGTTCGCGGGGCCGTCGGTCAGTTGTACGGTCGTCGTGCCCGCCGGGTTCGAGGAGAAAATCTGGAAAGCACCGTCCACTTTCCTGCAAAAAAGGATGCGGTTGTCTGGAAACCCGACCGTGGTGAACTGCCAGACCGGCCCGAAAACTTGCGCCCCGATGCCGTCGGTGGCAACAACCTGCCAGAGATAGGTCGCGCCGTATTTCAAATTGGAAATCGTGGCCGTCGTGTCCGTCGAATTCCAGGCCACCGTGTCCGCGTCGGGGGAGCCGAGTTCAAAAAGCAGGAGGCCGTATTTCACCGCGTCGCCGTCGTCGTCGGTGAAGTTTTTCCATTTGAATGTGATGTCGCGTGGCTGGTCTTTTGCCGAATTTTTGGGAAGGAGATAGTCGCCCGGCACGGGCAATCGATTGCCGGATGTGTCGGATACGAGTTTTATCAGAACGAAGGCCGAGTCGTCACCCTCGATTTTGAACGGCTCGAGTTGGGTGAGGTAATCGCCGGCCAGTGCCCGAACTGAATAGCTGCCCGCCGCCAGCCCGTCGATTTCAAAGCTGCCGTCGACGGCAGAATAGGTCTTTTCAGAGACGGGCGTGGTCGTGATCTCGGCGTCCTTGATGGGCAGGCCGGTGGCTTTGTCGACGACCGTTCCTTTCAGCTTTCCGGTGTCGAACAATGGCGTGTTGTCCTCGCGGCAGGCGGCCAAGGCCAGTAACAGGCTGATTGTCAGTAGCTTTCTCATGTCAAAAATCTTGGAGCGGTGTCTTCGGCTTCTTCTCGCCCGGCACGGCAAGCGGGCGCGAGGTCGCGGCTTTCTTCCCAAAGTAGAACCGAAGGCCCGCCGCGCCTTGCCAAAACCAGTCCTTGTACTTGCCCGCCTCCACGCCGTCGAGGCCGTCGGTCGGGACGTAGTTGATGCTGCCGGAGGCGAATAGCGACCATTTCTTTTTTGAAAACCACTCGAAGCCCAGCCCGGCAAAGGCTTTCGGGTAGAGTTTCGTCAGGCCTTTTTGGGAATAAACCCCGCCGACGCCGACCTCGTAAAAAGGCGTCGCCCGGTGAAAAGGCAGCGGCCGGTACTGCCACGAGACATCGGCCCAACCGGTGCGCGAGGCCAGCTTTTGCGCCCGCAGCTCGGCCGAGCCGATGCCGATTTTCCACGCCGATTCTGGTTTTTTTGAGAAAAGCAGGCCGATTTGACCGCCGAAACCCGCCTTTTCGAGTGCCCG
>JBGAWE010000365.1:0-3030 GCA_044227705.1 Saprospiraceae bacterium
ACTCCTCTCTGACCTCGTACACCGCCACGGGCCTGCTGGCCTCGACCAGCTATGAATGGAAGGTCCTGACCAATTGCAACGGCGCGGTTTCCGACTATTCGCCGCTCCAGCCTTTTACCACGCTCCCGCCCGCAACCTGCGACGTGCCGACGGGTCTGACCACGACTAACATCACCTCGAGCTCCGCGCAGGCATCGTGGTCGGCCGTCGCGGGCGCGGCGGGCTATTGGATCAGCTGGAAAGCCGTCGGCACACCCAGCTCCGGCGCAGTCTACGTCACGGCGCCGACGACCACCTGGGCGATGGTCTCTCTCGCGCCGGGGACCAATTACGAGTGGAAAGTCAGGACGATATGCACGAACGGCGGCGAGTCCGCCTATTCGGCCGGGCAGCCTTTCACGACGCTCGGCGCGGCCTCCTGCGGCGTGCCGACGGGGCTGGCGACGTCGAACATCACCCCCTATTCGGCCACGTTGACATGGAACTCGGTCGCTGGCGCGCTCAACTACACAGTCGCTTGGCGCATAGTCGGTTCGTCGGCTTGGTCGACGGCGACGGTCACTTCGACCGCGTATTCGGTTGGCGGGCTTTTTCCGAACACCAACTATGAGTGGAAAGTCAAAGCGGCTTGCAGCAACTCGACCTCCTCCGACTATTCGCCTGTCCAGACTTTCACGACGCTCTCGCCTGGGCCGTGCGGAATCCCAACGGGATTGACGACCACCAATATCACCCAAAACTCGGCCCTCCTTTCTTGGTCGGCGGTGAGCGGCGCAGCCAGCTATCGGGTCAACTGGCGGGCCGTCGGCGCGACCAACTGGTCGACCACGCTCGTCACGGCCCCGACGACGAGCTTCACGCTGTCCCAGCTTTCGCCAAGCATCAATTACGAGTGGAAAGTCAAAACCCTATGCACGAACGGCGGCGAATCGGATTTCTCGGCCGTGCAGACATTCACAACGCTGGCCGCTGCAAGCTGCGGCATCCCGACCGGCCTGACGACGACGAACATAACCTCGAACTCCGCCCAGTTTTCATGGGGTGCGGTGACCGGCGCATCGGGCTATCAGGTGACGTGGCGTGTCGTCGGCTCCTCGGCTTGGGTAACGGCGACGGTCGTCGCGCCGATCACCTCGTACACGGCGACGGGTCTTTTGGCCTCGACGAGCTATGAGTGGAAGGTCAAAACCTATTGCAGCGGCACCACGTCCGACTTCTCGGCGGTGGCAACTTTCACGACGCTCGCCCCACCGCCCTGCGCCATCCCGACGGGTTTGACAACAACCAATATCACCCAAAGCTCGGCCGCCCTTTCGTGGTCGGCGGTGAGCGGCGCGGCCAGCTATCGGGTCAACTGGCACGTCGTCGGCTCGGCAAACTGGTCAACGGCATTGGTCACGGCGCCGACGACAACTTTTACGCTGGCCCAGCTTTCGCCGAACTCCAATTATGAGTGGAAAGTCAAAACGCTCTGCACGAACGGCGGTGAGTCTGATTTTTCGCCGGTTCAAACTTTCACGACGCTCGTCGCCGTCGGCTGCGGCATCCCAACCGGCCTCTCGACCAGCAACATCAGCCACAACTCGGCGAAGTACAACTGGACGGCCGTCAGCGGCGCGGCCTATTATATTGTCAACTGGCGCGTCGTCGGGACGAATTCGTGGCAGGCGGCCAGCGTCGTCGCTCCGACTGTGACCTACACGGCGACCGGCCTCATCGCCTCGACAAACTATCAGTGGAAGGTGAAATCGGTCTGCACAAACGGCACCTCGTCCGACTTCTCTCCGGTTCAAACTTTCACGACGCTTGCCCCGCCGCCCTGCGATATCCCGACAGGGCTTGTGACGACGAACATCACGGCCACCTCGGCCCTTGCCTCGTGGGGTGCCGTCGCCGGGGCAACCAATTACCGAATCAACTGGCACGTCGTCGGAGCCTCGACATGGTCGACGGCACTGGTTGCCGCGCCCGCCACATCGAAGTCGCTGACCGGACTATTGCCGAACGCCAATTATGAGTGGAAGGTGAAAACGCTCTGCGGGAACGGGGGCGAATCGGCCTTCTCGGCGGTGTCAACCTTCACCACGCTGCCCAACCTCGCCCCGCCCGGCAACGGTTTTTCATTGGTGAAAAACCCGACAACCACGGCTGAAATTTGGCCGAACCCGGCGGACGATTTGCTCGAAATATCCCTCGGCGACGAGGCCGAAGGGCCGGTTTCCATCGAGCTTTTCAACCTGCGCGGCGAGCTTGCTTTCAGCAAAAAACTGGAGGCGGCGACGGTTTCGAGCACGGTTCAATTCGACACATCGAGTTTGCCGAGCGGCATCTACCTCCTCGAAATCGGCTCCGTCGCAGGGCGCGAGGCGAGGAAGGTGGTCGTACAGCATTGAAGTAGTGCAGCTTTCAAGCTGTGATTGATGTCGAATAAAAAGGCCGTCGCGGGCACCCCTCGCGGCGGCCTTTTTTATGAAAATTGGAGCGGCGCAACTGCCACCCGACCGGCCCTCGTTCCGGCCACGTCCACAACGACCCGTTCATTTTCAACCCAACTTTTTATGAAAAGAAGCGATTTTCTCAAAGG
Organism: Saprospiraceae bacterium; assembly: GCA_044227705.1. Lineage (GTDB taxonomy): Bacteria > Bacteroidota > Bacteroidia > Chitinophagales > Saprospiraceae > JANOQP01. Next base: position 2,585 of record JBGAWE010000365.1, read on the forward strand.
CATCGGCCTTGCGGCCGGCGCAGCCGTCCTCCCGAACGAGAAGGCCAGGGCTGCTGCCCGCACCTTCAAACTGGCCCTCGACGCGCCGCCCGCCTGCACCCTAATCCCGACGGAGACGGCCGGCCCCTTTCCGCTCGACTTGACGGCGAACACCTTTTATTTCAGAAAGGACATCCGGGAAATCTCGACCGGCGTCTACAAAACCGGCGCGCCGCTCAATGTCAAGCTGAAAATCATCGGCGACGGCAACTGCCTGCCCATGCAGAACTGCCGCGTAAACGTCTGGCACTGCGACAAGGACGGCCTCTACTCCGGCTACGACCAGACCAACAACGCCGGGCAGGCCGGGCAGACCTACCTGCGCGGCTACCAGATGACCGACGCAAACGGCATCGTCGAGTTCACGACCATCTTCCCCGGCTGGTACACGGGGCGCATCTGCCATA
>JBGAWE010000037.1:0-26488 GCA_044227705.1 Saprospiraceae bacterium
GGTGGTAGGGGCGAAGACGGTAGTTGTTATAGCTGGTGATATCCGTTTGATTCAGGTGGGAATAGTCGTCGTTTGGGTCGATGGGCGAGTTGTAGGTCGAGCCTCCGATGGTGAAGGCGTTGCCCGTGCTGTAGACCCAGGTGGCCGAGAACTGGACGTGGTCGTTGATTTTATAGGAGCCGACCACCTCGAAGTCGTGCCGGTGGTCGTAGCGGTAGGGGAAGCGCTGGCCGAGGTTGAGCGAGTCAAACTGCCGCCAGTTCCACGAGAGGGTGTAGCCGAGCCAGCCGGACAGGCGGCCGGTCTTTTTTTGGACAAAAAACTCGGCCCCGTAGCTCGTCCCTTTCCCCTGCGTGACGCGGGTCTGCCAGTCGCTGGTCTCGAAGACGGACTCGCCCTCCTTGAATGCGATGACGTTGCCCATCTCCTTGTAATAGCCCTCGAGGCTGAACTCGTAGCCGTCGCCGATGGTCTTCGCCGCGCCGAGGGCCGCCTGCCACGAGTTCTCGGGCTTCACGGTGCGCGTCGTCGGGAGCCACAGGTCGGTCGGCAGGTTGATGCCGTCGCTCGTCAACAGGTGGATGTACTGCCGCATCGTCGAGAAGCTGGCCTTGATGGCAAGGTCGTTGTCAGTCAAGTAGCGGAGGTTGAGCCTGGGCTGGACGCTGGGCCAGGTTTTCCCTTTCGAGTCGAAGGCCGAAAGGTGGACGCCCGCGTTGAGGCGCAGCCAGGGAGTTAGCTTCATATCGTCCTCGAGCCACGCGGAATACTCGCCGGAGGGAACTCGCTTGTTGCCGACGGTCGTGTCGCGGTTGATGTTCTCGGTCGTGACGACGGTCTTGATGTAGAACTTTCCCGGGTCGAAGCTGTGGCGGATGGCCTGCGCCCCGAAGCGGACGTCGTTTCGGGGGTTGGGCCGCCAGTCGAAGTCGAGCCGTGCTGCCACGTCGTCGATGCCGCTGCCGTAGTTGATGTAGAACTTGTAGACGTCGTCGGGCTGGCCGGGGTTCTTGTCGCGGTCCTCTTCACCCGCCGTGATGTCGAACTGATAGCGGCTGTATGTCAGCGTCGTGTTGGCGAAGAGCCTCGGAGAGAACAGGTGGTTCCAGCGCAGGGCGGTGGTGGTGTTTCCCCACTTGAGGCCGTTGTCGTACTTCGAGGTCGAGAAGTCGTCCTTCTCCGAGAAATTGGCGTAGAAGTCGTCCTTTCCCCCGTAAAAACTGGCGTAAAGCCGGTCGTTCTGTCCGAATTCCTGGTTGAACTTGGCGTTCACGTCCCAGAAATAGTAGCCCGCGACGCCCTCCCCGCCGTCCTCACGGAAGCCTTGTTTTATGGCGGGGCGCAGCAGGATGTCGATGTACGTCCGCCGCGCCGAGACGATGAACGACGACTTCCCCTTCTGCACCGGCCCCTCGAGCGTCAGCCGCGAGGCGACGAGGCCGACGGAGCCTTCGCCGTGGAACTCGTTCTGGTTGCCCTCCTTCATGTTTATCTCGATGACCGACGAGAGCCGCCCGCCGTACCGCGCCGGGAAGCCGCCTTTGGTCAAGTTCACGTCCCGAATCGCGTCGGCGTTGAAGACGGAAAAGAAGCCGAACAGGTGGCTTGCGTTGTAGACCGGCACGCCGTCGAGGAGGATTAGGTTCTGGTCTGGCCCGCCGCCGCGCACATAGAGGCCGCTCTGCCCCTCGCCCCCGCCCGATACGCCGGGCAGCAATTGGAGGGCTTTCAAAACGTCGACCTCGCCGAGCAGGGCCGGAACTTTTTTGATTTGCTCGATGGGCACGTCGATGCGGCTCATCTCGGTGCGTTCCTCGATTTTCTCGTATCGGTCGGCTTTCACGACGACCTCTTTGAGCAGGCCGCTCGGGTCGAGGCTGATGTTGACGGTCTCGTTTCTGGAAAGGAGCAACCGCCTGACCTGCGGCTCCATCCCGATGAAACTGATGAGCAGCTCGACCGAGTCCTTCGGCAGCGTCAGCGAGAAGAAGCCGTAGGTGTTCGTCGTCGTCCCCTGCTTCGATTTGCGGTCGAAGACGGTGGCCGAGAGGAGCTTTTCGCCCGTCTGCGCGTCGGAGACGTAGCCCGAGATGGTGAACTTTTGGGCGAGGCCGGAAAATTGGAGAGCGAGGAGAAACAGGAAAGTGAGGTTTCTTTTCATAAGAGCATAGTTGGCGGAGCGGTATGCCGACGAGGCAATTTTGAGCAAAGACAACGCTTCGGGGAGAAAGGGACGCTGCGCCTTGTTGTTTTTTTAACCGGCGGAGCGGTGGCCGAAACCTCAAACACGCACCGCCGCCACCTTCCCGCTCCGGCGGCTCTTCTCCGCCATGAACCCCATGACGTGGCTCTCGATGGAGGCGTCGATGGTCGAGGTGAGCAGCCCCGCGTCGTGCCGGTCGACGGCGAGGCACCAGTCGTGGACAAGGTTGAAGTCGCCGCCGCCGTGCCCCGAGCGGGCGAACTCGGAGCTTTTCTCGATTTCTTCTTTCGAGTAGACAGTCTTCTTCTCCGTCCGAAAATCGGTCAGTTCAAAGGAGTCCATGTCGCCCACCACGTCGCCCATCGAGCCGAAGACCCGCGTCCGTCGGCCCGCGTAGCCGGTGAATGCCTCCATCGAGAGGGTGGCCGTCGCGCCGCCGTCGAACTGCATGATGGCCGTGTAATGGTCTTCCTGGTCGTTGTCCATTCGATAGACGCAGCGGCCGTAGTTGGTGGTTTTCAGCTTTTCTGTGATGAAATCGGCGTGCTTCGCCTTGTCGTCGGGCATGTCGAAGACGTAGTTCCAGCCGCCACCGGGCTTGTAGATTTTGAGTGCGGAATAGGGGCAGGCCGCCTCCGCCGGGCAGCCGTCGGTGCAGCGGGCGGGCGCGCCCGGTGGGGCGTTCTCGGAGCGGAACCACTTGCGGCCGCCCATCGCCACGATGTTCTTCACCGGCCGCCCGACGAGCCAGCGCAGGATGTCGAGGTCGTGGCAGCACTTGGCGAGAATGATGGGCGTGGTCGCCTTGCTCGAGTGCCAGTTTCCGCGCACATAGCTGTGGCTCATGTGGATGTGCTCGATGGGTTCGAGGTGCTGGACGGAGACGATTTCGCCCAAAACGCCGCTGTCCATCACCTCTTTCAGCTTGACGAAATAGGGCGCGTAGCGCAAAACATGGCAGACAGCGACAATGCGCCCCGACTGCTTGGCCAGCTTCAAAATGTCGCGGCACTCGCGCTCGGAGGGCGAGATGGGCTTTTCGAGCAGCACGTCGTAGCCCATCTTCAGGGCGGCCATCGCGGGGCCGTAGTGGAGGTTGTCGGGCGTGGTGATGAGGACGGCGTCGGCAAACTTTGGCACCTTGAAAACATCCTCCCATGTTTTGAACGACCGCTCCGGCGCGATGGCGTGCTTGGCCATGTACCGCTCGTTGCGCAGCGCGATCGGCTCGGCCACGCCCACGATGTCGAGCCAGTCGGGGTTTTTCAGGGCAAAACCTCCGTAAACGTTGCCCCGGTTGCCCGCGCCGAGCGTGATGGCGGTGACGGCCCGTTTCGGCTTGTCGCCGCCGCCGTCCCGTCGGGCGGAGATGGGCAGCCGGTCGGGCTTTTCATCAAGTCTTTTTGAAAAAAGGTCGCCCGAGGAAAGCCCCGCGACGGCGGCAAGGCCGATGGAGCGGAGGGCGCGGCGGCGGTCGATTTTTGCCATGTTCAGGTCGGATATTTGTATGAAGACGAAATCAGTTCAAAAATGCCCCTCCCCGTGCTGCGACGAGTCCAGCCCCCGTTCCTCCTGGTCGGCGCGGACGCGGATGGGAATCATCCAGTCGACCACCCGGTAGAGCAGCCAACTGCCCCCGAAGGTGAACACCGCGACGATGGCAAGGGCCGTCAGGTGCATCAAAAAGGTGTGCGTCTGGCCGTATATGAGGCCCACGTCCTTTGCGAAGACGCCCGTCAGCAGCATCCCCACGATGCCGCCCACGCCGTGGCTGGGGAAGACGTCGAGCGTGTCGTCGATTTCCGAGCGCTTGTGCCAGCGGATGGCAAGGTTGCTCACCAGCGCGGCGACAAAACCTATGAAGATGCTCTGCCCGATGCTCACGAACCCCGCCGCCGGGGTGATCGCCACGAGGCCGACGATGGCCCCGATGCAGGCACCGAGTGCGGACATTTTCCGCCCCTGAAATCGGTCGAAGAAAATCCAGGCCAGCATGCTCGAGGCCGAGGCGAGGTTGGTGTTGGCAAAGGCGAGAACCGCGTCCTTGTTCGCCCCGAGCGAGCTGCCGGCGTTGAAGCCGAACCATCCGAACCACAAAAGCCCCGTCCCGAGGATGACGAACGGGATGTTGGCCGGCTCCTCGACGGGCTGCCGCCGCTTGCCGAGGTAGATGGCCCCCGCCATCGCCGCGAAGCCCGCCGACATGTGCACGACTGTGCCGCCCGCGAAGTCGAGCACGCCCCAGTTGCGGAAAAGCCCGGCCGGGTGCCACGTCATGTGCGCCAGCGGCGCGTAGATGAAGACCGTGAACAGGGCCATGAACAGGATGTAGCTCCGAAACCGGATGCGCCCGGCAAAGCTCCCCGTGATGAGGGCCGGGGTGATGATGGCGAATTTGAGTTGGAAGAGGGCGAAGAGCAGAAAAGGGATGGTCTTCGCAAAATCCGGGTTGGGCGCCGCGCCGACACCCCGGAAATTGAAATAGGTCGCCGGGCTTCCGATGATGCCGCCGATGCTCTCCCCGAAGCAAAGGCTGAACCCGACCACGACCCAAAGGATGCTCACCACGCCGAGTGCGACGAAGCTCTGCAGCATCGTCGAGATGATGTTCTTCTTGTCGACCATGCCGCCGTAGAAGAAGGCCAGCCCCGGGGTCATCAGCAGCACGAAGGCGCTGGCGACGGTCATCCAGGCCGTGTCGCCGGTGTCGATGGCGGCATCGGCGGTCTCGGGCGACGGGGATCCGCCGGTTGCAAAAAGGGCAATCACTGCCAGCACGGCGAGGGCTATGAAGTTGATTTTCCTGTTCACCATTTTGTCTGAAGATGCGGGGCAGGGCTGGGGCGAATGTCGTAAACGGAGGGGCCACCAATTGGGCGGAGGTGCATTTTCTTGCGCCGAAAAAATGCCCTACCTCGACCTCCGCCTCACCGCCGACGGCTCGCACACGCTTTTCTCCCAAAAGTTCGGCGCGGCCTACCACTCCTCGCACGGCGCGGTGCAGGAGTCGCGGCACGTCTTCATCCGGCACGGCCTCAGTTTTTCGGAGGAAGGAAATTCGCGGCTGGCTGTCCTCGAGGCCGGCTTCGGCACCGGGCTGAACGCTTGGCTGGCGGCGGTCGAGGCCGAGCGGCGACGGCTTTTCATCGACTACCTGACCTTCGAGACGGAACCGGTCGAGGAGTCCGTCTGGCGGCAGCTCAACTACCCGGCAGCAGCGCAACTTCCTGATTATCAACCGCTTTTTGAAAAAATCCACAAGGCAACATGGGACGGGCCTGCTCAGGTTTCACCACATTTCAGGTTGGAAAAAAGGCATGCGCCCATCGAGTCGCTCGCCGAGCGCAGCCGGTTCGACGTGGTATTTTTCGACGCCTTCTCGCCCGACGTGCAGCCCGAGCTTTGGGGCGAAGCGGTGCTCGAAAAGGTCTTTTTGAGCATGAAAACGGGTGGCGTTTTGACCACTTTTTGTTCGCAGGGAGCGTTCCGGCGGGCATTGAGGACCGTCGGTTTCTCGGTCGAGAAGCTTCCGGGCGCACCCGGGAAATGGGAGATGGTCAGGGCGACGAGGCCGTTTCGGACAGTCGCTTGACTTTTTTTAGTCCTCAAAAAACCAGCTCCTCGCGCCCTTCGTAGGTCTGCCCGAGCTGCCCTTTCTCAAAAACAGGCGGCTCAACGGCATGACTCGCACTCGGTTTGTCCTCTTTTTCATGGCTCTTTCCTGCGGCGCGGGGTGGTTTTTCACCCACAAGCCGCACTCGCCCGCCGACGATTTGCCCGGCATCCAGGTGGCAGCCTTCGAGTTCGCGGGGCCGGTCGACGCGCCGGTCGGGCAACGGACGGCCGAGGCAGCGCGGAAAATCCAGGGGGTGACGTCGGCCAGTTTCAATCCCGCTTCGGGCCTGCTCGGCATGACCTTTTTGATGAGTTTGCCCGAAAAAACATTGGCTGGAAAGCTCTCGGCCGCCGCCGGTTTGCCCGTCTCCCGAAAAATCTTCCCCGAACCGACGGGCGCGAAATGCCCCGTCCCGGCCCGCCTCCTCGCCGAGCTGCCCGGCTGGCTTGCGCTGCTGACGGGGGTGTTCGCGGCCCTTCTCCTGTTGACCTTCCTCCCGAAACCACTTTTGAAAAAAGAAAAAGGCCCGGCTGACCGTCCACACGAAGGCTCCATTTCCAACCATTTTCTAACTTAAAACGCAATCGAACCATGCGCACCACGCAATTCCTGCGCCTCGGCGCACTCGCCCTCGGCCTGACCGCCGCCCTCTCCTTCTGCGACAAGGACGACAAGGAGGAAAAGACGCTCTACGACCGCCTCGGAGGCATCTCGGCCATCTCGGCCGTGGTTGACCAGTTCCTCGGCAACGTCGTGGCCGACAATGCCATCAACGCCCGCTTCGCCGCCACGGTCGCCGACCCCTTCCGCACCCAACTGCTGCGCAACAACCTCATCGACCAAATCTGCGCGGGCAGCGGCGGCCCCTGCCAGTACAAGGGCAAGTCGATGCTCGAGGCCCATCAGGGCATGAACATCACGGAGGCCGAGTTCAACGCCCTCGTTGGCGACCTCGTGGCGGCACTCGACAAGTTCGCCGTGCCGCAAGCCGAAAAGGACGAGCTGCTCGGCATCCTCGGGCCGATGAAAACGGACATCGTGGGACACTGACACCCCGAGTCAACTTGAAAAAAAAATGACCGCCCGGGAAGCCGAGGCGGTCGTTTTTTTTGGGGGGGTCAGCTTTTCAGCTTCTCGTTTGAGGCGTGTCTTTCTCGGTCGCGGGCGGTCTTTTTCTCCAGGTTTTTTTCGAGCGCGGCAGTCAAGTCCACGCCCGTCTGGTTGGCGAGGCAGACGAGGACGAAAAGCACGTCGGCCATCTCGTCGGCGAGGTCCTCGCGGGCGGTCGCCTCCGAGTCCGTTTTCTTGAAAGACTGGTCCCCGTAAAGCCGCGCCATGAGCCGGGCGACCTCGCCGACCTCCTCCATGAGGACGGCCGTGTTGGTCAATTCGCTGAAATAGCGGACGCCGACGGTCTTTATCCATTGGTCGACGGTCTGTTGGGCCTGCGCGATGGTCATGTTGTTCGGTCAGATTTTGGCGTGAAGTTCGCCCAAGCTCTGCCGACTTTCGCCGCAAAATCTCCCATCAAGATGTACTCAACCGCCGACCAGCGCGACCTCACCGAGCTTTCCAAAAACCTCCTCGCCCCCGGTTTTCAAATCGAGAACCTGGAGGAAACCATCTTCGACCTGCGCCGCGCCATCCGCTACCACGAGTGGCGGTACTCGGTGAAAAACGATCCCGTCATCTCAGATTTCGAATACGACCAGCTTTACAAGATGCTGGAAAGGATGGAGGAAGACCGCCCCGACCTCATCGAGGACGACTCGCCCACGCAGCGCGTTGCTTCCGATTCGGTGGAGACCATCGCACAGGTCGCGCACCTCACGCCGATGCTCTCGCTCGACAACTCCTACAATGCCGAGGACCTTGCCGCCTTCGACACCTCGGTGAAAAAGCTCGCCATGCTGCCGCCGGACGCGGAGGTCGAGTATTGCGTCGAACCGAAATTCGACGGCGGGACGGTGGTTTTGATTTACGAAAACGACCAGCTCGCCCGCGCCGCCACGCGCGGAAACGGCCAGCTCGGCGACGAGATCACCCTCAACATGCGCACGGTGAAGACCATCCCGCTGCGGGCGGCCTTCTCCCAAAAGGGTTTTCAAAAAGTCGAGCTGCGCGGCGAGGCGCTCATCCGAAAGGATGTTTTCGAGAAGCTCAACGCCCGTAAACTGGCCACCGGCGAGGCCCTTTTCGCCAACCCGCGCAACGCCGCGACCGGCGGCCTTCGGACGAAAGACCCGAAAGAGACCGCCGCACGAAACCTCGACGCTTTCATCTACACCTTCGGCTACGGGGTTGACAGTCAAGGGGTTAGCCGCCTCGGGCAGTTCTCGACACACGACGAGAGCATCCGTTTCCTCGGCTCGCTCGGCTTCAAGGTGCCGACCGAGGGCCATGCTGTTTTCAAAAACATCGCGGAGGTCGCCGCCTTTTGCGAGGCATGGCAAGAGAAGCGCGACGGCTACGAGTACGAGCTTGACGGCATGGTCGTGAAGGTCAACAGCCTCGCCATCCAGGAAAAGTGCGGCTCGACGAGCCACCACCCGCGCTGGGCCATCGCCTTCAAGTTCAAAGCCCGGCAGGCGACGACGCGGCTGCTCGACATCGAGTTTCAAGTGGGAAAAACCGGGGCCGTCACGCCGGTCGCCAAGCTCGAACCGGTCGCGCTGGCGGGCGGCGGTGATCTCCTCCGTGAAACGCACAACGAGGACAACATCCGCCTGCGCGACGCGCGCATCGGCGACCCGCGTCCTCGTGTCGAGCGGGCGGGCGACGTGATTCCGCAGATTGTCAAGTCGCTCGCCGAGCTTCGGGACGGGTCGGAACGGGAGGTGATCTACCCGAAAAACTGCCCGGTCTGCGCGTCGGTTTTGGAGCGGCCGGAGGGCGATGCCGTTTGGCGCTGCGAGAACGCGTCGTGCGAGGCGCAGGTCATTCAGCGGATGATCCACCACGCCTCGAAGGACGCGATGGACATTGAGGGCTTCGGCGAGAGCATCGTCGAAAGGTTCTTCCGCCTCGGCTGGCTTCACTCGATTGCCGACATCTACCGCATTGACTATCAGGAGGTTGCGAAGCTGGAAGGCTTCGGCGAGAAGTCGGCGGCCAACCTCCGGGCGGCCATCGAGAGGTCTAAAAAGCAGCCTATTTCGCGGCTCCTTTACAGCCTTTCCGTACACCATTTGGGTAAAAAGGCGGGCAAGCTCCTCGCCGCCGAGGTCGGCCACGTCCTCGAACTGGCCGATTGGGACGAGGCCCGCTATCAAGAAATAAAGGACATCGGGCCGGTGCTGGCGCGGAACGTGCAGCACTTTTTCTCGAATGAAAAAAACGTCGCCCTCCTCCGCGAGATGGAGTCGCTCGGCGTGAACCTGACGCAGACCGACGACGACCGACGGCCGGCCTCGGCGACGGACGGGCCGCTTTTGGGCAAGTCCATCCTCTTCACAGGAACCTTGTCAACCATGAGCCGCGAGAACGCGGAGGCCAAAGCGGCAGCGGCCGGGGCGACTCTGGCCAGCGGTGTCTCGGCGCGGCTGGGCATCCTCGTCGTGGGCGAAAAAGCGGGGTCGAAGCTCAAAAAGGCGCAGGCCCTCGGCACGGTCGAGATTTGGACGGAGGAGGAGTTTTTGGGCAGGGTGCGCGGCTGAAACCGTCGGTTTTGCCCAAGTAATTTTTCACACTCAAATTGTGGGCTGCCTCATCCTCGGCCCGCTGGATTTAGCGCAGATCACACCGGCTGATTCCCGGCAAAGCGTGCTTTGGATTTATTGGCCGTCTGAGGTTTTTGGCCAGCCGTCGAGGATTTTCAGCGCAATCCACAGGCTAATGCCGCCGATGAGGTGCTTGATGGTGTGACCGCTCCAAAAGCCGAGCACGTCGAAAATCTCGCGGTCGAAGTGCTCGCAAATCTTGGCCACCGCGTAGAGGCCGACGACCGACCAGAGGATCCGCCCGTATCCCACTTTTTTTGGAAAGAAAACAAGCAGCACAGCGACGGCCAGCATCGGGAAGAACTGGACGAAGGCATACGGCCGCAGGTCTCCATGCCCGGCCTGTTCGGTGAAATGCCAGTAGGCCACGCTGAAAACGCCGAACGGGACGGATAGCCAGAAGGCCCACTCCCCTGCCCTCTTCCCCAAAAAGTCATAGACGACGAGCGAAAAAAGGGCCATGAACATCAACGTCATCGGGAGCCGGTCCCAGATGAGCGTCGCGTTCGACGGCCAGGCGTGGTAATAGGCCGAGCCGAACGAGACGCCGAAAATGCCCAGCGGAAGGACTAGCGGGATGAGCCGCGCCGCGCCGGGCGGGCGGGAATTCCAGTTTTTGAAACAGTCGAAAAGCCCGGCGAGTCCGACGAAGAAGAAGGGGATGTTGCTCGCCACGTTCCAGAAGTTGGGGATGCCGAGCATGGGGCGGGCGTCGGCGAAGTTGTGATAGGCCGGGTTCTGCGCGATGGGGCTTTGGAAGAGGAGGCCCGCCGCGCAGATGGCGAACAGGGCGGCGAAAAGATGGGCGGGTTGGAAGCGCATCGTGTTTTTGGGTGAAATTATCCCAGTCCCCCATTTCGGTTGAAAAAAGCCCCGTCGCAAGCCGAAACCTGCGCCGGGGCCAGTCCATTTCACCCTAAAATCAATTCCGCGTCAGCGGTTTATCTGCAAGTACCCGCTCAACTTGTCCGACCCGTCGCCGAGGTCGATGATGTAGAAGTACGTCCCGTCGGGCAGGTCTTGGTTCTCGAATTTCCCGTCCCATGGGTCGAGGGCGGTGTAGCCTTTCTTGTGCATCACCATGTTGCCCCAGCGGTTGAAGACCATGACCTCGTTCTTCGGGAACAGGTCGATGCCGAGGATGGTCCAGCCCTCGTTCAGCCCGTCGCCGTTGGGCGAGAAGCCGGTGAAGACGAGGATTTTGTCGCACAGAATCTGGACGGTCACGAGGGCCGTGTCGACCTTCCCGTTCTTGTCGGTGAGGACGTAGTAGAAGCTGTCGATGCCGCACGAATCCACGAACGGAATGTAGGTGAACACGCCCGTCTGCGCATTGAACGAGATGGTGCCGAGGTGCGGGCCGCCCACTGTCGTCACGCCAGCCACGCCGTTGTTGTTGCCCAAAACGCCTATCACCGTGTCGTTGGCGATGACCGGTATCAAGACGGTCTGGTTGACCAGTGTCAACGTGTCGTCCGGCACGGCGACCGTTTGCGAGCCGATTGCGTCGTCGATTTCGATGACGAGAATCGTCGTGTCGCAGTGGAAGGCGTCGCAGATGACGATGCAGGCCGTGTCGAGGCCGACGGTCAGGCCGGTCACTTCGACGCAGTTCGAGTTGTCGTTGATGACCACGTTCGAGTTCGTGCCGCTCGCGTCTTGGCAGTAGTTGACTATCAAAACGTCGCCGACGAACATCGACGCATCGGCGCAGAACTCCTGCTGGCCGCCGATGCCCATCGTGAGGTAGAGCGTGTCGATGGTCGATTGGACCGAGTTGACCACCACGACCGTCGTGTCGCAGAAGCCGCCCGCGTAGCAGACAACGATGCAGGCCGTGTCGCTCCCAGCCGCCAACGGGTTGATTTCCACACAGTTGGTCCCCGGAATCGGGGTGATGTCGACAATCACGCCGCTCAAAATCGGGCAGTTGTTCACGATGCTGGTCACCACGAGGTTCGGGTTCGTGTTGAGGCAAATCGTGTCGAGCTGGCCGACCGGCAGGGTCAGGGTCAGCGTGTCCGGTTTCGGCGTGACGTTCACATAAACCGTGGTCGAACTGCATTCGCCCGCGTCGTTGCAAAGCGTCAGGCATATCGTGTCCTGACCGAACTGGAGGCCGGTGATTTCAACGCACCATGTGTTCGTGTTGTAAACCCAAGTCGAGTTGTCGCCGCCGTTCTGCGGGCAGGAGTTGGCCAGTGTCGTCGGGTTGCTCACGAGGCTCTGGTCGACGCAGAAGACAATCGAGTTCCCTTCCTGAACCGTGATGAGCGTGTCGTTGGTCGGCACGTCGGGGCATTTCACAAAGAAGAAGATGGTCGTGTCGCAGGTCGTCAGCGTGTCGATGAAGCGCAGCGAGTGGAAGCCGGTGTCGAGCATCATCGACATCTTCACGGGAATGTAGTTGTTGCTCGGCTGCAGCACGGCCACCTGGCTGCCCGACTGGCTGACGAGCATGTTCGAGTAGGTGTTGGCCGAGTTTCCGCCGCAAATCGAGAGCGTCGAGGTGTTGATGGCCCAGCCGCCGGTCGGGTCTTTCACCTTCATCGTGTCGAGCAGCGCCGACGGGTTGAGGAAGGGGAAGCTGAAGACCTGCGCGTTCACCGTCCAGTTCGACATCGTGAACGGCCCCTGCGTCCCCGCGCCGGGGAGGACGGCGTAGTTGTAGCAGACCATCGTGTCCGTCTCGCAGGCGAACCACGTCGGGGTGAACGGCACGTTGTTGTCCGAGATGACGTAGTCGTGGATTTTCGACAGCGGGATGTTGAGGCAAAGCTCGACGAGCGTGTCGCAGTCGTTCACTTGCACATCGGTCGGGCCGTTGTAGAGGACGGGGCAGAGCTGGCATTTCACGTCGACAAAGAGCGTGTCGGAGCAGCCGGTTTGAATCCGCTTGAAGATGAGTTCGTGCGGGCCGACCTCGAGGTGCAGCTTCGAGCCGAGCGGCAGGAGCTGCAGGTTCGGCTTGAGGATGGCGGTCGCGCCGGTTGCGTTTTGCGTCACCTTGATGTCGCCGTAGTTCGTGTTCGGGTTGCCGCCGGTGATGACGAAGCCGGGCGCGACGACCCAGTTGCCGCTCGACGTGTCCGACTGGTTGAGCAGGACCACCAAACTGTCGATGTTCTCAAAACTTCCGTTGAAGACCTGCCCGTTGACCGTCCACGACGAGAGCGTGTACGGCCCGAGGGCAGTCGAGCCTTGCCCCGGCAGCAGCAGGTAGGAGTAGGCCACCATCGCTTGGTTGTCGCATCCGAGCAGGCCGCCCGTGTACGGCAGGCCGTTGTCGAGAATGTTGTAGTTCAGGATGTCCTGATACTTGATGCCGAGGCAATAATCCGCGCCCGCCGGGCAGTCCGTCGTGATGAGCTGAAGGCTGTCGGGGATGATGAGGTCGCCGCAGGCCGTGTCCGGCAGGACGGTCGGGACGTAGCAAATCACGTGGCAGTTGCCCGCCGCCGTGTCGCAGACGGAGACGCAAATCGTGTCCACGTTGAAGCCCGTTTGGCTTCCCGCCGAGAAGGTCAGGCAGCCCGTCTGGGTGTTGAGCATGTACGTCCCGTAGTTGTCCGACCCGGCGAAGCCGCCGTTCGCCAGCACGATGACCGGGTTCTGGAAGCCCGCTGGGATGGTGCCGCAGGCAGTCGCCGAGCCGTTAGCCACGACGGTGAACTGAACCAGCTCGTTCGTCACCGGCTTCGCCGAGATGCTCACGATAACACAGGTCGTGTCCTGCAAGCCGCCCGGCCCGGTCGTCACGACGCAGAACTGGTCGATGTTATAGCCGTCCGTGCCGCCCGCGTTGTAGACGACACAGCCTGTCGGCAGAAGCGTCCAGTTTCCATAAGAAGAACTGCCGGTTGTGCCGGTCGGCAGGAGGCTGTAGGTCAAGCCGGGCAAGCCCGCGAATGCATCGACGCAGACCGTGTCGCTCGTGTTGACCGGCAAAATCAGTTGCATCGTGTCGATTTCGGAGCATTTCGACTTGACGAGGATGCCCGCCAGCGTGTCCTTGCAGAACTTCGAGTCCGTCACCGTCACCGCGTAGAAGCCGACCTCAAGCCCCGTCCTGTCTTCAGGATTCAGAGGCCCGGCGAGGTCGTTCCAGTCAAAAGTGAAGCCGCCGTTGCCGCCCGCGACCGTCAGGTTGATTTGACCGCCAGCGAGACAAGTCTTGTCCGTCACCGCTGCCGAAATCTGAATCGGGGCCGGGTTCGTCATCGTGAAATAGACCGGCGCGAGCGCGCAGCCGTCGGAGTCGGTGACGTAGATGCCGTAGACGCCGTTCGGCAGGTTGTTGTTGAAGACCTGCAAACCGGTCGTCGTGTCGCGGATTTGGAAGCCGTAGCCCGCCGGGACTTTGAACGAGACAAAGCCGCCCTGCCCGCCCGGACAGTTGCCGGGGAAGACTTGCAAGGAATCGACGCCGCCCGTGAGCGGGGTGTCGGTCAAAATAAACGTCGCCTCTGCCGTGCAGCCCGAGGTGATGTCGGTAATCGAAACGGTGTAATTGCCCGCAAAGAGGTTCGGAATCGTGTCGTTGCCGCCCAGCGAGTAGGCGTAGTTGCCCGAGCCGCCGATGACGTCGACGTCGACAATGCCCGTGTTCTTCCCGCAGTTCGGCTGCTTGATGATTTTCACCGTGGCCACGAGCGGCGAGTTCGCCGAGATGTTGACCAAAATGACGGTCGGGCAGTTCGGCGTCGCTGGGTCTGTGGCCGTGACGACATATTGACCGGCGAGGAGCGCGGTCTGAACGCCGCCCGTAAAGGTCGAACCACCCGCCAGCGGCATCCATTGATAGGTCAAATTGGCCGGGAGGAGGGTCGCCGCGCCGTTGGCCTGCAAGCAGGTCGCCGGCTTGGAGGAGGAGACCGAGACGGCCGGGCCGTCCGTGTTGTTGACCAAAATCGTGGTGTCGTTGACGCAGAGCGGGTTGCCGATTTTCGTCACCGTCACCGAGTAGGCGCCCGCCGCGAGGCCGGTCGCCTGGTTGGTCGTCGAGACGTTGCCCGACCAGGTGAACGTGAAGCCCGCGTTCCCGCCGACCATCGAGACGGCGGCAGAGCCGATGGGCTGGCCGCAGAGCGCGTTCGTCACGACGATGCCCGCGAACTGTGGCGTGGTGCAGTTCGTGCAGTTCTCGACGGTCACTTTCGCGCCCGCCGCGTCGATGGCACCGCAGGTCTGTGTGAATTCCTGCAAGAACTGGAGGGGCGTGGTCAGAAGGGCGATGTTCGTCGAATCCGGGTGGTAGACGACCGTGTGAATCGAGAAAAACCCGGTCTGCGTCACCACGAAGCTCGGCGCGACCGAGTTGGTTTGCACGACCTGCCCGTTCTCCACCAAAATCCAGACGGTCTGGAAGCCAGTCGGCTGAGAGATGCCCGAAGGCGTCGAGCCGATGAAAGCAGAACCATTTTGCAGGCAGACCACGGCTTGCGTCGGCACGGCAGTTCCCGCGTTCGCGGTGCAAACCGGCCCGCCAGAGCAGTCGTCGAGGACGGCCGCCGTCGTCTCGCCGGTGCAGCCCGTCGCGTCGGTCACAGTAACGGAATAGCTCCCGGCCACGAGGTCGACCCGGTCTTCTGGGTCGAAAGTCTGGCTGCCGAGGTCGCTCCATGCGTAGCCGTAGATGCCCGAGCCGTTGCCGATGGTGATGTCTATCGAGCCGAGCGAGGTGCAAGTTTGATTGACCACAGCAGCCGTGACGGCGAGGCCCGTCCCGTCGGAAATGGTGAACGGCACGTCCGCCATCACGCAGCCCGTGTTCTGGTCGATGACCTTGATGTGGTAATCGCCCGCCGCGAGGTTGTTCTCGTCGACGAGGTTGTTCGTCAAATCCAGTGTCTGCGAGATGAAGCCGCCGAGCGAGGTGTTCCCCGCCGTCACGACGTATTTAACCTTGCCGTTGTTGCCGCCGGCGCAGCCCGTCGGGGTGGTCGAGGTGATGTCGACCGTCGCCGTCGGCTGGATGTTTTGCAGGGTGAAGTTTACCGTATCGACGCAGCCCCAGCTCAAATCGACGACGATAACTTGTTGATTTCCAGGCAACAAGTTGTTCGCCGAGAGGCCGCCCCACGTCGTCGCGTAGTTCTGAGAGCCGCCCGTCGGGATGATGGTCGCCGAGCCGAGCGGCTGGTTGCAGTACGGCAGCGCGTTGATGTGATATGAGACTTCGAGCGGGTCGGTCGTGAGGATTTCAACCACGGAAATTTGCGGGCAGGCGTTGCCCGGCTCCGTCGCGGTGACGGTGTAGATGCCCGGCGCGAGGTTCGGCTGGAGCGGCCCGGTGGCCGTGTTGCTCCACACAAACTGCACGCCCGCGACCGGCGAGGAGAGCTTCGCGTAGCCCGCCACGTTCGTGCAAATCGCGTTGTGCGTCGAGTCGATGGAAACCGCCGGGGCATCGGAGTTTCCGATGCCGAAGGCCTTGTCGGTGAAGCAATCCGGTTGCGCCGTCCGCTGGACTTCGACCACATATTGGCCAGCGGCCAGATTGGCGATGGACGCACCGCTGCCGAGCACGTCGCCCGCCGCGTTCATCCAGTAGATGGTGAAATCCGCCGCGTTGCCCGGAACCGTGACCGAGGCCGTGCCGGTCGAGTTGCCGCAAGAAGCATCCGTCGTCGAGACGCTGAACGTCGGCTCGTCGCAGGTGTCGGTCGCCTTTTTCACATCGATGCAGCTTCCGGCGAGGTCGAGGCCTGCACATTTTCCAGCGATGAGGGCGGAAAGCTGGGTCAAAGTAGTAGTCCCGTTCACGATGCTCGATGCGGAGAATGTCGTCGGGTCGAACACGAAGCCGTGCAAACAATAGGTGCCGATGGCCGAGACATTGAAGCTAGCCGACGCCGACGTGGCCGTGATTGTCCCGTTCACCGACAACAGGTAAAGTTTCTGGAAGCCCGTCGGCACGTTCCCGCCCTGCGGCGTTCCCGAGACCGTCGCCGTTCCAGCGGCCGAAAGCTCGACCGGGTTCTGCGACGGCACGAGGATGCCCGCGTTCGCCCCGCAACCGGGCGGAACGATGGTGCAGCCGTTCACGACGAGCGTCGCGCCGACGGCGTCGAGCGAGAAGCACTTTCCATTCAAGCTGGTGGAAATCCCGCTCAACGTCTGCCCGACGGCGGCCGCGATGTTCAAATCGGCCGGGTCAAAGACGAGGGTGTGGATGGCGTAGTTGCCAGTCGAATTCACCAAGAAGCTGGGCGAGGCAGAGGTCGCCGTCACCACGCCGTTTTTCACCAATAGATACGCGACCTGCGAACCGGCCGGAACCGTCGCCGCTGTTCCAATGATGGCCGAGATGTTGATGGGCGTTGCGTCGAAGCAAGGCGGCGCGACCGCTACCAGCGAACCGGCCGCCGCCGTGCAACCGCCCGTCGTGCAAGCCTGAATGTTGAACGCCGCGCCGACGAGGTCGATGGCGAAGCATTTTCCGGCCAAGCTGCTGACCAACTGGCCGGTCGTCGTGACCGTCGGGTTGATGAGCGCAGCGAGGTTCACGCTGTCCGGGTTGACCACAATCGTGTGGACGGAATAGGCTCCCGTCGCCGAGACCGAGAAGGTCGGGGTGGCAGAAACAGCCAAAACCACCCCGTTTTTCACCAAAAGGAAGGTGTTTTGGAACGTCGCCGGGTGGACGGGCTGCGTGACGAACTCGGCCGCGATGCTCGCCGAGCCGCCCGCCGGGAGGCACGGAACCGGCTGCACCGCTTTCAAAGTGCCAGCCGAGACTTGGCAGCTCGGGTTAGAGCCGCCGCAGCCCGTCGTGTCGTTCGTCACGACGATGCCGGAGACGATGCCCGTGCAGCCGAGCGCGTCACTGACCGTCACCTGATAGGTTCCGGCGTGGAGGTCGGTGCGGACGGCGGGCGAGGTGGCAGGCGCGAGGTCGTTCCAGACGAAATCGAACTGCGTCCCGTTGCCGCCGACGGGGAAGATGGTCACCTTCCCAAGCTGGCCGAAACAGCCCTCCGGCGTCATCTGATAAGTCCCGGAAATCGCGTCCGGCTGGCTGACGACGAACGAGTCAATCGCCGCGAGGCAGTCGTGCGGGTCGAACACCTTTATATAATAGGTGCCCGCCGCGAGCTGGTTGATGTTCTGGTCAACGCCTTGCAGGTCCTGCACCTTGATGTTCGGCAGGAAGCTCGGCGTGGTCACTGTTTGCACGTTCACCGAGCCGAAGCCGCCTTGGCAGGTCGGGTCAATCACCGTCTTCGTGATGGTCGCTGTCGGGTCGACATTGACAATCGTGACCGTCGTCGAGGCCTGGCAGCCCCAGGTTTGGTCAATCACGTTGACCGGCTGCGTCCCCGCCGAGAAGCCAGAATAGGTCGGGTCGGACGTGCCCCACGAGAACAGGTAGTTGCCCGAACCGCCGGTGACGACCATCGTCGCCGAGCCGTTGGCGAGGCCGCAGAAGCTCGTCGTGACGTTCGTGGCCGTCATTTCCAATGGGTTCGCCGTCGGCACGACGACCGGGATGATGTTCGAGCAACCCGAGCCGTCGGTCACGATAACAGAGTAAGTTCGCGCCAAAAGGCCGGTTTTCTCGTTGCCGAACTCGCCGAAGTCCCATGCATAGGTCAGCCCGGTCGCGGGGAGGATGGTCGCCGCGCCGTTCGTCAGCAGGCAGGTCGCCGGGGTGATGGAGACGCTCGTCGGTTGCGGCCCGTCGGTGTTGCCGACGACGACGGTGACGTTCGTCGCGCAGCCCGGCGTGCCCGGATCGGTGACGGTGCAGTTGTAAATCCCGGAGAACAGCCCCGTGGCGTGGTTGCCGACGGCCGTCACGCCGCCCTGCCATTGGAACGTCCACGGGAAGCCGGTCGCCATGACGATGGTCGCCTCGCCCGTCGCTTGGTTGCACTGGGCGTTAACGACAAGGACGGTGTCGACGACCGGCGGGCAGTCGCCGAGCTTCGCGCAGGTTTTGACGATACAAGCGGGGACGTCGGTGGCGATGTCGCCACAAATCGCGCCGGTCGGGAGGAACAGGGAATTCAAGCCAAGCACCGTCGTGACGGTGAGGAGTGTTTGTTGCAAATTCATCTTCGCTGGGTCGTAGACAATCGGATGGACATGATAAGTTTTGGCCTCGCTCACAACAAATGAAGGCGTGTTTGCGACTTGCTCGACCACGAGGTCGGCACCCGAACTTAAGACGTATTGGATTACAAAACCGGCAGGAACGACCGCTGTGCCGTCCGGGACGGCCACGATTTGAGCGCTCTGATTATCCAAGCACAGCGTGTCGGCAGCGGCGAAGTTAACCGAGCCAGCAGCAACCGAGCATTGCGCGAAACAGGTATTTCCCACCGCGACGGCTTGGTTGACGGCCGTGCAGCCCTTCGAGTCGGTCGCGGTGACGGCGTAGATGCCGGCGTCGACGGCCGGGCGAGCGGCTCCATCGTCTGATCCGGGTAGGTCGAACCAGTCGAATTTGTAGGCCGCCGTGCCGCCCTTCGCCGTCAGCGAGATGCTGCCTTGTGCCGCGCAGGTCTGGTCGGTCGTGGTGATTTCCAGTTCGAGCGGCTTCGGTTCGATGACCTCGAATTGCTTTTGGGAAATCAGGCAGCCGTTCGCGTCAAAGATGACGACGGCGTGGAAACCTGGCTTCAAGTTCCCGTTCACCGCCTCCAAACCGCTGGCGAAGTCGATGATTTTCACCAACGACGGCTTTTTGAACGAGTTGGAATAGGTCACGTCGAACGTGGCGTTCCCGTCGCCCGAACCGGCGCAGCTCGTCGAAATCTTCGAGGCGAGGTTCTTGATGGAGGCCGAGCCGCCCGCCGCGTCGGTCACGACGAAGTTGGCGACGGCCGTGCAGCCCGTTTGGTTGTCGGTCACGGTCGCCGAGTAGCCGCCGGATTTGATGTCCGTCCGGGTTTTCAGCGTCGAGCCGTCCGACCACAGGAACTTGTAATCGCCACTGCCGCCGTCGGCCTGCAGTTCGACGATGCCGTCGCTCTGCCCGCAGTTCGGGTTTTGCTGGACGAAGGGCGACACGAACAGCGAGCCGGAAATCTTCCCAATCGTCACCTTAATAATGGAGGCGCAAGAGGTCGTCGCGTCCGTCGCCGTCACGAAGTAATCGCCCGCCGCGAGGTCGGTGCGCGTGTCGGTCTTCTGCCCGTCGGGCCACGCGAACTCGAGGCCGCTCGGCGAGAGGTACGCCTGGCCGTCGGCCGCCGCGCAGTTCGCCGGGATTTCGAGGACGGTCGGTTGCGGCCCGTCGATGTTTCCGACGACGACTTTGATGGTCGTGTCGCAGTTCGTCCCGTGCCACGCCATCGTGATTTCATAAAGGCCGGCCGGGATGTTCATGGTCGACGAGCTGTCGGCGGAGAAGAGGCCGAGCTTCGGTTTCCATGTGAAATCGACGCCGTCGTTGCCGCCGACCACGTTCAGGGCAATCATGCCCGTCGAGTCGCCGCACTTTGCTTTTTCAATCGAAAGCCCGGCCAAAACCGGCGGAATGCAGGCCGTGCACGAGTTTCCGATGTTGAAATTGGCGTTCGCCGAGCAGCCGTTCGCGTCGGTCACGGTGACGGCATAGGCACCCGTCACCAGCCCGATGCGGTCAATCGGCTGAATCGAGGCCGAGCCGAGGTCGCTCCATTTTGCCGAGACCGGGGCCGTGCCGCCCGTGATGGTCAAGTCGATTTGACCGCCGTTGACGCAGGTCACGTCCTCGACCGCCGCCCCGATTTCGATGGGTTGAACACCCAAAATCGAGAAGCAGGCCGAGCCGCTGACGCAGTTGTTGCCGTCGTAGACCAGCACGCAGTAGTCGCCCGCCGCCAGTTGGCCGTTGGTGAAGGTGTTGCCGCCCGCGTCCTCGATTTTCACCGAGGAAGGCTGCACAAATCCCGCCCCGTAGCTCACGGAGAACTCCACCTTCCCCGTCGGCGAACCCGCGCAAGTCAGGTTTTTCACCGAGGAAATCGTCACCGTCGCCGCCCCGTTCGAGTTGGCGATGGCGAACGAGACCGTGTCCGCACAGCCGCCCGCGCCCGTAATCGTCACCGACTGAACGCCCGCCTCGAGGTCGTTGGCCGTGTTCGTCGTCGAGGCCGAGCCGCTCCACGAATAGGTCAGGCCGGTCAAACCCGTCGCGTCAATGGTCGCCGTGCCGTTCGCCTGGCCGCAGGCCGGGAGGGTGTTGACGGTGAAATTGGCCGTCAGCTTGTTGTTCGTCGGGATGTTCACCTCGAACAGGTTGACGCAGCCAGTCGCCGGGTCGGTCACACTGACGACGTGCAGCCCGCCCATCAGGTCGGTGCGCGACTTGCCGGTTTTGCCGTCGTCCCACAGGTAGGTGAAGTTGTTCGGGGCGAGCGTCGCCTTGCCGTTCGGCACGCCGCAGTCGGCCATCGCAGAGGAGACGAGCGTCGCCTGCGGCCCGTCGACGTTGCCGATGACCACCGTCACGACCGTCGCGCAAGTGTCGCCGCCGACCGTCACCGTCACCGCGTAGGCGCCGGCTGCGAGCTTGTCCTCGATGCGGTGCGTCATGCCCGGCTGGCCCCAGCTGAACTGGAAGTCGTTCGGGTTGCCGACGAGGTTGATTTCGGCGTAGCCGTTCTGCTGGCCGCAGGTCGCGTCCTTCGTCACCACGCCCGTGACCTGCGGTTTGGCGCAAGCCGTCGGGGTGCAGTTGTTGACCGTGATGGCCACGCCCGTCATGTCGATGTCGGCGCAAATCGAGCCGCCGCCGCCGATGAACTGGCTGTTGAGCTGATAGGCCGTCGTCGTGCCGAGGACGATGCTGTTGATGTCGAACGTCGCCGGGTCGTAGACCAAAGTCTGCACGATGTAGTCGCCCGCCGTCGTCACCGTGAAGCTCGGGCTGGGGTGAGAGGCCGTGACGACCATCCCCGGCAGCTTCGACAGCAGGCAGACCGAGACCCAGCCGCCCGGCAGGTTCACGCCCTGCGGCGAGACCGAAATCGAGGCCGAGCCGTTCACCAGACAAACGACCGGAGTCGTGGTCGTCGCCGAGCCAGCGTCAGCCGGGCAGGCGCATTCGTCGGCGATGACGACTGGGCCGATGGCAGCCGTGCAACCGTTTTTGTCGGTGATCACGGCCGAATAGCTGCCCGGATTGAGGTTCGAGCGCGTCGCCGGTTGGTTCGGCTGTGCGCCGAGGTCGGCCCATTTCACCGAGTAGCCGCCCGAAATCGGGGTGCCGCCGCTGATGTTCAGCGTGATGGAGCCGCCCGCCGAGCAGGTCTTGTTCGATTTGAGAACATCGACCGTCAAAGCCTTCGGCATCACGACCACGAACGGTTTGATGGCCGCGATGCAGCCCGTCGCATCGCTCACCTCGATGGAGTACTTGCCCGGTTCGAGCTGGTTGTTGACCGCCACGACGTGGTTTTGGTCAAAAATCTGGATGGATTCGGGTTTGAGGAAGCCCGCCGCTGTCGTCACGGTGAAATCAACTTTGCCGTCGAGGATGCCCACACAACTCGTCGAAACAGTATCCGCCGACAGCGAAACCGTCGCGTCTGCCGCGATTTCGTTCTCCAAAATGAACGACATCGGATGGACGCAGCCCGTCAAGTTGTCTGTGATGGTCACGTCGTAGGTGCCAGCGGTCAGGTTGTCCTGCGAGCCTGCGCTCCCCCACCCTGCGAACGAATAGCTACCCGAGCCGCCGTCGACCGCGATGGTCGCCGCGCCGTTCGCCTGTCCGCAGGTCGGCTTCGTGATGTCGATGAGCGAGGCCGTCAGCGGGTTGTCCTCGCCGACCGTCACTTCGATGACTTGATAGCAGTTGGTCGCCGCGTCCGTCGCCGTGACAAAATAGGTCTGCGCCTTCAGGTTCGTCCGGCTGAAGCCGAAGCTGCCGTCGCTCCAGACATAGGTCAGGTTGCTCGGCGAGAGCGTCACCACGCCGTCGGAGGCCGCGCAGGTCGCTGGTTTGTTGGTCAAAACCGTCGCTGTCGGCCCGTCGATGTTCTCGATGATGAAGGTCGAGACGGTCTTGCAGCTCGGGTTGCCCTGCTGGCTGACGGTGACGCTGTAGGCGCCCGCCGGGAGCGAGGTCCGCCCGTTGCCTGCCGAATTCGCCGAGCCGACATTGGGCGACCACGCGAAATTGAGGCCGCCTGTGCCGCCTGCGATGTTGAGCGTGGCCGAGCCGTTCGCATCGCCGCAGGTCGATTTTTGAATCGTGATGTTCGATACGACCGGCTCCGTGCAGGCCGTCGTGCAGTCTTTCACCAAGAAGGTCGCGCCGTCAACGTCGACCGCCGCGCAGATGCCGCCGCCGCCCTGGATGAGCATGGCGGTGAGTTGATAGATGGTCGAAACCGTGTTGCCCAACTGGCTGACAGTCAGCGTGTTCGGGTTGAAAATCAATTGGTGGACGGCATAGCTGCCCGCCCCGTTGACCGTGAAATTGGGCGACGACGGCTGCACCGAAACAATGTCGAGGCCGTTGCCGCTCGTCAAAATCCAAGCCGTCTGGAAGCCCGGTGGGATGCTCGCCGCGCCGCCAATTGTCGGCACGAGGAATGCCGCTCCGTTTGCATCCAAACAAACCGGTGACGCGCTGCCCGAGACCGTCCCGACGGCCGCCGAGCAGCCGCACTGGTCGCCGACCACGAGGCTGTCGAGGGCCGCCGCGCAGCCCTTCGTGTCCGTGGCCGTCACTGAGTAGTAGCCGGGCGTTAGGTTCGAGCGGTCTTTCGGGTTGCTCGGCCCGGACTGGTCGGCCCAGTCGAAGGTGAAGCTGCCCGAGCCGCCAGAGGCCGTCAGCTTGATGCTGCCCGCCGTCGCGCAGGTGACGTTCGCCACCGCCGCCGCAACCTGAATCTTGTCGGGTTCGACGACCGTGAAGCACGATTGACCAACGATGCAGTTGTTCCCGTCCTTCACGACGAGGCAGTAGCTGCCCGGCGCTAGGTCGCCGTTGAATGCCTTTTGCCCGTTCGAGCGGACGATTTGGATGTCAGCCGGGCTGACGAAATCGGGCGAGTAGGTGATGTTGTAGACGAGGTTTCCGTCCTTCTCGCCATAGCAGGAGGTCGAAACTTCGGTCGGCGCACTGACCGTCGCTGTCCCGAGGTTGGTCGGCAAGGTGAACGCCTCGAACTGGGAACAGCCGTTCTGCGTGTCGATGATGTTGACGGTGTAGGTCCCCGCCGCGAGGTTGTTCACCACAGAATCAACCAGCCCGTTGACAAAATACTGGTAGAAACCGCTGCCGCCGAAGACGTGGATTTGCACCGAGCCATTCGACAGGCCGCACTCGGGCAGCGCGAGCGGCTCGACCGCTATGTCGAGCGGGTTCTGCTTTTTGATTTCCACCGAAATCACGTCCGGGCAGTCGGGCGCGGCCGGGTTCGTCACGACGACCTCGTAAATGCCGGCCTGCAAGTCGTTGCGCTCGGCGGCGATTTTGTCGTCGAGCGTCCACTTGTACTCCCAGTTCGCCGGGTAGAGTTTAACGCCTCCGTCGAAGTTGGTGCAGGTCGCCTTCGTCGTCACGACGGAGTCGATGGTCGGCCCGTCGATGTTGCCGACGGTCGCGTTGACCGTCGTCTGGCAGTCGGGCGAGAGCGGGAAGATCACGCGGACGAGGTATTGCCCGGCGGGCAGGTTCGTGTGCTTGTTGTTCGCCGCATTGGCCGTACCGGTCGCCGGAATCCACAGGTAATCGTAGAAATCCGGGGCGTAGGCGGTCAAAATCTCAATCGAGCCATTGGCGTTGCCGCAGGTCGCCTTCACAATGTTCTGTCCGGTGATGGCGGGCGGGTCGCACTTGCATTTTTTGTCAATCGTCACTGAGAGCGTCGACGTGCAACCGCCCGCGTCGTTGACGGTGACGACATAGGTGCCGCTCGCCAGCGAGTCGCGCGTGCTTCCCACGAAGCCGTCGGGCCAGGTGAAATTGAGCGACGACGGCGAGAGGATGGCCTTGCCGTTGTGCAGTTCGCAGTTGTCGAAGATGGCCTGCGCGACCGTCGCCGTCGCCCCCGTCGAGACTGTGAAGAGGCTGCCGGGCAGCTCGAGGTCGCCGCATTTCGTCCCGCCGCCGGGGATGAATTGGGCGAACAAATTCGGGATGGTCGACACCCCGAGCTGGATGGCCTGCGCCGGGTCGAAGTTGCCCGGGTTGTAGACCAACAGGTGGATGCTGTAGTCGCCCGCCGCCGTCACCGGGAAGGTCGATTGCGTGGCCGAGACGGCGGTGATGAGGCCGGTTCGGGCGAGAATCCACATCTTTTGGAAGCCCGCGGGCACGACGTCGTTGCCGTCCGGCGTGGCCGTGATGCTGGCCGAACCGGCGAGGCAAATTGTGTTGTCGAGCGGCTGCGAGGTGCCCGCGTCCGCCGAGCAGGCCGGGTTGACGCATCCGTTCTCGACGATGATGTTGGAAATGACCTGCTGGCAGCCGCCCGGTCCACTGATGGTGACGCTGTACGCGCCCGGCCCGAGGTTCGACCGGTTCTGCGGGTCGTTGGACCCAGAGAGGTCGGCCCAATCGAACGAGTAGGCCCCAACAACCGGGATGGTCAAATCAATCGAGCCTTGCGACGAGCAGCTCGTCGGCGTGGGCGAAGCCGTGATTCCATATCCGTCGATGACCGCGACGGCGACGGTGTCGCTCGCCGTGCAGCCGCCAGCCGAGGTTCCGGTTAGGATGTAATCACCTGATTGCGAGGCAGTTACGGCCGTCAGTGTGATGTTCGTCGTGAACGCCGTGAAGCCGCCCGGCCCGCTCCACGCGAACTGGTTGGCCACCCCGCCGCCGGTCAGGAAGACGTTTTGACCGGCGCAGGCAGTCTTGTCGAGACCGGCGGAGACGGAGGCCGGTTGTTTCAGTTGCACGTTGACCTGCGCGGCAGCCGTGCAGCCCGCCGCGTTCGTCACGGTGACGAAATAGGTGCCGGTTTTCGCGGCCGTCATGTTCGCCACCGACGGTTTTTCCTCTGTCGAAACAAAGCCAGCCGGGCCGACCCACGAGTAGGTCGCGCCGCCCGTCGCCGTCAGGTTGAGCGTCGCGCCGGGGCAAACCGGGCCGTTCGAGGTGGCAGTAGCAACCGGCAAAGCGGCGACTTGCACGGCAACGCTCGCCGTCCCCTCGCATCCGCTCGCCGAGGCGACGGTGACGTAGTATATGCCCGCGTTGAGGGCCTTCGCGCCGTTGATGGTGACGTCTTTTTTGTTCGAATTGAACCCGTTCGGCCCGAGCCAGTGGTAGCTGCCGCCAGCCGGAAGCGCGGAAAGTTTGATTTGCCCGCCGAGGCAGACCGGCGAGTTGGCCGTGATGGTCGGGGTCAAAACGTCGCTGATTTCCGCATATACGAGGGCTTCGACCGTGCAATTCGACCCGGTTTGGATGATGCAGGTGTACTCGCCCGCCATGTCCGGTGTCGCGTCGAGGATGATGGGGTTCTGCTGCGTCGAGCTGAACCCGTTCGGGCCGAGCCAGAGGTAGGTCGAGTTCGCCGCGCCGGTGGCGGTCAGCTCGAGCGTCCCGCCGGTGCAGAGCGGTCCGTTGTAAGCCACCGAGCCGGGGCAACCGCCGGAGGTGACGGTGATTTGTTGGGTGCCAGTCGTCTTGTTGCCGCAGTTGTCGACGGCCTGCCATGTGCGCGTCAGCACATAGCCCGTGCCGGTGACACTGCCCTTCGTCTCGCCGAGGAAGGTGATTTGAACGGAGTTGTCGCAGTTGTCTACGCCGGTCGGGTTGGAGACCGTCGGGATGGTCTGCCCGGCCGTCAAATCGACAGTCAGGTTTGTCGGCACGTTCACGAAGGTCGGCGGCGTGATGTCTTTAACCGTGATGGTCTGCGTGATGTTCGTCGAGTTGCCGCAAGCGTCGGTGGCCTTCCACAAACGGACGAGCGAGTACGAGTCCGTGCAGCCGCCCGGCACCGTCGTCTCCGAGAAGGTGACAATGGGTGTGCCGCAGTTGTCCGTCGC